>CAYSXS010000001.1:0-86765 GCA_964435065.1 uncultured Gammaproteobacteria bacterium
ATTTTATATGACTCAACCAAAGGTGTTTGGGTTAGGTTTTAGATGGCTCAATTCGGGTAAGTTGTAAATTTTAGGATAAAGTAGTAAAATTATTAATTAAAATATAAACTAAAATCAGCACTGATTCATGCTACAGATTGCTGATTAAGACAAAATATATGGAAATTGCTTTATGGATTATTGGGATAATAATTTTTATTATCTTAATATCCCTTCGTCAAATTAATCAATATGAACGTGGTGTCATGTTTACTATGGGTAAATATGCTGGCACAAAAAGTCCTGGTTGGAGAATTGTAATTCCAATTTTTCAACAAATGCGTAAGGTAGACATGCGTGTAAAAGCTGTTGATGTACCAGAGCAAGAAGCTATTACAAAGGATAATATTTCAGTCAGAATTAATGCAGTTATTTATTACAAAGTATCTGATGCTGCTAAAGCAGTGATTGAAGTAGAAAATTTTAGATATGCTGTTTCACAATTAGCACAAACTACTATGCGTAACGCAGCTGGTGAAGTGACTTTAGATGAATTGCTTTCAAATCGTGACGAGATATCTCGTAAAATACAAACAGTTGTTGATAGAGCTACAGATCCTTGGGGAATTAAAGTTGATAATGTTGAACTTAAGGATGTTGTTTTACCAGAGGACATGAAGAGAACAATTGGTAAACAAGCAGAAGCAGAGCGTGAAAAAAGAGCTGTCATTATTAAAGCTGAAGGTGAAGTTGTTGCTGCAGAAAATATGGCTAAGGCAGCTAATACGATGCATAGCTCCCCTGGTGCTTTGCATTTACGTACTTTGCAAACATTAAATGATTTATCTTCAGATCAATCTAATACAGTTGTGTTCACTATTCCTTTAGAAATGTTACGTGCTTTAGAGGGTATTAGTAAAAAAAATAATATATAAAAAACTATGGAGAAATCAAATAGATTCATTTTAGGAATAGCTTTTTTGTTATGTTTGGTTATAATACTAATTGGTGTTTTTAAGATTAATTCTTTAAACAAAGAAGTAAAACAAAATGAAACTAAGAATAGTGAGATACAAGTTGATTTAGACAATGTAAGAGATAATTATCAGGAGGAAATTAGTTCTATTATAAAAGGATATTCTTTTGATTTGAGTAGGTCTACAATTGATGATTTTGCAAGTAGAGAAATAATTGTTCAACAAACGATTGATAAAGTAATGGATTTAACTTTAACTAAGGAATTTAAAGAGCTCCATTTGGAAGTAATTATTGCTTTAAATTCTATGCAAGAAGGATATGAAATGCTTTTGGCAGAAAATCTAGACGGAGCTCAAGAGAAACTGGATTTTGGTTTTTCAGAACTAGAACGATTAAAAGTTGAATACCCATGGTTAAATAATTAAGTTGTATTTATGATTTTATTAAGGCGAGTTAGCCCATACTTTTTAGGTGTTCTAAATTTAGTAGTTTTAGAAATTGTACTTAAAAAGCCATATTTGATAGGTTGGTGGTCAAGCGGTCTTTTGCTTTTAACAATATTGACTGTTTGGTTTCTTACTAAGAAATCTTTAGGTTTTAAATCTACTCTACGATTTATTTTAATCTTTGCAATGATTGTTGTGGCGGAGGTTGGTAGTTTGCTTTTTATAGAAAACACAATAGTTAAACATTTGCTGATTATATTATCTTCTTTAACTCTTTTATTGTATGCAGAATATCTATTTTTATTCATATACTCACCAGAGAAATACAAAGCATATAGTTTGGAAAATTTAAATAATTTTGTTAATTTGTATAACTTTCTGCTTTTGAGTATTGCCATATTTGCCCTTATCGTATTTATGAATTTTAGTGTTTGGATGTCGATGTTAGGAATATTGGTTTTATCTGTAATATCTTTCTTACTATCCTTTAAATCTAGTAAAATTGAATTGATGCCAACTAAGGTTGTGATAACCGTCAGTACAATATTGATTTTAGAGTTATTTTTGGTCTTAAATTGGTTGCCATTTAGCTTTTATTTAAAAGCAATTATGTTAACCTCTTTTTACTATTTAATAAATGGAATTTTTAGATTAAAGTTAACAGAGAGTTTGAATAAAAAGATGGCTTTGAAATTTGTTTTTGTTTGCTTAGCTGTCTGGTTTATTTCTTTTTTAACTGCTAGATGGACTTAATTTAAATTATATATATAATCTTATGCCTAAAACAAAATTTAAAACTAAAACAATTGAAGATTCTTCATTAAAAAGTTTACCTAAAAGAGATTCAGAAAAATCAGATGAAACTCTAGAAGAGTTTTATGAAGAAAAAAAAGGCGCTAGGACATTTGATTATCCTAATACTCGTAGTCGTACAGTAGTGATTAGTTTAGTTGTTGGTATATTTTTTGGTTTTTTTGCAGGATTAGTAGGTGTAATATTTTTCTTTTCTGGAGCTTTGTCTTTCTTAAAAATTAGTCCAGAAGACCTATTACCTACTCAGCAGTTGAAAATAGAGAGGCATGAGCAAGTAAATGTATTGGAGGATGAAAGAATTGGTCATGTAAGTGATAAAATAGTGGCTTCAACAGTTTCAATTTTTAGAAAAAAAGAAGCTAGTACAAACTTACTAGATAATATATATCTACCAAATGAAAGCAGGGGCTCTGGTTTTATTCTAACTAATGATGGGTGGATAATTACTCATTCTAAAGCAATTGCTGATGCAGCTTTTAAATATGTTATCGTTACAAATGATAAACAGGTTTTAGATATTGAAAAGATGATTTTTGATGATTATTCAGGTGTTGTGTTTTTAAAGACTAAAGCTGATAATTTATCAACTTTACCTTTATCTAATATTAAAAATGTTCAGGTTGGAGAACGTTTAGTTGTTGTTAAAAATTTAGCTGACAAGAAACAAGAATTGAAAATGATTAGGATTCAAAAAAAGGATGGTCATGATAATAGCAAACAAAGTGATTTAGTTAAAGGAACTAATCAAGCAGAGACTTTTATATTTTTTGATGTTGAAATAGATGATACATATTTAGGAAGTCCTGTAGTGAATATGGCTGGTGAAGTAGTAGGTTTGGCCATTAGTCAAGACAATATGGTTTTAGGCAGGGCAGTAGATGATTTTAAATTAGCTGTTAATCAAGTTTTAGATGGTAAAGATAAGGTTGAAAGAGCGTCTTTAGGTGTTAAATTTATTGATCTAAGCCAGGTTGTTGGTACAAATATTAAAATTAAAAAAGGTGACGAAATGTCTATTGTTGATCAAGGAGCATATTTAACAGAAGTTTTAGCAAAAACACCTGCCAGTGAAGCTGAACTACAAATTGGTGATATTGTAATCCAGGTTGGAGATGATTTTGTAAGTTCGGAAAACAGTTTCAATAGACTATTACAGAAACATATATTAGAAGATACTTTTAATCTAACTATTTTAAGGCAAGATGTTGATGAAGAAATAATGGTTACTATTAGTTACTAAAACAATATTTCTCATGCCTAAGAGAATTTTAAAGAAAATTCATCATTATACAATTCCTCATGAAGGAAATGAATACAAGCCCCACAGTTTAAGACACGGGACGCTTGTTTTTTATTCTGTTTTTTTAATAGCTGTTAAATTAATCGTTGGTTTTGGTTTACTATTATCCTATCCAACAGCTGGTGAGTTTTCTACAATTACAACTAATAGGATAATAGAGTTGACTAACAGAGAAAGAGTGGAACAAAATTTAGAACAATTAGAAACAAGTGAGATATTAAATCAAACAGCTGCTTTAAAGCTGAATGATATGTTTGATAAAGAATATTTTGCACACAATTCTCCTGAAGGAGTAAAACCCTGGTATTGGTTTAAAGAAGCTGGGTATAACTATACATATGCTGGTGAGAATCTGGCTATGAACTTTATTGAAGCAGAAGACGCAGTTGAAGCATGGATGAATTCACCAAGCCATAGAGATAATATTGTTTCTAAAAACTATAAAGAAATAGGGGTAGCTGTTGGTATTGGTAAAATTGATGGAGAAGAAACAACAGTAGTTGTTCAGGTTTTTGGTAAAAGATATGTTCGTATAGCTGGTGAAGAGTCATTTAAACCAACATCTAAAGAAGTTACGCCTGTCGGAACCACAGAAATACCTAATTCACCACAAGATACAGTTGTTACAGAAGAGGCTTCACAGCAACAAGTAACTTTAAATAAGGATAAATCTAATAACTGGGTATCAATATTTGTTAAATATTCAAATAAGATATTCTTTATATTATTAATCTTCTTAATCATCAACGTACTTCTCACTATATTCATTCGTCTCGAAATACAGCATAAACCAATTATTATGCACTCAATCCTTGTTATTGCTTTAACAGCAACAATGATTTTATGGAAAATACACTTTATGGAAGGAATGGGAGATATCCTAATTATTTAATATAAGTGTAACGAAATCCTAAAAATTTATACATATACTATATATGATAATATATTTTAATATACAAACTAATTCCAAACTCGTGGAATTAGATTTATTTTGCGTATGAAATTTAAAGATTTAATTAAATTATTATGGAAATACCTTAAACCATATAAGAAAAAGGTTTATTGGTGTATTTTTTTAGCAACCCTTGCTGCTGTGATTTCAGCTGTTATTCCTTTGGTTTATGGGCGATTAGTTGATGAGGCGGTGGGCTCAGATCCTAATTTACAGATTATTGGGTTGGTTTTATTGGGTTGGTTGGTGTTTGTTAGTCTCGCTAATTGGATGGAAAGATACATTAGTTTTCAGGGAGGTTGGTTGGGGGAAAAAAATTATCAGGCTTTTATGGGTGATCTGTATGCTCATTTTATACAACTACCTATTAAATTTCATAAAGAAAAAAAATCTAGTGAAGAGATTAGTAAAATAGATAGGGCCTCAGATCGTATTTCAGAAATTACAGGGCATGTTCTTTTTTATTTAGCTCCTAGTTTTTTAACTGCAATTATTGCAATTATTTTAATGTTTGCTACTGAATGGAGGCTTACGTTGGTTGTTGTTGTTGCTTTGATTTTTTATTCAATAGTTACAGTTTTTAAAACTAAACCAATTATTAAAGCTCAAAAAGTAATGAATAAAGGATGGGAAAAAACCCGTGGATATATTTATGATTCAGCTAACAATATTCAAATCATAAAATCTCATGTTAATGAGCAGGAAGAAGAAAAGATTGCCCGTCGTCGTTTGGGTATTTTTTTTGACAAAATGGTATCTTGGTTTGATGTTTGGCGTAATTTAAGTTGTTGGCAATTCAATATTCAAGGTTTTGCGTTTGTGATTGTTTTTGGTTCTGCTATATATCTATTAACTCTAGGACAAATTTCAGCTGGTATCTTAGTTACTTTTGTGGGGTATGTTAATTTAGTTTTTAGACCTTTTAATCAATTAGCTAATAGTTACCGTCAGGTTCAGACTGGATTAGTGACTATTGATAGAGCTGTTAAGTTGTATGATATAGAAACAGAGTTATATAACAAAGGTAAAATATTAGAAGACTTAAAAGGGGATATTGAGTTTAGAAATATTACTTTTTCATATGATAAAAAATATAGTAAGGTTTTGAAAGGTATCAATTTTAATGTAGAATCAGGACAAGTTGTGGCGTTAGTTGGAGAATCTGGCACAGGGAAGACCACTTTATTAAGTCTTATCTCAAGGTATTATCATCCAGACAGAGGAAGAATCTTATTAGATGGAGAAGATATCAATCGTTTAGACTTAGCTTTTTTGCGTGAACAAATTGCAATTGTACCACAAGAAATTTCTTTATTTAATGATACCTTAAGAAAGAATTTAGCTTATGCCAGAAAGGGTGTGAATGATACAGAAATAATAAATGCTCTTAGAGCAGCTAATGCTTGGGAGTTTGTAAATAAGTTTCCTAAGAAACTTTATCAAAAAGTAGGTGAGCGTGGAATTAAATTGTCTACTGGACAAAAACAAAGGATTGCTATAGCAAGAGCAATATTACGAGACCCTAAGATATTGATCTTAGATGAAGCTACGTCAGCTTTAGATTCCATATCTGAGAAATTGGTCCAGGAAGCATTAAAGCGTTTGATATCAGGCCGTACAACCTTTATTATAGCCCACAGGTTGTCTACTATCACCCACGCAGACAAGATATTGGTTTTTGATCAAGGTAAATTGGTTGAGCAAGGAAGACATGAGGATTTAGTTAAAACAAAAGGAATATATTGGAACTTATATCAAAAGCAAAAATTTTAGATTATTAAAAGAATAAATACAAAAAGACCAACAAAATTAATTGTTGGTCTTTTTATTATTCTTCATTTAGTTATTCTTCCTCTTTTTTTTCTAATATCTTCTCCGAAGGACTGAATTTAGGATTATGAATTTTCCACTTTCCTACAAATTGTCCTATACCCTGGGAGTCTCTTTTCTCTTCACGAGAGGGAAGTCTTTGTGACCATTTCACCATATCTTCAAAATTTATCTTGTATCTGCCTTGTACAATGATATATCTTAATTCCCCACTATTAATAGCTCGGCGAACAGTTCGCTCATTTACCCCAAAAAGTTGGGCTGCTTGAGATGGTGAAATTCGTACAATTGACATAGATATTTAGATTTGTCTACACTGGTCTTGACATTTTGTCCATATATATAACGATATGTCAAGTATTTAGTGCTTTTTGACAAGTTTTTGATTAAAAAACGTATAAATTCTAATAGTTATCTGAAAGTGTAGATTTGTCTACACTGGTCTTGACATTTTTAGTATAATTGAGGTATAATTTTCTGTCAAATGGGTAATTGCCAAGGCTCTTTTTTTATCATATAATTATGGTTGTAATGTTATGTATTGTAACGTTTTTAAGTATTTCGAATCATCTTGATATGATCAAACCAAAAGAAAAAAAATTAGTTAATAGGGTTAGACAAAATAAGGACGCAGAAGCCTTTACTAGTTTGTATTGTAGCTTTGAAAAAAAAGTTTATCGTAAAATTTTATTTAGGGTTCCAAGTAAAGAAGAAGCATCAGATATACAACAAGAAGTTTTTTTAAAACTATGGGATTATTTAACTTCAAATGATAGAGAAGTAGAGAATCTAACAGCATTGATATATAAGATTGCACAGAACTTGATAGCTGCATATTATGTTAATCAAAATCTAGCAAAGACAATTTCTGATAGAGATAAGATTGATTTAGAAGAGATTTCATGGAAAGTTGAGGATAAGAAAGTAGATATGGAAAAAGAATTTGATATTAAGACAAGAATAGAAATAGTTAATAGAAAGATATCAGAAGTGAATAATTTAGAATATGAACAAGTTATTCGTTTAAGATTAATTGATGAATTATCACATAAAGAGATTTCTAAAATAATAGAAAAACCAGAAGGACATGTGAGAGTCATATTGCACAGAGCATTAAAAAAATTAAGAAAAATTATTGAAGAATCAAATGAAATATAAAAAATTTCTTAACCAAATAGAAGGTCTAAAAAAAGAAACTGAAATGAGCAAACAGGAAAGTTTAGAGCTCAAGAGTTTGATTATGTCAAAAATTGACTTTGGCACAGTTCAAGAAAAAGTAAAGACCTCATTCTTAGTACGTTTAGCAGAAAATCTTGCTGCACAACGTTTAATGTTAAAACCAGTAGCTACTTTTAGTTTAGTACTGGTTCTTTTTGTTGTCTTTTCTTTTGCAACAGTTAATGCATCAAACAACACATTGCCAGGTAATCCTTTATATAACTTTAAAATTGCAGCTGAAAAAACAAGATATATTTTAGCCTTCTCAGAAGAATCAAGAGCAAAGATGAGTTTAGATATTGCTAAGAGACGTGCTAATGAATTTACAGCTTTAGTTTCAAGGATAGATGATAATTCAACAAAAGAAAGTCGTAATACAGTTACATATGTTTCAAATCAGATTAAAAATCATTTAACAGATGTTAAAGATAAGTTCGCTAAAATTAATTCAGAGGAAGGTTCAAAGAAAGTTTTAGCTATGGCTGAAGTGATAAATAAGGATATGGATGATATTCAAGAACAAATTAATCAAGTTGAAGATAAAAATAATACAAAAGATGTTTTAGAAGAAGTAGGTGATGTTAAGTTGGTTGTATTAGCAGCTTTAGTTGAAAGACAAGAAGCTGGAGATTTAGATTTATCAAAAGAAGAATTAGAAAAAGAAGTTGAAGAACAAATTACTAAGATATCAGATGAAGTAGATCAAGCTGTTTCTGATGAAGATATTAATAAAGAACAAGCTGAGTTAATTTCAGAAAATGTAGAAGAAGCAGGAGAGTTGGTAGGAGAAAGCTTATCAGAGTCTTTAGAAAAAGTTAAAGAAGCTAAAGGGTTATTAGAAACTATTTCTAACCCAGTAGTTAAAGGTAGAAGTGCAGAGATAATTATTGAAGATGTCATAACAAAAGAAGATGAGCCTGAAGGCAGAACTTCAGATGACCCAATTATAGAAATAAAAGCAGAACCAGTCATAGATCCATTCTTTTCAAAAGAAGCTTGGGAATTAGAAGAAGAGGAAGAAACAGAGGAATTTGAAATTAATATTCAATAAAATAAAAATATTATACAAACTTGATACAGATCTCCCATGCAGGTTTGTATAAGATTTTTTAAATAATTATTAATAATAAATAAAAGTACCCTCCACTCTGTATTCATTAAATAATGAGTATAGAGTGGAGGGTAGGACTGACCAAGAAATGGTCGACTTCGGTTAAATATCGAAGGGGAAGTTCAAAAACAAAACTGTTTGCTGACAACAACTTATTTGGGTAGATCTGCTAAGTAAGACTGTAAGCAAACTAAAGGTTTAATAAAATTATGAAAAAAGTTTTTAATCTCGGAATGATTGTCGCTTTAGTAGCGGTAGCATTTGCTGGAGCTTTCGTAGGCCCAGCTCAAGCTGTTTCTTCAGGTACTTTAATTAAGACTGCAGATAACTCAGCTGTTTACTACTATGCTTCTGACGGCAAACGTTATGTATTCCCTAACCAAGCTACATATGATACTTGGTATATGGGTGATTTTTCTGGTGTTGAAGTAATTTCAATGTCAGAAATGGGTGATATTCAACTTGGTGGTAACATTCCTTACCGTGCTGGTACAAGAATGATCAAGTTAAATAATGACCCTAAGGTATATACCTTAGAACCAGGTGGTGTTCTACGCCACGTTCCATCAGAAGCTGTTGCTGCTGATCTTTTCGGTGCAAACTGGAATACAAAGATCGACGACATGCCAGATTCTTTCTTTGCTTCAACATATACTTATGGTGATGCATTAGTTACTAGTTATCCTTCAGGATCATTAGTAAAAGAACCAGGCGGAGCAACTGTTTATTATATTGATGGAATGGAAAAACGTCCTGTTTCAGATGAAGTTGCTTTTGATGGCAACAAATTCAGCTGGGACAACGTTCAAGAACATGATTTATCAGGATATACTGATGGATCATCAATTACTGGTGAAGAATCAGACTTAACTACTCCAGTTGGAGAAGGTGGATCAGGTGTTGTCGTTTTAGACGGTACTTTGATTGTTTCTGTTGCTTCAGATTCTCCAGCATCAACAACATATATGGGTACTCAAGCTCGTGCTCCATTTTTGCACGTTAACTTAGTTAACAATAGTGCTGGTGACGTAGTAGTTGATTCTCTTGTTGTTGAAAGAGGCGGATTGGCTTTAGATGCTGATTTCGCTACAATTTCAGTTTTTGAAGGTTCTGTAGTTGGAAGTCAAGTTGGTTTAAACAAGACTTTTAATTCAGACCACAGAGCAACTGTTGGTGATGACATTACTGTAGCTGCTGGTACTACTAAAAAAATAGTAATTGCCGGTAACATGACTACTCGTGCTCTTATGAGTAGTGGTAATGTTCCAACATTAGGTTTGTATGCAATGACTCTTAAAGGTGATGCTACCTTAAGTGCTTCATTACCTATTTGGGGTAATGGCATGACTATGAATAGTGCAGTTATAATTGCTGCAGCTACTGTAGCTGCTGGTGGAAGTAACCCAACATCAGACGGTACACCAAAAGTTGGTGATACTAATGTTGAGTTAACAGAAATCAAAATTACTAATGATTCTTCAAGTGAAGAAATTCAAGTTGAAAGAATTGTTTATAAACAATCTGGTACTTTAGCTGATAGCGACATTTTATCATACTCTTTGTATGATACTGATGGTGCTGTTAAATTAGCAAGTGCAGCTCAAGTTGATAAATATGTTGAATTCAACTTGGCAACTCCTTTAAAGATTGGTAAATCCAAGAATAAAGAGTTGATGTTAA
Source organism: uncultured Gammaproteobacteria bacterium (assembly GCA_964435065.1). GTDB lineage: Bacteria > Patescibacteriota > Patescibacteriia > UBA2196 > UBA2196 > CAYSXS01. The sequence continues at coordinate 10,308 of CAYSXS010000001.1, forward strand.
AAGCAGATGAAATCAACAGTGGTTCTTCAAGAACAATTCAGTTTGATATTTACAGAAATACTGATGTTGTGGTACAAGGTTTGACATATAATGCATATGTTATCCCTACTTTCCCAGAAAGTTCACAACCTTACTTTGATCACACTATTGATCAAACAATTGGTGATGGTACATTGAAAGTTGAACCAGATTCAGGCTTTGTTGCAGCTAATATTGCTGAAAACCAAACTGGTGTTCAGTTAGGTCAATGGTTATTTACTGTTAAAGGTGAAGCAATTGATATTACTGAAATAGCAACATGGCTTACTATTACTGGTACTGGTTATACTCCAGACATCACTAATGGTATTTTCTATGATGTTGCTACTGGCAATGGTTTAACTGGTGCAACTGATGCTACTGGTGCTACCACAGCTCAAACAGGTGGTGTATCTTCAACTGATACTGTTTCTCTTGCTGTTGGTGTTCATAAAATTGGTTTTAAAGCTGATTTGAGCGCTGATTTTGCTAATGATGATACAATTGTTGCTACAATTGATCCAGACGGAGATTTAGCTGTAACTGGACAAGTAACTGGTAATACTATTACTCCAACTCCAGCTGCTACACAGGACTCATCTACAATGACTGTTAAAACAGCTAGTGTTGCTGTTTCAATGTCAACTTCTCCTGCTGCTCAAACAATTATTCGTGGTGGCAATGGTTTAGAAGTAGGTAATGTTCAGTTAGACGCTTCAAGTTCAGGTGACGATGTTACTGTTACTCAATTGAAGACGGTTATTAGAACAAGTGGTATGAACCCAGCTGAAATCTCTAATTTGAAGATTTTTGATGGTGATACAGAATTAAATTTAACATCTGATCCTGATCCTACTTCAACTGATGCTGGTTCTGTTACAACTACTTGGAACTTTAGTCCTGCTCTTAGCGTTACTAAAGGTTCAGTTAAGACTTTAAAGATTACAGGTAATGTTGCTTCAACACCAAGTGCAGATGAATGGTATAAGTTTGGTCTACAAAATGGTTGTACTGTAACTGCTAAAGATTCTGGTGCTGAAGACGCAGCTAAGACTTATGCTTACACTGATGGTCAACAAATGACTATTGCTACTGCTGGTATTTTAACTCTAGCTAGAAGTGATAGTTATACAAACGGTTTCTTGGTTGGTAGTTCAGAAGGTTTAGCAATTGGTAAATTCAAAGCTGCTGCTACTTATGAGGATATCAACATTGAGAAATTATATGTTGACATTACTGCTTATAATGGTGGTGGTATTGATGAACTTGGCGCTTTATATTTATATGATGGTGCTGATCAAATTGCTCAAGCTATTATTACAAATACAAGTGCAGAAACACTATTATTTAGCATGGAATCTAATCCTCTAACTATTCCTAATGGTGAAGAAAAAGAATTAACCTTGAAGGTTGATACTCCACTTATTAGTAAAGTTGCTGGTATTGGTACACTTGCTAACCCTGTAGATGGATTTACTGCAAGCATTGAGTTAGGAAGTCTTGATACTCGTATTGTAGCTAAAGGCTCTTCAGGACAAGCAGCTACTGTTACAGACACAACCTTAACTTTCCCAAGTTATGCGTTGATCAAGAGTCAACCAACAGTTACTATTGCCGCTACTGGCGACAGTGTAACTGCCAATGGTACATATGACTTAATTGATGTAACTGTTTCTGCCGACGCTAAGGGTCCTATTGGTTTTTATAAGATGACTCTTAAGGTTGCAACAACAACTGTTACTGCTGCTGACTTCCAAATATATGAAGACGGAACATTAGTAGCAACAGAAGATGCAACAGCTACTCATGGTATTAATCTTTCTTATATAGATGGTGATTATGCCTTGTTAGAAGTTTACTTTAACGAAGCAGGTGCTTTAGGTGGAAAATTAAGAGAAATCCAAGCAGGTGAATCAAAGACTTATACTTTGAAAGCTTCTGTTACTGGATTTACTTCAGGTTCATCTAATGGTGTTGCTACATCTATGACAGGTGACGATGCTATTGCTTCTGCTGATTATGATTCGAACGCTGTGGCTGTCGATGCAGTCGATGACGATGACTTCATTTGGTCAGACTTAGCATTTGGTAACACAACTACAACCGCTACAACTACAGTTGAATGGTTGAACGGTTATTATGTTGGTGGTTTACTAACAACAACTTCTTCTGCTAAATCTATCTAATTCAATTTATTGAATTAAAATAGTTTTATAGAATTAAAAACCCCCTTCCGGCTTTATGCTGGCAGGGGGGTTGTTTTTTTACGTATAAATATGTAAAATATATGTATATGAGAAAGATAATCTTGATTATAATTGTTTTAATTCTGGTTGGTGGTGGTGTTTGGTTTTATATGAATAAGGATGAGGTTAATAACGAAGAGCCAACTATTGATAAGATAGATGAAGGAATATTAGATATAGATCCTAGTGAGTTAATTGTGTTTGAAATTAAAAAAGAAACGTTTTCTGAATTTCAAAAAGAAAGAGCTTTTGATAGATTTAATAATGCTAAAAATATTATTGAAGAAAATAGAGATCGCTATATATCAGATGATAACTATTATGCCTGGTTAGAAGTAGCATCAGTCCAGAAATCAATAGGAGATTATGATAGAGCTGCCCAACTTTGGAAGTGGTGCAATCAAGCTTATGCTTTTAATAGCATTTCTCCAGCTAATCTGGGTGATTTATATAAATCATTTGTGATTAACAAAGAAGAATCAGAGAAATATTATTTAATGGCTGTGGGTAGGGATAAAAAAGATTTTCAAATATATTATGGGCTATATGAACTATATCGTTATCGTTTTGAAGATTCAGAAAAAGCTTTACAAACTTTATATGATGGATTTGAAAATAACCCAGATGATAATAATTTTGTAAATGAATTAACTAATTATCTATTAACATTAGACAGAAGAAGTGAAGCAGAGGAGTTGGTTGAGGAATATATATCAACACATCCTGATGCTTTTAGTATAAGAGAGAAATTAAAATAGAACATGTATGAATATTTTAAAGATAATAACTCAAGGTTTATTATATATTTCTTTGGCAACACCTTTAATCTTTTATCACTATTTCTTTTATCCATTTATTACAACTAAAGCTTTATATTTCCGTATAATTGTTTTGTTGGTTTTATTAATTTTCTTGATTTATTGGTTTATTAAAAAGAAAGTATCTTACAAAGTTTCTCCTTTATGGTGGGCTTTTTTAATTTTAGTTGGTGTATATTTTCTCTCTGCTATTTTTGGTGTAGCTTTTGGTCATAGTTTCTGGAGTAATATTGAAAGGGCAGCCGGGGTTATTTTCTTTATCCACCTCTTTATATATTTCGCTGCTTTGGTTTTTGCTTTTAAAAGTAAAGAACAATGGCGTTGGCTATTTCGTACTTCATTGTTTGTAAGTTTCGTTGTTGTTATTTACGGATTAATGCAACACTTTGGGATAGCTTCTGCTATTAATACAACAGGTGTACGTATTTCATCTACTTTAGGTAATCCAGCATATCTTGGTAGTTATTTATTAATCAATTTCTTTTTAGCTATTTATCTATTTGTTACTGATAAAAATATCTTTTGGAAAATATTTTATACAGTTTCAGGAGTTTTAGCTGCCATAACCTTATTCTTAACTCAAACTAGGGGAGCTGTAATTGGGTTAGCTGGTGCTTTAATTATTTTATCTATATTAAATATCTTTAGAATAAAAGAGGGGCATAAAGGTATTAAAAAGATTAGTATAACTTTTTTAATATTATTAGTTTTACTTTCTGCTTTAATTTTTGCTTTTAAGGATTCAAAGTTTGTAAAAGAAAATGGTACTTTGGAAAGAATTACATCAATTTCTACTGATGACTATACTACTAAAACAAGATTAGCTGCTTGGAATTCCTCACTTGAGGCATGGCAAGAAAAGCCAGTGTTTGGTTGGGGTTTAGAAAATTATGGTTATGCATTTAGTAAATATTTTCCAGCAGAAATATATGTTAATTCAGGTTCACGTATTTGGTTTGATAATGCTCACAGTGTGTTTTTTGAACATCTAGTTTCTACTGGTTTAGTTGGTGTTTTATCATATTTTGTTTTATTCTTTTTAGCTTTCTTGTATTTATTTAAAACAAAAAGAATATCTAGATTAGAAAGCAATATATTCATATCTCTTTTGGCTGGGTATATTTTTGCTAATCTATTTGTTTTTGACACAATTAATACATATATTTTAATTGCTTTGGTTTTTGCTTTTATTAACAATCGGGTATTTGATAAAGAAGATAAAGAATTTAATTTTGAACCTTTTAAAGCAGGCATTTTAGTTATATTACTAATCTTTATTGGTTTTGTGGGTTATAAATTAAATATTGAGTCTATCTCACAGAACAAGAATTTGTTAGATGCAGAAGCATATGCACGTGAGGATTTTATTGCTGAGGCTGATGGATTTTTTAGTGAAGCCTTAGAGAACAATACAAATGCTCATACGGTTTTTGAAATTAGACGTCATTATTCAATTTTTGTTAAGAATAACGCTAATAAGCTATCTAATTATGAAGCAGGTCCAATGTTTGATAAAGCAATTGAAGAGATGCAAAAGAGTATAGCTGAAGATCCAAATGAGATTAGACATTATTATAACCTGGGTCAACTGTACTTGGGATCGTATAATACAAATTTGAGTAGGTTAGATAAGGTGATTGAGATGAAAGATAAGATGATAGAGTTGGCTCCGAATCGTGCCCATACATATTTTCAAATAGGTGAAGCTTATGTTCTTAAAAAAGAATATGATAAAGCTTTGGAGCAATTTCAAAAAGCTGCAGAAATAAATCCAAATGTAGTTGATACACATATTAATGTAATGGCTATTGCTATCTTGACTGATAATTTAGAATTAGAACAACAGAAAAAGCAAATTATATATGAGATTAACCCGATATTTTTTGAAGAAGAAGCTGGTTTATTAAGGTTTATTTCTTTGTATAAAAAAATGAATCGTCGAGAACAGTTTGTCGATGATATGAAAGAATTGATTCGACTTTACCCAGATAAAGTAGAGTATTATTCAACATTAGCGATTTTTTATGCTGAGATTGGAGAGAACCAAAACTCTGAACAAACTATTAGGCTACTCTTAGGCAGAGATGCAGAATTAGATTTGCAAATTCAGAATTTTATACAGAAAATTTATTTAGGTGAGTTTTTGCCTAAGTAAATTTAATTTTTATGCCAGAACTACCAGAGGTAGAAATATTAAGAAGAAGTTTAGCAAGAAAGATTATTAATTCTAAAATAATCTTTTTTGATGTATTTGATAAAAAAATATTACGTGGCAATAAAGATCTATTTCAAAAGAAGATTAAGAATAGTTATTTTAAATATATTAGGAGACATGGTAGAAATTTAATTTTTAAATTAGCTAGTGGGTATTATTTACTAATAAACCTATATTCTAAAGGTGATTTAATTTATACAAAAGAAGAGATAAAAGATAAAAAGATTAAAGCAGTTTTTAAATTTAAAAATAATTCTAAAATATATTTTATAAATTCAGGACAGTTTGGGTATATACAAATATTTAATGATATTCAAAGAAAAAGATTATCAGTTAGGTTTGGCCTAGATCCAACAGATAAAGGATTTAGTTTTTTAAATTTTAAAAAGCTATTTCGTAATAAAAGTACAAATATTAAGAATTTTTTAATGAACAAAAATCTTTTAGCTGGAATTGGAACAATTTACGCTGATGAAATTTGTTTAGCAGCGCGTGTTAAGCCAGATAAAAGTGTTATGTTTCTAAAACCATCAGAAGTGAAAAGAATATATGCAGCTATTAGAAAGATTTTTAAGAAATCTATTATACATGGTGGGATTAAACAAGGGTATGGTAAATTTATTTGTGTACATAACAGAGAAGGGAAAAAATGTTTAAAATGTAAACAGGGGATTGTTAAGAAAATATTAGTTAGTAATAGGAGGACTTTCTTTTGCCATATTTGTCAGAAGTAAATATATAAAAATTATGAAAGATTATAAAATTTTAGCATTAGACGAGACTGGCAAAGCTAGTTTCAATCATCCCTCTAAAAATTTTGTTCTGTCTGGTTTGATTTTGCCAGAAAGATTTCATGCAAAACTTGATAACCAAATTCGTAAGTTGAAGAAAAAACATTTTGATGATGAGAATATAGTACTTCATTGTAGAGAGTTGATTCGTAAAAAAGCCCGTTTGTAAGTTTAAGTGAGAGCGTTGCCAAGGAAATAAAATTTTGGTCTGAAATGATTGGAATTATAAACAACGAAAAATTATCCATAGCTTTTGTTATAGCAGACAAGAATAAAGCTAAAAAATTAGGGTGGGATGATATTGCAATATTAAAACGAGCTTATAATAAAATGTTGGAAGAGTTTGTCAAAAAGCATTTGATTAATAATAAAGGAAAAATTTTAGTAGAATCTGATCCATATCAAGATAAGTATTTAATAGGAGCACATAACAGATTATAATCTTTAGGTGTTCCATCTGAAGGAATTACTGCTTTTGATTATAGAAATAAAGTTACTTCATTGAGTCTAGTAAACAAATTGAATTTTGATGTGGAGATTCAATTAGCAGACAATCTCGCAAGTATGGCAGATTTAGTATATACTATGAAAATAAATTCTATTAAAAAGCCTATAAAAGTGCAATTAATGATGAGTAGGCTTGTAAATAGAAAAATGAAGGATAAAAATAATCCAGGAATTTTTGAGATTTTGGTGTAAATAAAAAAGCCGATCATGGCTAACCGCACATATACCGACTTTTCATACATTTATGATAGCATATACATAATAAGCGTGTCAATAATTATCCACATATTGTTTTTATGAAAAAGAAATATTGGTTAATTTTAATATTATTAATTGCTTTTGTCTTAAGAATCTCACAGATGACATCTGTGGATTTGGTATCTGATGATGCAACTTATTCATATCGTTCTTTAGGTTGGTTTGATTATTTAGCTGCAGAAATGCAAACAACCCCAGTACAGTGGTTTGATAGTATTCCTGGTTGGTCAAATTTATCTTTTCATGATGGTCCACCTGTAGTTTTTGCTGTGCAAAAACTATTTTTTGTTTTGTTTGGAGATAATATTTGGGGAGCTAAATTACCATTTTTGATAGCTGGTTTACTGCTTATTTTCTTAATGTATTTAATAGGTAAAGAATTAAAAAACGAGACAACTGGCTTAATTGCTGCAGGCTTAACTACTGTTTTATCTTTTGGTTTGTGGTCATCTCTGATTGGTTATTTAGAAAATATTGAGATTGTTTTTATTGCTTTATCTATATATTTTTGGATTAAATTTTTAAAGAATGCAAATAAAAAGAAATTCCTATATCTCTGGGGTATTTCCATTGGTTTAGCATTAATGTGTAAATATACAGCTATATTTTTAATTCCAGTATTTTTAGTTTATGCTTTGTTTTTTGCACGTAAGATCTTTAAATTTAAGGAATTGTATTTAACTTTGGTTATTATTCTTTTAATCTTAAGTCCAGTAATATTTTATAATATTAAAGTTTGGCAAACACGAGAACATTTTGATGCAGCCGTATCTTCAGCTGTTGGTATTCAGCATGAAGATTTTGAGATTATTTCTTCTCGTAGTGTGGGTGGAAATTATTTAATAAAAATGGGCTCATTGTTTAAAAGTTTACATGGTTTGGTTTCCTTACCAATTTTAATATTGTTTTATCTTTCTTTGATATATTTTATATACATATATATTAAGAAAAAGTTTGTTTCGTATAGCCCATTTATATTATTCTTTGGTAGTATAATTGTTATTTTATTCCTAGCTTGGGTAGGGTTTGCAACGCGTTTTTTACCGATTATTATTCCTTTTTTGGTCTTAAGTACTGCTTATTGTATTAATCAAATATTGTCTTTATTAAAACAACAGAATTTAAAGAATTGGTATAGGGTTGGTATTGCTATTTTTATTGTAGTTTTAGCTTGGGAGTTTTTATACAACATCAATTCAAATTTTTTAATCAAACCAATTAGTGAAAATTTTTTAATCTACGCCAAAGAGAACATTAGAGACGAGAAATTAGGCTTTAATGCTATGGAAAGATATTTAAGAAAGGAGGTTTTGCCTAAAGAATTGGAACTTAAAAGACCAGGTAATTTGAAAGAAATTGATATTAGAGCTGGTCGTTCTTTGGAACATAACCCAGTTATATACTTCTTTGATGATTCAATTAACTGGTTTGCCCATAACTGGTATTTTAGAAAATATTCTAGTTATTATGGAATACCATTAACTCCGTTATATGGTCAAGCTAAGGATTGGAATGTAGAAAATCCTTTTAAACATTTTGCTTCTTTTGGTGTAAATGATTACTATTTCATATATGCGGTAGATGAGAGGGTTGTTGATCCAGCTAAAATAGACTCAGAAAACAGAAAAGCATCAAATATGTTGTCTGAGATGCTTGAGAATAATAAGGTGGACATGCATGAAATTAAAAACTACTCCGGAGGAGTAGCATTTAAGATATATAAGTTTTCATTATAAAAATGGGGGGGATTGTCTAAAACATGGTATAATTTAATCAGTTATCCACAGGGAGATACTGATAAATTTAGTATAGTCTGGGTTTAATTTAAACTTAAATTTGTGATTTTTAAAGAATTAAAACAAAATATAATGTATATTGAATGAAACAAGTATCTTAATTGATACTTTTTTTTTGTTTTTTTTAAAAAAAGGTCGAATTTTTAAAAAATATTAAATAATCAAAATATTTTAAAGAGTTTTTTAATGATGCATATTAAAAAGAACTTTAACTAATTTTGAGAAATATAAAACAAACTTATGAAAGAATTTTATAGAAAACTTTTTAAGAACGCAACATCAATTATTTTAAGTGTATTTGTTTGTGCTTTATTGCTTGGAGGATTTGCTTTCGCAGCTACAACAATAAGTGCAAATTTATCAACAACTGGAACTTTAGATGTAACTGGTTTAGCAACCTTTACTACAGCTACTTCTACTTCGGCTACTACTAGTGTTTATGCTTTTGTTGGTGTTCCTTTTAGTAATGATGCTAATATGGATTTTAGTGGAGGTGATTTATTTGTTTCAGGTTCTATGAATGTTGCTGGAGTATCATATATTGACGGTGCTTTACAAGCTACAAGCACATCACTTTTCACTGGAGCTGCCACTTTTTATAGCACAATGACTATAGCTGGTGTAAGTGTTATGAACACAACAACTGCAACGACTACTGGTAGTGTTTGGGTAGGTGCCCCGGCAGGTACAGCAACTTCAACAGTAATTGTTGGAGGAGGCGCAGCAGGTGATGCGGTAGTTAACCCTGGTTGTTTAGAATTATGGCGAGAAAATAAGCCATTTAAAGTATATATTGACACAGTCGGAACTGGTCTAAAAGTCGTGGCTGGAAGATGTAAAGACTAATTTAATAAATCAATTTAAATGACAAACTTATGAAGAAATTAAAGTATATTGTTATTTTGTCTTTACTTTTAGTTCCAATTGGCTTTGCACAAGCAGCAAATGACGTTAGCACGACAGCAGATACAAATGTTGTTTTGAGTAGCCCGTCAATGACACTGGTTTTGGATAGTGGTGCTAGTTATAGCACAATGACAGTTAATGCTGGTACAATCAGTATTACAGTTTCTGATACTGGATCTTTTACTTTAACGTCTAATAATCGTTATGTTTTGGCAAATGATCAGAGTGCAGAAATTGTATGTGATTCATCAAAATCTTATGTAACCTTTAGTGTTACTGGTTCGGATCAAACAATAGTTTTTACTCCTAGTGCGTCTGAATGTAGTTCTGGTACCTCTGGTAGTCCACCATCTAGTAGTTCCCCTGGTGGTTCTTCACCAGCAACAACACTGGAACCTGAAGCTGAAACTCCAGATACTTCAGGAGCTAGTAAAACTATTGCAGGCTCAAGTGGTGGCTCACTATCAACATCTGATAGTAAGGCAGCTGTCCAGGTTCCAGCAGGTTTAGCTAGTGGAGATATTGCAGCTCAAATTACACCAGGATTAAGTTCAGGATATACTGCTTTAGGAAGTGGATATTCAGCTGTTGCTGGTCAAACATATGAATTTAGTTTGACTTTTGAAGGATCAGAAATAACTGAATTTGATAATGATGTAACATTAACGTTTGGGTATACAGATGAAGATATAGCAGATTTAGATGAAAGTACTTTGCAAATATATTATTGGGATCCTGCAACTAGTGCATGGGTTTTAACTGGTGGTACAGTAGATGTGGCTAATAATAGTATTTCAGTTGATGTAGCTCACTTTACTGTTTTTGCCGTTTTTGGCCAAGAAACATCAATATCAGAAGAAGATGCTGGAAGTTTAATTAAACTTGAATGTCCTGCAGGTGCTGGTGTTAACCACTCATGTAAAAGTGTATATTATGCAAACGACGGTAAACGCTATGCCTTTCCTGATGAAAAAACGTACAATAGTTGGTATACAGATTTTTCAGGAGTAGAAGCTGTTTCTCAAGAGGCATTATCCTCTTATCAGCTTGGTGGCAATGTTACTATGAGGCCAGGTACTAATCTAATTAAGATTATGTCTGATCCAAAAGTATATGCTGTTGAGCCAGGTGGTGTTTTACGCTGGGTAGATTCTGAAGCTGCAGCTATGAATTTGTATGGTGCTAATTGGTCAAGCAAGGTGGTTGATGTTTTAACCACTGCTTTCCCAGATTATGATGCCGATACAGCTGTATCTAATCCTTTAACTGATTCTAGTAAACATCCAATTGGATCTTTGATTCAATATGCTGGTTCTGGAGATATATATTATATAACTGCAGGCAATGCAAAACGAGCATTTAGTAATTGGTCTGCTTTTACTAATAACGGGCTTAGATCAGAATTTATAATTCAAACCGATGTAGACTACGCTGATGGTATTAATATCACTGGTTTAGAAACTGTTTTAACGAAGACAGCTAGTTAATAAAAGACAATAAAACAAATTAAAAGAACGTTCTTATTTCAAGAACGTTCTTTGTTTTTTAAATATATGTTAAATATATATCTGTTCGGTTTCTCTAAGAGTCTTATTTAAACTGAATTGTTTAACTTTTTCTAAGTTATTCTCTTTAAATACATTTTTTAAATTATCGTCTTCCAATATTTTTTCAATTGCTTCAGCCAAATCTAGAGGTCTTTTTGATTTTACTAAAATTCCATTAACATTATCCTTAACAATTTCAGGATTACCACCTACATTAGTTGTAACAATGGGTACACCAGCTGCTAAAGCTTCAATTAATGTATATGATAAACCCTCTTTAACTGATGGAAGGCAGAATATGTCAAAAGCAGGTAAATATTGTTGGGCATTGTTTTTTTGTCCAATTAATTTAAAATTGTTTTCTAATCCTAATTTCTTAATTTCTTTTTCTAAACTCTCTTTTAAGGCTCCCTGACCAATTACAATAAACTTCAAATCTTTGTATTTATCAACTAATATCTTAGCTGCACGGATTAGATATATTAAACCTTTAGTTTCATATAGGTTGGCAATAGTTCCGATTATTTGGTTTGTAATTTGTAATTTTTCTTTAGCTTCTTGTTTAGATAAAAAGTTTAAATTATCCAAATTAATACCATTATGTATGGTGATTAGTTTTTTAGGTTTAGCAATTTTGTTTTTTAAACAAGATTGTTTATCAAAATTTGATACGCATATTATCTTATCTTCACATTTGCCAGATATTTTTTCAGATGTTTTGTAATATGTCCTTTGCCAATAGGGTAGTGGTTCGTTTAGAACTAAACCATGCACAGTATATATTATCCTCATCTTTCTGTTTTTCAACTTTTTGTAAATCCACCCAACAACTGCACCTGTTGCACCAATTTTACTTGAGTTTAAATGAATGACATCTGGTTTGATTTGTTTTAGTAAAGAATATATTTCAAAGCCAGATAAAAAATCATTAATTGGTTTTAGGTTTCTTACAACATGTTTTAATCTGTGAACTTTGATATTTTGTTTTTCTAAGTCTATCATCCATTGTTCTTCTTTTCCTTCACCAACACCAACCTCAACTTCAAATCGATCTTTGTTTAAACCTAAAGCTAAGTCATGAATATATTTTTGTGCTCCACCTGGATCAGTTTGAGTAACAAGGTAGAGTATTTTTGTTTTTTTATCATTCATATGTGTATGTTTTAAATATATACTAATTTAAGCTAAAAATCAAAAATTGTTTGCCAAAAGGGTGTTTAAATTGTAAAATGTAGGTGTGATAACTTACTGAAATTATGTCTGAAAAGCAAAGAACTAAACCCAAAGTTCTAGTTTTAAGTTTAACGTATTTACCCTATATAGGCGGAGCTGAGGTCGCTATAAAAGAGATCTCAAGCCGTTTAGAGGGTTTTTTTACTTTTGATGTATTAACTGCTAGATTAGACAGGAAATTACCCAAATACGAGCAAATAGACGGTATTGGTGTATATAGGGTTGGGGTTGGGCATAAGACAATAGATAAGTATATATTTACGTTTTTTGGGTTTTTTAAAGCTCTAAGATTACACTTAAAGAATAGGTATTCGATTGTTTGGTCAATCATGGCAGCCTATTCTAGTTTTTCTGCTTTGTTTAGAATATTCACAAAAGCAAAAGTGGTTTTAACTTTACAAGAAGGAGATCCAATAGAATATATTACTGGTTTGAAAAGATTTAAGATATTTTTACCAGCATACAAAATATATTTTAAATTAGTAAATAAAGTAACAGTAATTAGTAGTTTTCTTGGTAACTGGGCAGAATATCTAGGTGTTAAAAAAGAAAAGATCGTTCTTGTACCTAATGGAGTTGATTTTAAAAAGTTTAGTGAGATTGATAAAAAGAAAGATGGGGGAAATAAAGTGATTTTTACAGCATCTAGATTAGTTGAAAAAAACGGAGTTGAAGATTTAATCAAAGCAGTTAGTCTTTTAAATGATCCACAGATTGTTTTAAGAATTGCTGGAGATGGCCCATTAAGAAAACAATTAGAAAAATTAGCTAAAGAATTAAATTTAGAGAGCAATATTTTTTTAGGAAAGATAGAGCATGAAAAAACATTAAAATATTATGCTCAAGCTGATGTATTTTGTAGGCCGTCGCTTTCGGAAGGATTTGGCAATGTATTTCCAGAGGCAATGGCAGCAGGAATTCCTATAATAGCTACGCCAGTTGGTGGAATATTGGATTTTTTAAAAGACAAAGAAACAGGTTGGTTTTGTAAAGTTAAAAATCCTGAAAGTATTGCAGATAAGATAAGATATATTTTAGATGAGAATAATGTTAATGAAGTTAATATGGTGGTGAGTAATGCAAAAAAGATGGTAAAGGAAAAATATACATGGGATAAGATTAGCGAGCAAATGAATAAAGTATTTAAAGAATTATGTTAAAAAATGTTTTTAAATTAATTTGGCAAATTATTTGGCATCGAACTATTCTTCGATGGCAACAGTTTTTTAAATTTTGTGTGGTAGGAACAACAGGAGCTATTATTGATATTGGTGGGCTATATATCCTGGTTGAATTTTTAGGTATACATTATCTTGTGGCTGCTACAATATCTTTTATAGTAGCTGTAATTAATAACTATTTTCTTAATAAATATTGGACATTTAAGAATAAGAGTAAAGAACATACAAAACAGTTTATTGGCTTTGTATTAGTCAGTATTGCTGGGCTATTGATCAGTTTAGGTGTTATGTATGCGTTAACTGAATGGATAGGCGTATGGTACTTGCTTTCTAAGGCAATAGCAGCTATTATTGTTTTATTCTGGAATTTTTTTATGAACAAATATGTAACTTTTAAAGAATATGAATAAAGATAAAAAAATATTTATAGCAGCAGACATATTCCCTCCAACATCAGGTGGCCCAGCCACTTATTCTTTAAATTTAGCTAAAAGTTTACACAAAAAAGGATATACAGTTAGGGTTTTAACTTATGGGCATTTACACCAAAGAAAACCAAAAGTAGATTTTAAAATAACTAAAGTTAGTTCGCGCTGGCCTTTGCTTTTGAGGTATCTTTTCTACTTCATACATTTGTTTATTCGATCATATAACTATGATGTAATTTATGCTCAAGGACCAGTAGCATCTGGTTGGCCAAGCCTTTTCGTTTCTAGACTTACAGCAAAGAGGTTAATTGTTAAAGTTGTTGGTGATTATGCTTGGGAACAAGCTAGATTAACACACAAAACCGAACAAGGGATTGAAGAATGGCAAATAAAGCCAGAATATAAGGAAAAAATAATTGGAAAATCTAGATTACTTATTAAAGCAGAGAAAGCTGTTGTTAAAGCTGCTGATAAAGTTATTGTTCCTTCTCATTATTTAAAAAAGATAGTAACTGGTTGGGGAGCAAAAGAAGGACAGGTGGAGGTTATATATAACAGCATATCGTTACCAGAAGCTGTAGATATTTCTAAAGGTGAAGTAAAGAAAAAAATAGGAATTTCTGGGAATATTTTAGTTTCAGTTAGTCGTCTAGTCCCCTGGAAAGGTTTTGAGTTTTTAATCAAACTCATGCCTGACTTGTTGAAAATAAATCCAGAATTTAAATTAATCATTGTTGGTGATGGACCAGAATTAAAAAAATATCAAACAATCGTTCAAGATTTAAACTTAGTTGAAAAAGTTTTTTTACCTGGTCGTATGTCACAAGAAAAACTTTTATTGTATTTCAAGGCAGCAGATATGTTTTTACTAAATACTGAATATGAAGGTTTGTCACATTTAATACTAGAGGCTATGTTCTGCAATGTCCCAGTTATTGTTTCAAATAGAGGTGGTAATCCTGAAATTATTGATCATGAAATTAATGGTTTGCTGGTTGAATATAGCAACAAAGAAGGATGGTTAAAAGCTATTACTAGAATTTGGGAAGATGAGGATAATAAGCTAAGAAAAAGGCTTACAGAACATCCAACACCAAAACTTCCATGTTTTAACTTTGATGAATTAGTTAAAAGAACTTTAGAGGTTCTTTTAGAAGAAGATTAATATATATGAAAGTATTAATGTTTTCAATGGATAAGACTTTGCTTGGTGCTACCAAAAGTGGCGGTGATGCAGTTAGACGCCATAAGGTTTATAGTGAGTTTTGTGATGAATTAAATATTGTTGTTTTTTGTAAAAAAGGATTTAAAAAACAGCAGTTGTCTAAGAATGTTTTTGTCTGGCCAACCAATTCATTAACTCGATGGGGGTTCTTTTTCAGTGGATATATGATTGGTAAAGGAATATACAAGAATTCACCTTTTAATTTAGTAATAGGGGATATATTTACTGCTCTACCTGCCTGGTTTCTAAAAGTAAGGTTTAAAGTAAAGTTTTTAATGCATTTTCATGGAGATTTTTGGGGAAACAAAGATGCTTTAGAAAAAAAATGGCACAATTATTTTCTTTTGATATTTAGTAAATTTTTATCTCGTAGAGCTAATGCTGTTAGAGTTGTTTCAAAAAGGATAAAAGAAAAATTAGTTAAAGAAGGTATTAAAAAAGATAAGGTTTATGTTATTTCAACTCCTGCAGATTTAAGTAAGTTTTTAACTTTTGATCAAACACGTGTGTATGAGTTAAAACAGAAATATCCAAATAAAAATATATTGTTTGTTGGAAGACTTGAAACTGTAAAGAACTTAGATTGGTTTTTAGAAGTATTTAAAGAAATTAAGAAAGGATATACAGATGTTAGGTTTTTAATTGCAGGTGAGGGAAGTGAAAAAATAAATTTAGAATTAAAAGTAAAAGAATTAAAATTAGAGGATAGTGTGAAATTTTTGGGTAAAGTAGATTATGATAACCTAACAAACTATTATCAATTAGCCGATATATTTGTTTTACCATCATTATCTGAAAGTTTTGGTAGGGTTTTAGTAGAGGCAGGAGCTAGTGGTACACCTTGTGTTGCTAATGCAACTACAGGAGCTAAAGACGTTATTAAAGACAAAGAAACAGGCTTCTTAGTGTCGATTAACAACCAAAAACAAACGATAGATAAAGTAATAACTCTATTAAAAGATAGTAAATTAGGTGTAAAGATGGGGAACAAAGCACAAGAGTTTGTAAAAGAAAACTTTGATGGCGATATACAAACAAAGAAGATAATTAGATTGTGGCAAGATTTAATATTTTAAATTGTTAAAATTAAATATCTAAAAACCAGCTTAAATTAAAAGCTGGTTTTTAAGTATATGTTTTATTGATTATTTTGCTTTCTTGACGAGTTTTTTATTTGGTTTAGTTCTTCTATTCCTTCTGCACGTGTTTTTCTAATTTGGGCGCGTACTTCAACATTATCTTTGATAAGTTCTTTCTTTTTATCTTGTATGTCTTGCCAAAGTTCTTTATTTTCTGTCTTTATTTCGTTTAGCTTGTTTTGTATTTCTTCTCCAACTTCTGGTGTAGCGTCTTGCAACTCTTCAACAAAATTGTATTGTATCGCTCTTCTTACTGCATTTGATGTTCTATTTTGTATAGTGTTTTTTAATCGTTCAGCAAACTGCTCTTTATTTTCTAATTTCATCATTGTTTGGCTAAACTGTTGTAAGTGTGTTTCGCGTTGGGTACGTATTTTTTCCATTGCCCGTTCAGGAACTTGAGTTTCAAGTTTTTGCATTATTTCTTGATGTTTTAATAGATGATCTGAGTATTTATCTAAAAATTTATTTAACTTTTCTGCATCAGGGTTATTTTCTTTAGCCTGCATAACTCTACTATTAACTTTTTCCATTAAATCATCATATTTATTGCTTACTTTTTCTAGTAGTTTTTCAGCTTTTTCATCATCTGGGTTTTCATCTAAATATTTTTGGATTTTTAATAACTGAGAACTGGCTTGTTGTAATTGTAATTCAGATTTTTTAATTGGATTTTTTGTAACAAATATTTTTACATTTCTCCAAGCATTGTGAAACCAAGAAGTTCCTCCAATATCTAAATCTTCTTCAGTGACCTCTAGTGTGGTTTCTTCTGGTTCGTCTACAGTTTCTGTTGTTTCTGCGGATACAGTTGCAGAGAAACAAAAAACCATAGCAAATATGGTTGTCATTAAAATTGTTTTTTTGAGCATAGATTTTGTTTAATTTATATATTTTTATTATATCATGTATTCAGTATATTTCCGATAATGTAACCGTATATATGGTGTTAGGTGACAGTTGGGCTATTTTTTAGTCCATAAACTGGAAAGAATCTACTAAGTATTGAAAAATATCATCATCATTTTGAGATTGTATGCTATAGATATTATCATCTTTTTCAATATTAATTAGATATACATCATCATTTAACATGTTACTAAAATAAGATTGTTTTTCGGCAGAATAATTATCTACGGTCATGTTTTTAATATTTTTATATTCTATTGCTATGGCTTCTATTTTTTTATGGTACACATCTTTATTGGTAATACTTATAGAAAGTAATGGTGGTGGCATAATGCCTTTGTTTGTGAATATCGTTTTATTAATAAACCAAGTATCACTTCCCTCAATTTTCGTGACATTCCATTCTTTTGGATAGTCAAATTTAAACCTATACGGATTATTTTGGTAAGTCTGCCAGTTTTTAGTTTGATTGTTCTGTGTAGTAACTGAAGATTGTTGCCACCACCAAAAACCACCACCAATAATAACAATTACAATAATTAAAATGATTATTTTTCTCATATTGTTAAATTAGTAATAAAAATTAGCACAATTTTGCTAATGTATGTGTGCATCTGAAGTTTGGCACTAATTTTCCTATATTAAAAGTAGTAGCTCTCAATAAATGAAAAAGGATATATCTAACACCAAAACTCCACCCAAACCCCACAAAAATTAGTGGGGGACTTGGGTGGAAGAGAATGGACACTCCTTAAGGATTTAATTAATGTCGATTCTCTGTAGCCAGATATACGGTGTTATACGACGTAATCTAAAAGCCGATTCATTATAAATTTTGGTAATTTATTTATTTTGATCCCTTAGTATTTCCAACACTTTTTCTGGTGGATTGCCGTACCCTTCGCCAGTGTATTTATCTGCAACAGCTTTTAGTTCCGGCTTGGAAGCGATAAGATCATTTATTGTATTTTGAGGCGATATTTCGCCTGCGTTTTCTTTCTCCATAAAATTTTTGCGTTATTAATTAATGTTAAAATATATAGAATTATCTTTATACGTCGACCCGACAATAAATTACCAAAATTATTAATAAAATATATAGAGGCTTTTTATTATGTCGTATAACGCCGACGGATAGGCGAAGCCTAACGAAGGACTTTCCGCAGGATGTAAGCCGAAGGCTTACAGACTAAGGAAAGGACTGAGTTAGGTTTGGGCCGAGCAGGGTGAGTGCAGGATCTGGGCGAGCCGCTTATCCGTTGTTGTCAGAAGAATCGTGAGCCTCTAGAAGGCCCAAGCCTATCCGTCGGCGTTGTCAAAAATTGAGGAGCAAGACTGGAACGAAGTGGAAGGCGAGCGAACGATATTTTTGACAACTCGTTATTATCTGGCCTTTTTGAATATAATATACAATATTTTGTATGTTATATGAATATTTGATATAAATCAGTTTTTGTTTATAATTTCATCTTAATTCTAGCTAAAATATGACCTTTATGCAAATAAAGTGCCATTTACTAGAACGAAGAAATAGTATAAGATTAAGTATATGAAGTTACTGTTTTTTACTAGAAAAATAAATAGAAACGACCCAAAAGCAGGGTTTGTTTCGGATTGGGTGGAGAAACTGGCTAATGAGGTTGGTTTTTTATATATTTTGGTTTGGCAAAAGTCTAAAGCAGAGAATTTGCCAAAAAATGTTAAATTGATCGAATTGCCAAAGAATAAAATATTAAGACTGTGGATTTTAAAATTTAAGCTTTTTAAATATATTCCTAAGGTTGATGGTGTGTTTACACATATGATGCCTATTTATCCAATTTTAGCTGGTTTTTTTACAAAGATCTTTAGAAAAAAACTTGTTCATTGGTATATGCATAAGAGTGTAGATTGGAAATTAAAGTTATCTAACTGGTTTGTTGATGAATATGTTTCAGCTTCTAAAGAAAGTTTTAGGTTAAAAACTAAAAAACCAGTCAATATATTTGGTCACGGGATAAATATTAATAAGTTTAATTTTTTAAATAAACAAGTTGAGAATGAAAATTTTAATATTCTAAGTGTAGGAAGAATAAGTCCAACTAAGAATATTGATACTTTGATTAAAATTGCAGAGCAAATTCAATTGAATAACCCAGAGTTTAGAGATAAATATATTTTTCAAATAGTTGGTGGCCCAGGGTTAGTATCTCAACAGAAATATTATTTAGATCTAATAGAAGAAGTTAAAGAAAAAGATTTAAATAATGTTGTTGATTTTATCGGTCCTTTACCTCAAGAAGAAATTTTAGAGTATTACAAAAATTGTGATTTGTTTATTAATCTATCAGATACAGGTTCAATAGATAAGGTTGTTTTAGAAGCTATGGTGAGTAATAAATTGGTTTTAACTTCAAACGAGGCGTTTAAAAAGATTCTTCCTTCAGAACTGTTTTGTGAATCTAAAGATGTAGAATATTTGATTGATAAGATAAAAGAAATGTATTCCATACCAGAAGAGAAGAAAAAAGAATTACAACAGCGATTAAAATATGAAGTAATTACTAATCATAATTTAGATAACTTAGTAAAAAAAATAGTGAAACTATATGAAAAAAATTGATTTAGGATGTGGTAATGCAAAACGTGATAAAGAAAGTATTGGGGTTGATGCGGTAAAACTACCTGGAGTTGATTTTGTTTGTGATATTGATAAGGAAAAATTACCATTTGAGGACAATGAAATTGATGAAGTTTATTCAAGACATCTTTTTGAACATCTTGAGAATTTTTTCTTTGTTATGAAAGAGGTTCATCGTGTTTTAAAGCCTGAAGGGCAATTAGTTCTAAAAGTGCCATATTTTGCAGCACCAACTTCATATTCAGATCCAACACATAAAAGATTTTTTGGTATTTACAGTTTTCAATGTTTTGATCCAACAAGTGGAAAATATAGTTATCGTGAAGTAGAAAACACAAAGTTTGAATTAATCTCTGTAAGATATTCGTTTCACTATGGATTTTTATCTAAGTTTTTTGAGAAGCTTTTTAATAAGAGTAAGGGTGTTCAAGCTAAGTATGAAAGGTATTTGTGCTATTTCATTCCTGCTTACGATTTAAAATTTATTCTAAAACCAATCAAAGATGTTTAAAAGAAAAGAACTAATCAAAAGAGAACTGTTTTACTTTCGTAAAAGTCTTTTAGAATACAAAAGATTTTGGGCATATGTTTATTATAAATATATATTTTCTAAAAAAATTTTAAAACAAGATAAAGTTTTAGAAAAGCCTGTTAATAATCCAAATTTATCTGTTCATGTATTAACTTGTCATTGGGATTTCAAAATGTTTTTTTGGTCTTTATCCAGTTATTATAAATCATTTGAAACAATAGGACAGTTATTTATTCATAATGATGGCACACTAAGCGTAAAAGAAGTTGATTTAATAAAAAAGTTTTTCCCAAGTTCTAAAATAATAGATGCTAGGACTTTTGACAAAGAGTTTTCTTTTAAATTAGACCAATATCCAGTTTTTAGAGATATACGTGCAAAGAATTTTGATTTTTTCTCTTTTAAAAAGATCATAGATCCATTTTTGGCTTCAGATAAAGATATGTGCCTTATTTTTGATACTGATATTTTGTGGTTTAAAAAACCAACTGAATTAGAAGAACAAATACAAAATGGCTGTGAAAAATCTTTCATGCAGAAAAACAATAGTTATAACGATGCAGAGATTGATAAAAAATTAACTAAGTTTAATGCCGGCATTATGCTTTATGCTAGAAAGAATTTTGATACACAAATATTAACAGATTTTTTTAAGGGTCTAGATCAGAGTAATAAGGATGATTTACATTTTGCTGATCAGACAGGACATGTAAAATGTTTAAAGAACCTAGAGGCGCTACCAGAAGATAGATATATAATTAGAGGTGATGTTAATGAAAATATAGTAGCAAAACACTATACTGCTCCCAGAAGACCTTTGTTTTATATAGATGGTATTAGGAAGTTATAAAAATTATATGAAAATATGTTTTTTTGGTAATTACATTTCAGATTATTCCAGAGTAAAAGTTTTGCGTAAAGGTTTTCAGCAAAATGATGTTGAGATTTTTGAATGCCATACTAGAAAAACAGGTTTAAAGAAATATTTAGATTTATATAACCAACACAAAAAGATTAGAAATAAGTATGATGTTATCTTAGTTATGATGGGAGGACAAACATTGGTTTGGTTTGCAAAGCTATTAACAAAAAAGAAATTAATTTTTGATGCTTTTACTTCTTTATATTTAACAAACATTGAAGATAGGAAAACATGCACACCTGAAAGTTTCAAGGCTAAATATTATGCTTGGTTAGATAAAGCTTCTTGTAAAAAGGCAGATAAGGTTTTGTTAGATACTGATGCACAGATACAATATTTTATTGATAAATATAAGTTAGATAAAGATAAATTTATACGAGTTTTTGTTAGTTCAGACAATGAATGTAATTTAGAAAAAGAAAAGAATAATAAGTTTATTATTCATTGGCATGGATATATTGTCCCGCTTTATAGTTTAGAAACAGTTATTAAATCAGCAAAAATATTAGAGAAATATGAAGATATTGAATTTCAGATAGTGACTCGTTTTAATAGTAAGTATGAGAAAATAAAAGAACTAACAGAAAAGTTAGAATTAAAGAATATTAAATTCTACCCAGAAACAGATTACGAAGGAGTAGCTAAATTTGTTAATAAAGCAGATGTTTGTTTAGGAATATTTGGGAACAACAAGAAAGCACAAGTTGTAATTCCTAACAAGGTTTACGAAGCAATAATTTGTGCTAAACCAGTTATTACTGCAAATCACAAAGTTATAGATGAGGTATTTACTAATGAAGATAATATTTTAACAGTTTTGCCGGAAGACGAAAAAGATTTAGCAAATAAAATATTGAAATTGAAAGATAATAGTGATTTAAGGTATAGAATTGGTCAATCAGCCCATACTTTGCATATTAACAACCTTAAACCAAAACAAATTGTTAAGGAATTAATAACTAAAATTTAGTTTATGTTTTATTTCTCAGGAACACGAAAACCAGATTATAAGAACTTGAATAAAGATATATATAATAATTATTGGAAGGATAGAGGATATATAATGCGTGATAAGTTAATGGAACGAGAGATTGTCTTTTTAGATTGGATTAAACCAAACAGCAAGGTATTAAGCGTAGGTTGTGGTAATTCTAGATTACTTTATGAGTTACAAAAACAAAAACAATGTGAAGTTTTTGGGATTGATATATCACCAGAAGTTGTAGATGGTTTAAAACAAAACAATATTCCATCTGAGGTTCAGGATATTACAAAAGAAGATTTTTCTTTATCTAATAATTATGACTATATTGTAATGAGTGAATTATTAGAACATTTGGTTATGCCAGAGAATTTATTAGAAAAAGTAAGACATAGTGCAAAACATTTAATTTTATCAGTTCCTAATTCTGCATTTTATCGTTATCGTCTAGGTTTATTATTTAAAGGAAGGTTTTGTACTCAATGGGCAAAACATCCAGCAGAACACTTAAGATATTGGAGCCATAAAGATTTTTTAGATTGGTTAGAAGCATTAGATTTTCAAATTAAAGAATCTAAACCTTCAAATGGATTTTTTTTAAAAGATATTTGGCCAAACATGTTTGGTCACCAAATTTGTTATTTAATAAATAAGAAATAAATGAAAATATTATATATCTCAAATTCAAGAATTCCAACAGAAAAAGCATATGGTATTCAAATAATGAAGACGTGTGAAGCTTTTGGTTTGCAAAATAAAAAGATAGAGTTGGTTTTACCAACTAGAAAAAATAAGAAGTTTAAGAATATAAGCCCTTTTGATTATTATTCTGTTAAAAATTGTTTTAGAATAAAAAAAATTAAAACTTGTGATCCTAATTTTTTAATGAAATTACCAAAAGGTATATATATAAAATTTCAAGGATTGTTTTTTATTTTAAGATTATTTTTTTATCTATTATTTAAAAAAAATAAGTCTGAGTATATTTTTTATACTCGTGATGAATATTTGTTACCTTTATTGCATAAATTTTCAGATAAAGTTATTTGGGAAGCTCACACCTTACCAAAGAACACAGATAGATATTTAAAAAGTTGGCAAAAGTGTTATAAAATAATTACTATTAGCAAAGCCTTAAAAAGCGAGTTGGAGTCTTTAAATATTAAACAGGAAAAGATGTTTGTTGCTCATGATGGAGTAGACCTAGAGGAGTTTGAGCTTTCTGCTTTTAATTTACAAAAATCAAGAAAAAAATTAGGTTTACCTTTAGATAAAAAGATTATAATGTACACGGGGCACTTATATGACTGGAAAGGCGTACAGGTTTTAGCTGATTCAACTAATTTTTTATTGGATAATCAAATGATAGTTTTTGTTGGTGGAACTCACTCAGATATTAAGATTTTTCAAAAGAAAAACATGCAATTAATTAAAGATAATAAAATTTTACTTTTAGGGCACAAAAATCCAAAACTAATTCCTGAATATTTACAATCAGCAGACGTGCTTATTTTACCCAATTCAGCCAAAGATAATAAATCAAAATGGACCTCACCAATGAAACTTTTTGAATATATGGCTTCTGGAGTACCTATTGTTGCTTCAGGACTGCCAAGCATAAAGGAGGTTTTAAATAAAGATAATTCAATTTTAGTTAGTCCGGATAGCCCCAGGGACATTTTTGATGGGATTAAAATAGTTTTGGATAATAAGGAATTATCAAATAAGATTAGTAAACAAGCCCTACAAGACGTACAAGACTATACGTGGAATAAAAGAGCAGAGAAAATCTTAGAATTTATACAGTAAAATAACTTATGTTAAATTGGATTAATAAAAATTATAAACTCATTTTAATCTTAATAGTTTTAATAACTCTCTTGCTTAAAATCTTGCCTTTTGAAGTTCGTTCCTGGACAATGGATGCAGACAGCCAGATTGTTAAAGAGGCTCTTCAAATAGGAGAGTCAGTAACAAGTGGGGATTGGGAATTTTTAAAAGAACCAGTCCTGTTTCCTTTTATTGGCCCATATATCTATTTGTTTTTTTATGGTTTATTTTTTTTAATAGGAAAATTAATTGGATTGTTTTCAAGTAGTACAGAGTTTGTAGATTATATATATTTTCATATTCAGAGTCTCTATTGGTGGAGTAGGATTTTAATTGCAGTTTTTGGAACATTATTGATTCCGTTAGTCTTTTCTATCACACGCAGAATAATTCAAAAGATTGATCAACAAAAAGCGATTGTGTTATCTCTTTTTGCATCTAGTTTGGTGGCGTTGAATTTAATTTTAAATATTTTCTCTCAACAACCACGTCCACATGTTCTTGTGGCTTTTTTTATTCTTTTAACTTTCTATTTTTATCTCAGATTTTTGGATTATAAAAAAATTATAGATTATTTTTTATTAAGCTTATCTTGTGGATTAGCTATTGGTGTTTTACAAAACGGTATATTTGCAGTGATCTTTTTTGTTTTAGCAAGTTATTATTTATTTAAAGATACTTATCTAAAGACAAATAAGGTTTTTGCTAATTTTTCTTGGTTAAAGTTTTTATTAGCTGGATTAATTATTTTAATAATTTTTGTCATAAGTTATCCATATGCAATTTTGAATTTTTCTTCTGTGTTAGAAGCACAAGGAAAGTTTGAGTCTGTAAATGGGTTTGATTTTACTTTGAGTAGTGGATCTCAAACATTCTCTGGTATAAATGGAAAGGGGATTAATATTTTGATACGTGGTTTATTGTTTTATCACCAAGTATTAAGTTTTATTTTTTTATTAACTTTTTTATTGTATATATTTTCGAAATTTAGAAAAAAACAGTTGTATAACAAGATTAAGAATGTTGTTTTTGATAGAAGTTTAGTTGGTTTATATTTATTCACCATACTATATATTTTAATTCTAATTATATATGATGGAGCACGTATTAGGTTTATGAGTCCATTAACTCCTTTTTTGTGTGTTATTGGAGCAGTATTTTTATTAAAATACATTATGCAAGCCAAAACATCGGTGAAAAGAGTTATTTTAGGGTTGATAATGGTTTTGATGTTATTTGAGTTTGTCCAAGTATTGCGTTTTGTACATATTTTATCACAACCATATACACGCGATGAGTCTGTTGAATGGATCCAAAAAAATATTCCTAAGGATGAATTAATTTTAATTCAAAGCCGTGGACCAATTTTAATACCAAATCGAAAGAGTTTAGAATTACAAGAAAGTATTAATCCAGAATCTTTAACAACTAAGGATAATTTTTTATTAGAATTACCTTTAGATAAATATCCGGCGGATAATAACTATATTCTACGTTTAGGATTGGTTGGTAGTGAATTCCAAACAGAAGAAGAGTTAGAATCCTTGTTACTAGAATTAAAACCTGATTATTTCGTCTTGTTTTACACCACCCCTAAACCAGAAGATTTTATTGATGATTTTAAAGAATTTAGATTAGCTGAGAAGTATGGGGAAAGTATAAAAAAATTTACACCGTTTAAAAACGAAGATAAGAAACAAAGAATGATGTTTACTTGGGCTTTTGAAAATCCAATTGTTGATTTATGGAATTTTAAACAATTAGGTCCCATTATTGATGTTTATGAATTAAAATGGGACAATTAAAGTATGAAAATTACGAATAAACAATTTATTCTAATCTTAATGGTGCTGGCCTTAATAAGCGGATTTTTTTGGGCTTTTGTGTTTGGTAATGATCCTGGTGTTAGCGATGATGCTCGAGGTTATGACGAAACAGCACAATCTATAGTTTCAGAAGGTATTTTTAATAATGATAGGATGGAAGATACTTTAGACCGTCCAGTTTATTCATTTTTTTTAGCTATTATTTATAAGGTTTTTGGACACAGCTTTGTTATTGTTCGTATTATCCAAATTTTATTTTTTGTAATGATAGCTTTATTGGTTTATAAATTATGTAATTTATTATTTACAGAAAAAGTTAGTCGTTTTGCAGGAGTTTTAACAGCCTTTTCATATTCATTAGCGGCACACGCTGGTATTTTGTATAGAGAAGTTTTGTTTGCATTTCTAGTTTTATTTTTAGTTTGGTGTCTATATAAAGCTCAATTTACTTTTAAAGTTATTTGGTTTTTATTGGCTGGGGCAGTATTGGGTATTATGTTTTTAACTAATTCAGTTGTTCAATTTTTAATATTTTTAATTTTAATTAATTTCATTTTTGTTTTTTATAAAAAAAGAAAAATTAAAGATTTAATCCCTCGATTAGTATTATTTGTTTTAGCCTTTTTGCTTGTTTTAACTCCTTGGTTTGTTTTTTACAAAAGTAATTTTGGTCAGATACCAACAGGTGGAGGGGGTTTATATCTGGCTGAACGAGCAGAAACAATGCAAAATATTGATGATAAATATTTATCGCATTTAATTGGTAATGGAATAGGGGATTTTGTGGCTTTTCAATTGTTTTCGGATTATGATCCAAAACTTTCAAGGCACGGATGGGAGGCTTGGCGTAAACATGATGAATTGTTGGCTCAAGGACAAAATGTTAAAGAAGCAGATAAAGAATTTATTGAAGATTCACTTAGAACATTTGCAAAACATCCGATTATGTTTTTAAAAATGGAGTTTATTGATTTTTTAAAATTTAATCAGCCAATGACACCAAAAGTTTGGATGCAAGCAATGTTTGTTGGTACACATCCAGGAATAGCTGATTGGATGAAAATTCTTATTATCTTTGGTATTAGGTTTGTTTATTTAATTTTTTCTGGTTTAATTATTTATTCTATTCTAAAAACATTTAAGAAATGGTCAAATGTGAGTTGGTTGATTATTATAATCTTCTACTTTAACTTTGTTTATAGTACTTTACATGCTACTGCTCGTTATTCAATTCCAATTTATCCGTTGTATATAATATTTTTGACTCTGGGTGTAATGTTGTTAATTAATAAATTTAGACATAAAGATGAAAATCTGCTTAATAACTAATAATTTAGAAATGAGAGATGGATGGGGAAGCTATTCACGTAGCTTGGCTTTAGGTTTATTAAAAAATAATATAGAGGTAGAGGTTTTAGTTGCATATGATCAATCTGTATCTGATATTAATAATTTAAAAGTACATAATATTTTACCAAAACTTTTTGTACCTAGGTTTAAAAAAACATATTGGTTTTTTAAAAACTATTTTAAAATAAAAAAAGTTATTAATAATTGTGATTTAGTACATGTGGTTGTAGAGCCATATTCAGCTTTACTTTATTCATTAATAAAAAAGAAACCATATTTCATAACAGCTCACGGTACTTATGCTGTTCATCCGTTAACAAAGAAATATTTATTTAAAATTTATGAGAAGGTATATAATCGAGCAAAAAAGATTATTTGTATTAGCAAATTTACACAAAACAAACTTTTGGATAAAATAAAATTAGATAATACATGTGTAATACCTAATGGTGTTAATTTATCTAAATTTATTGTTAAATCTTTAGATATAAAAAAAGAATTCCAATTTTTTAGTGTTGGTGTAATAATTGCACGCAAAGGTTATCATTTAGTTATAGGTGCTCTTGGTAAACTTAAACAGTTACGTCCAGAATTTAAATTTAAATATGTTATTCTTGGTAGAGTATATAACAAAGAATATTATCAAGAATTATTACAATTGATAAAAGAAAACAATTTAAAAAATGAAGTTATTTTTAAGAAAGACTTAGAAGAACAAGAATTAGCTGAATTATATCAATCTAGTGATCTATTTATCCTTATCCCTGAACAAAAAGGAGAATCTAAGTTTGAAGGCTTTGGTTTGGTGTATTTAGAAGCAATGGCTACGGGTGTTCCTGTTGTTGCTGCAACAGACAGTGCTGCTGAAGAGTTTATTAAAGATAAAGAAAATGGTTTTTTATCTGACCCAAATATTGAAAAATTAAGTAATAAAATAATAGAAATTTTGGATACGCCAGAATTATTAAAAGAAATAGGCGATAATGGTCGAACAACAGCTAAAGAATTTGATTGGGATATTATTGTCCCAAGATATATTGAAGTTTATGAATCAACAAAAATTAGTTAAGAGAATTAATGAAATTTATCATGATTGGGAAGCAAAATATTATTTAGAACGGCATCCTGAGATTTTTAAACAAGAAAGAAATAACTGGCAAAAGTTTGCTAGTAAGTTTTTTACAAGTGAAAGAGCTAAAAGAATTTTAGATGTGGGTTGTGGTACAGGATTTGTTCCTCAGGTTATTGGAAGATATCTAACAAAAGATGATGAATTTTTTTGTAGTGATATTTCTTCTGATATGCTTGAAACTGCTAAAGATAATTTATCTAAGAATGGTTATATAAATAAATTTTATTTTTTAAAGGGTAGTATTGAAGAATTAAATTTTGAACCAGAAAGTTTAGATATTGTTATTATAAATTCAGTTCTACATCATTTACCAGATATAGAAATATTTTTTAAAGAATCAAATAGGATTTTAAAACCTGGTGGTAAGTTAATTATATTTCATGAACCTAATAAAAAGTTTTTTCAACATAGTTTTTTAAGAAATAACTTTTTATTATTACAATATATTAAAAACACAGTTTTTAAGTTTAGAAAAAACTTAAGAGGACGGGTTTCAGATAAAAAAGAAAAAGAAGATATTTTTGACTACATAAATAAAATACTTAAACAAGAAGAGTTAATTAGTAAAGATCTAGATAAAACAGAAATAAAGCAATTTGTTGATTATGGATCACCTACAGCATCTGGTAAAATAGATAAAGATAGAGGATTTGATATAAATGAGATCCAACAGCAATATTTAACTAATTTTAGTATTTTAGAGTTTACAACATACAATTATTTGTGTAAGATTAATCATCGTTCAAATTTAATATTAACCCTTTATAACTACTTATTAAGCAGGTTTTGGCCTAAATCAGGGAGTAGTTGGGGAGCTATTTTAGAAAAAAATGATACAACAAACTAAAAATCTATTTAAAATCAACTTTGTTAAAGATGTAGCAACTCTTCAGGTTGGTAAAATTGTATCAATGATATTGAGTGTGGCTGCTTCAATAGTTTTTGCGCGTGTTTTAAAAATAGAAGGATATGGAATTTATGGGTTGATTTTTTCTTTTGCAGGTATCTTAGGTATTTTAATGAGTTGGGGGTCCATACATGCCACAGTAACACTATTATCAAAAGCATATGCTCAAAAAGATAAAATTGAAGTAAAAAATGTTTTATCTTATTTCGTAGGTTTAAATTTGATTAAGATCTGTACTTTAGGGATAATTTTTTATATATTAGCGCCATGGCTTAGTCAATTATTTTATCATAATATTCAAGTAGGTTTGTTGGTTAGAGTTATATTACTTGCTAATTATATAGAGATAGTTTTTTCCATGTTCACTGTTGTTTTGCAGGTTAGTCGTCGTATTAAAAAATTAACTTTAATTGAGACTTTTAAAAAGTTTATGATAAGTATCTTGCCGGCAGGGTTTGTACTTATTGGTTTAGGTCTTTCGGGTTTAGTTCTGGGACATTTTTTAGTAGCAGTTATCTTTTTATTAATTTCTTTTGGGATTTATTCTATTTATGGTCCACGCGATGCCTTATTGCCAAGTTTTAGAGATATTTTTAAAAACATTTCATTAAAAATAATTGCTAAGTATTTTAGGTTTGGCTTTGCGGTAGCTATAAATAAAAATCTGGGTAGTTTAATAGCGCATTTACCAATATTTTTACTTGGTTTTTTTGCTAGCTTAACAGATATTGGTTATTACAAGGTGGCAATGGCATATATTGTTTTGCCGAATATGTTTTTAGGACCTGTAAGTAGATTACTGAATGTACAATTACCAAAGTCAATTAATTATAGTAATTCTATTTTTAAACAACATCTTATAAAAACCTCTTTATATTCAGGGTTTACTATGTTGGTAACATCGATTCCGTTGGTTTTATTATCTTCTTTTTTGATTTCTTTTTTTTATGGAGCAGAATATATGGGAGCAAGTAAATTGGTTTATTATTTAATATCACTAACTATCACATCAGGGTTTGCTGTTGGGTTTAGTCCGTTTTTCAGAACTGTAAGAAAAATGAAAGTAGCAATAATAATGTCGTTTTGTCAGTTTGCTTTAATTTTATTATCTGCGATTTTGGCTATATATACATTTAATGTTGATCCATTGATGGCTATAGTAGTGGCTTTAACAGCGGTTAGTTTTTTATTTTTTATTATTAATTGGTTATACATTTTAAAATATTTCAAAAAAATTAAATTTACATAAAAGTAATTATAGATTGTATATGCACTAAGTATTTATATAATATGAAAAAAATTAAAGTAGCATTTATTTCTGCGGGTTTAGGTTATGTCAATAGAGGAGTAGAAATTAAATACACAGAAATAGTTAAAGAACTTTCACAAAAACCAGATATGGAAATTAGTTTATTTGGGTTGGGAAAAGATTTAAAAATTAAAAATGTTGATTTTTTTAAAATTTTTGGGTTTAAAAGAAAGTTTTTTACAAATTTTCCAAAAATCAAAAGATTATATTTAAAACGTAATCATGACTATGAATCTTGTTTGTTTTCTATTTTGGTAATTCCATTTTTATTGTTTAAATCTTTTGATATAATTGTCTTTAGTTCTTTTCCTTTTAATTTGTTAGCATTAAAAATATATAGAAAAATAAGAAATTCAAAGGTTAAATTTGTTTATTTGACAGATGGTGGATCAGCTTTTACTGTTTCACGTCATGCAGAGGCAGATAAAGTGGTGGCTATAAATCCAGATTATAAAGAACTTTTTGGTAAAAAATTTGATTCGGTTCTAATCCCAAACGGTTTTAACAAAGAAATATTTTATCCAAGAAAAGATGTTGTACACGAAGATCTTAATTTGCCAAAAGATAAATTTATAATTTTTTCTTCTAGTGCTTTAGATAAGGTAAAAAGAATTGATTTCTTAATCAAAACTGTTAGTAAAATTCCAGATTCCCATCTTGTTATTGCTGGAAACGGAACAGAAGAAAATAATTTGAAACAAAGGAGTAAAGAATTAATGAATGAGAGTGTTACTTTTTTAGGATCAATTGATCAAGAAAAATTAGCACAGTATTATTCAATCGCAGATATTTTTGTACTCCCTTCATTGGTAGAACCATTTGGTATGGTTATTATTGAAGCAATGGCTTGTAAAACACCAGTTATTACAAATGATTCAAATACACAAAAGTGGATTGTTGGAGATGGTGGAAGTTGTATTGATATGTCTAGTGAGGATAGATTAATTGAAGAAATTGAAAAATATCAAAATAAAGATTTTAATAAAGATATGGGAGAAAAGGCATTCAAAAACGTTCATAATAGGTTTTTATGGAAAACAATAGCAGCAGATTATTACAAAGTTTTTAAAGAATTTAAGCAATTAGATGATTTAACCTAATCTCAAAATAATTATGAGAGAAGATAAAGAAACAAACCTAAAGTATATTAATATTTTATGTTAAAAAAAGGAAAACAATCAAGATTTTGTACGGCAGATTTTGGTGGTGGATAACCATGGCAGATTTGCAGGCAGTTAAATAAAAACAGATTATAAATAGTGTTTTATGAATAAAGAAAAAGAATTATTCAAATTCTATAATCAAAATAAAGAGTATTATTCCTTAATAGAAGATAGTCATAAGCAAGATAATACTTTCCCTATACATAAACAAATTATCAGAGGATGTAACAAAAAACAAGGTTTGATAGTGGATCTTGGTTGTGGGGTTGGTGTTGATATTTTTGGGATGTCAAGTAACGCAAATTTTTGTTTAGGAATGGATATTTCAAGTTTTGCAATCGCACAAGCGACACAAAACAAAGATCATAACAAAAATATTGAATTTAAGCAGGCGAATTTAGAAAAATTGCCATTAAAGGATAGTAGTGTTGACACCGTGACATCTTTTTTTACATTTGAACATTTATTTAATCCAGAAAAAGTTTTGGATGAGGTTGATCGTGTATTGAAAAGTAAAGGTGAATTTTTTTTACTTTGTCCAAATTACGTTAGTCCGTTTCGGGGAGCACCTATTTTTGGTGGGGTTCATAAGCTAAAGGTCTTGTATAAGATGATGCTTTATTTGTGGCGCATGGTAAATGTATCTCTGTTTAGAAAAAAAGATTTTAGAGTCAGGTTGATTGACTCAAATTTGATTGATCTGACAAAAATCGGTGAAGATTGGGACGCTGTCAATGAGCCTTCGGTCTTCGAATTTGTTCATTATTTTAGACGTAAAGGGTATTCTGTTGATTTTCAAACTTGGCTTTCTCCCGTAAAGAGTGGTGTTGAGAAGTTTTTTTCATATTTTAAGAAGATATTGGTTATAAAATATTGTGGACCAGTGTGTTATCTTCATGTAGTTAAGAAATAATGGAGATTAGTTAATAAATTTTTTATATCTAAAAAAATAAACAACCAAGGGTGTATAAGGCAGATTTTGGTGGGGGATAACCAAATAGGATTATTATAAGGTTTTTTAGGAAAAAGGTATAAGGATAATGAGTATGCAAAAAACAATGGACAGCAAACAACCAGTAATGTTTTATTGGGAAGAAATAAGCAAAAAGTATTACCAGGTATTTAGAAGTTTTATTAATAGAAAAAAGAATAGTAATTTAAGGTAATTTAAAATTAATTTTATCAGAATCCGTTTTTAAAGTATTTTTCAAAATCTACAAGAAACTAAAAATTTTATATGAAAAAAAGGTTATTACAAACAATTAGAGAACAACTTGAATTAATTTTACCGGTTTTTGTTTTTGATTTAGTATTGAAAATATTTAGAAAACTCAAATTAATTTTAAAATCGATTATCCCTGAATCTTTTTTTAAGATAGTTGGTAAAGTAAAACAAAGAATAATGTGTGAGTATGTTAATTTTAGATATAAAAACTATTCAAGTGATAAATTAGCAAAATTATATAATCAAGATTATCATAAAGTTTATATTAATAATTCTGATGAAATTGAACTTAAAAAATGGCAAGTAGTTGTTATTAAAAGAGCGATTCCAGAGTTAAAGAAAGTTTTAGTAGCTGGCTGTTCAGGTGGTGAATTAGTAAGAGCATTAAGAAATATAGGAATTGACGCGTATGGATTTGATGTTTCACCTGATTTGGATAAAATAGCGATAAGTGAATTGCGAGCATACATTAAACAAGGAAATATTTTAAATATTCCTTTTTCTACAGATGATAAATTCGATGCGTTTATAGCTGTTGATATATTTGAGCATATTCCAATGAATCAAGTGAACTATATGGTAAAAGAAATAGCGAGAATTAATGCGAAATATATGATTACCATAATTAATCATTTTGACTATATGCATCTTGGTCATATAACTATGAAACCATTGCTATGGTGGCAAAGAAAATTTAGAAATTATTATGAAATAAATGAAAATATAAATTTTTCAAGAGAAGAAGTGCCATTGCTTTATTCTATTAATAATGATTCGGAACATAAATTTCTTTTTTGGGAAAGGGTCCAATAATGCATGTCTAAAGATAATAAACAATTAAAAATTTTGATGTTAACTCATCTTTACTCAAACACATTTCCTGGTGGTGAAACCAGGGCGGCTTGGGAATTTACTCAAGAGTTGGCTGAAGAGGGTTTAAAAATATATGTAGTAACTACAACAGCTAAAATAGAAAATGTTAAGTTGCATAAAAACATAAAGGTGTATAGGATACCTTTTTCAACGCAGTCCAGAAATTTTAGTAAGTTAGATGCTTTTAAAACTTTTTTTTATTCTTTACCAATTATTTTGTTTAAAAGAATTGATATTATTCATTTAATCAACACACAAAGCCCGCATCCGTTTGCTTACTTTAAAATAAGACCATATGTTTCTACAGTTGATTTACATTGGAAATATGAGGATAAGAGGTTTAATAATGATTTAATGTATGATCGTAAACTTAAAAAAGAAGAGTTTGGTTTAGATGAGCAAAAGATGAATTTATTTGATAGGGTTTTAAATAGATTAACTGTGTATTTTTTTAAATGGTTTAAAATGGGTGAACCTTTGCCTAAAACAGTTGATTTGTGTGCCTATAGACATACAAAATTATTAGAAGGCTTACAACAAACAAATCCAGAATCAAGAAAAGTTCATATACCGGTTGGAGCACATACTAATAAGTTTAAACCACAAGACATGCAAGAAAGACATTCAAGCAAAGACACGGTTTTTTTCTTCGCAGGTACTATTGCAAAAAGAAAAGGTGTGGAGTTTTTGGTTGAAGCTTTTAATTTATTAAATGAAGAAAACGAAGACGTCAAACTATTATTGGCTGGGCCAGGTGCACCACAAACAGTTGAATTTATTAAGAATTTGATTAAAAATAAAGACAATGTTAAGCTTTTGGGACAGCTTTCAGCAGATGAATTAATACATTATTATAACTTAGCAGATGTTTTTGTAGCACCTTCGATCGGAATTGACCTAGGAATTAATAGAGTTGTTATTGAAGCAATGTCTTGTGGAACACCAGTTATTATTAATAAAGCTCATGATTCATTGCCTTTGGATGGTAAAACAGGATATTGTGTAGATGGTGGAGATGTTGTTGGTATTAAGGAAGCAATGGAAAAGTTTATTAAAGATAAAAACTTAATTAAAGAAATGGGTGATAATGCAAGAGAATTTGTTTTAGAGAATCATGGTTGGGGTATTTTAGCTAAAAGATTAAAAAAATCATATATAGACCTTTTAAAAAATCCATAGACAGAGGAGGAAACAATGTTGAAAGTATTGATTGTCAGTTTGAGGAGTCCTTTTTTGGATTCCGATAAGGTTTTTCCTCATTTGGCTATATTGTATTTAAAAGCAGTGCTGGATAAGGAAGGAATAGAAAATCAACTTGAGGATAGTTTTGATTTTAATAACCCTCAAAAATATTCTGGTTTTACTCATTTTGCAATATCTGCTTTATCTTCCCAAATGTTAGAGGCAGATAAAATTCTTGATTTTAAAGAAAAATATTTTCCAAATATTAAAATAATTTTAGGTGGCCCTGCCTCAACATTCTATTTGGATGAATGTCGAGGGAAATCCTATGATTATTTAGTGGTCGGAGATGGAGAAAAAGCTATTTTAGAAATTTTATATGATCAAACAGGAAGAATAGTTCAAGACCAAATGACAAGAGATGAAATGAATTTGATGCCAATACCTTTTAGATCAGCAGAGTTTTTAAATAAGTATGTGTATCATCTTGACAAAGTTCGTGTTACAACTGTGATGACGTCAAGGGGTTGTCCATTTGGATGCGATTTTTGTGAGCACGCTAGAACAAAAGTTAGGTTATGTACACTAGAGCATATTGAACAAGAGATTATTAATATTAAAGAAATTGGTTTTGGTGGGATTATGTTTTTTGACGATTTGTTTGCTATGACACTAAAAAGAGTAAAAGATATTGGTCCTATTATTAAAAAACATAACATGATTTTTAGGTGTTTTGGTCATTCTAACACTATGACAGAGGAAATAGCAGAAACTCTTGCAGACAATGGATGTAAAGAAATAGGTGTTGGGTTTGAAAGTGGTGCACAATCTATTTTGGATGCTGTAAAACACCCAAGAACAACTATTGATAAAAATTTAGATTTTGTTAAACTTTGTCATAAGTTTGGTATACGTGTAAAATCTTTTTTTGTTCTAGGTTTGCCCGGCGAAACTGCTGAGACAGCCTTGTTAACAGAAAAATTTATCGAAGATTCAGGTGTTGATGATTTTGATTTAGCTGTTTATTATCCTTATCGAGGAACCAGGATAAGAGATAAAATGGAAGAATATGATTTAACTTTTGTTGGTAATGGTGAGGAGAATGCAGTTGGTTACTATAAAGGATATGGTGGACATGCAGAAGCCATTATTAACACCTCTGCTTTATCTGCAGGAGAGATTGTAGCAATAAAAGACAGGATTTTTGAGAAGTATAAGAAATAATAAGTTTATTTGTCCCACAATATTCAATTGTGGGGCATATTTATTTTCTTGATTTTATAGTCAAAATCATGGTTTAATTAAGATATGATAAATATATTAAAAAACATTAAAAACCTATATAGAGCCTATGATAAAATGTTAATAGTTCATTTTATTAAACATCTATTTAATAGGTCTTGGCCTCCATATGGTTTAATCCTCTATGTTACTAATAGATGCAACAGCCGTTGCATCATGTGTTTTAATTGGAAAATTTTAAATAAAGATTTACAGAATGAATTAACTTTAGAAGAAATAGATAAATTTACAAAAAAAATTGGGAAATTAAAATCAGTTGGTTTGGGTGGCGGAGAGCCGTCTTTAAGATCTGATTTACCAGAAATTGTTAATTTATTTGTTAAAAACAACAAAGCATCGGTTGTTTTTATTGCTTTTAATTCTTTATTACCTGACAGGACTGCAGAACAAGTAGAAGCAATTTTTAAAAAATCACCTGATGTTAGTTTAAAAATTGGTTTATCATTAGATGGGGTAGGTGATGTTCATGATAAAGTACGTGGTGTTGAAGGTAATTTTGAAAAGTTTTTACAGACATATAAAAAACTGGATGATTTAAAAAAGAAATACCCAAGGTTAAGAACTAGAATTTGTACTACAGTTTTAAACCAAAATCTTAGTAATATACCAGAATTAATTGAATATGCAAAAGAAAATCTTAAATCAAGTTTTCATGGTTTAGAATTAGTTAAGGGTAGTGTCCCACAAGCAGACACAAAAGGGTTGGATCTTGAGGAGTATGAGAAAGTAATTAAATCAATTGAAGAAAACGAAAAGGATAGTAAAAATATTTATAGAAGGATAATTAATCCACTTTACCAGAAGATGTGTGTTTATGTTTTAAAGCATAAGAAACAGGTCGTACCTTGTAGGATGTCAAGCTTTATGCCAGTCATTGATGCCCAAGGTAATGTGTATCCTTGTGAGGGTAGAGGAAAAATTGGAAATTTACGTGAAGCAAATTATGATTTAAAAAATATTTGGCAATCAGATGGTGCAAAAACTGAAAGAAAGAAAATTAAGCAAGAAAAGTGTTTTTGTACACATTCAGTTTATCAAATTCCAAATGTATATATGAGTCCTAAAATGTTGTTAAAAATAATTTTTAGTAAATAGTATGTATTTAAGTGTTGTTATCCCAACTCATAATAGGAAAGATTGTTGTAAAGAAGTTTTGCTATCTTTTAATAATCAAAACTTTAAAGATTTTGAAATAGTAGTTATTGATGATGGCTCAAAAGAGTGTATTGAGGACATGATAAATAATTTAGAAGTATCTTTTCCTATACGTTTTGTTCGTCAAGAAAATTTAGGACAAGGCTCAGCTAGGAATTTAGGCATTAAAAATTCTCAAGGGGAAATAATCTTTTTTATAGACGATGATTGTATTCCAGTCGACCCAGATCTCTTAAGAATACACGCAGAAGCCCATAAAAATGCTAATAACAACAAGGCAGTATTTTTGGGCTTAACTATATTACATCCATCTATAAAAATTACACCTTTTGTTAAATATATTGATGGTTATCATTTGGCATATGATAAAATAACAGACCCAAATAATGTGCCTCCAGGATGTTTCTATACAGACAATGTTTCTGTTAGTAAAGAGTTTTTAATTCAATCGGGCATGTTTGATGAAGGGTTTTTCCCTAATGCAGCATATGAGGATGGGGAATTAGGTTATCGTTTGCATAAAAATGGTATGAAAATGTCTTTTATTCCTGAAGCAAAAGTATGGCACAATAACCATATAACATTTAAGTCATACCCACATGATATGTGGAAAAGAGGTTATTGGTCTGTACGTTTAGCTGAAAAAGTTCCAGAGTTGAAATATAAGACAAATATAAATGAAACAAAGAATATTTTTAAATTAATTTTAAAAAGAATCATTTTTAATAAAGTCATTATGAATTTCTGTGTTAAAGTAATAAGTTTTCTTGATAAAAACAATATAAAAATTCCAATAGTTGTTTACAGGAAAGTGTTAGATTTTTATAAAATACGAGGAATTAAAGATTATAAAAAAGAAAAAGGATTAATATGAACGATCAGCCTAAAATTTCTATTATCATAGCAAACTATAATGGGCAAGAGTTTTTGGCTGATTGTTTAGAATCAATTTTAAAATCTGATTATTCAGATTTTGAAGTTATCTTGGTTGATAATAACTCTACCGACGATTCAGTAGAAATAATTAGAAATCAATTTCCTCAGGCAAAACTCATTATTAATAAAAAGAACTTAGGTTTTTCTAGAGCTAATAATATTGGTATAGAACAGGCAAGCGGGGATGCTTATTTATTAATAAACAATGATACAATAATAAAACCTGATTTAGTTAAAGTTTTAAGCAATGAATTGTTTAGTTCAGAAAAAATAGGGATTGTTGGCCCAAAGATTTATTTCTTAGAAAAAGGGAAAGATTTAGAAAACCAAAAAACTATTTGGTTTGCTGGTGGTAAAATTGATTGGCAAAAAGCCAAAAGTTGGCATATTAGTAGAAATAAAGATGATTACAAAGATGAAAAAAAAGAAGTAGATTTTATTACAGGATGTACTTTAATGATAAAAAAAGAAGTTGTTGAAAAAATTGGGCTACTTGAAAAAAAGTTTTTTGCCTACTATGAAGATGCTGATTGGTGTCAACGAGCAAAAAAAGCAGGTTACAAGGTATTATATATACCTTTTGGTGGTGTATGGCATTTAAAGTCAGCTACAGCTAGTCGTCACATTTTTAATAAAAATAGTAGTAAGATAAAGATTGTCTTGGAATATCTTAGTAATCTTAACCGTTTAAAATATAATCAATGGCGTAATCGTTTTATTTTTTATATACGTTGGCAGCCTAGAAAATATTTATTTAGATTTTTAATAGATTTTATAATTTTAAAAACACCAATTTTTATTTATTCGATTTTGGTTCTAAGTCCAATTTCTTTAATTAAAATAGTTAAAAATCATTTATGAATAAAAAAATTAAAATTTTACTTATTGTTTTAGTTTTATTTGTAGTATCGATGGCTGTTCATTATTATCCTGTTTACAAAAAAGATTACAGTTTTGGGTTTAATGGTGGAAATTTAATTTTAGCTCGCAATTTTGCTGAAACAGGTCAGTTTAATTTAGAAAGTCCAGAAAATGTTATTTTAAACAGTCAGTTATCGGCTGAGGAGGGAATGTATTATAATCCAGGAAATGAATTGACTTATATAATATATGGTAATATTTTTAAATATTTTGGCTTTCAGAAAAATTTAGCTTTGTATTTATCAATTTTACTATGGGCATTGAGTGGAACGATTTTATTTTTCTTAGTTAAGAAGTTATTTAATTTAAAAACAGCAATAATCTTTGGTGTAGTTACTATTTTTCTGCCATTTATTTTACAGGGGGTATTAATAAGTGGTTTTTATGAATGGGCGATTTTGTTTTTTTCTATTGCTTTGTTTTTGTTTTTTAATATAAAGGAAAAGTTTTTTTGGCTTAATCTCATATTAGCCGGTATATTTTTTAGTTTAGCGGTTTTATGTAGAAATGTTTTTGTTGTTTCAGTTATACCGTTTGTTATATATGAATTTTATCGTCATAGATCAATTAAGAAACTACTTTATTTATTATTACCAATTATATTGATTTTAGGTATTTTTTTTGGTAGTACAATAGTAAGTGGGCAAAAGAGTGACTATTTATCCAAAGAGGATTCAAATTTCTCTAATTATAGTCATCTTTATCCGGATCCATATACTTTTCATTTTGAAAAAGAAGAGTACCTTGAAACAATACAAGGTACTTCAAATTCAATGTTTTCTGAATATTTACTTAAGTATGACCAAAAGGTTAGTTTAAAGAATCAAATTATTATGTATTTTGCTTCAATTAAATTTTACCCTAAGGAATTTATTAAATTAATAATATCAGGTGGACCATTAATTATATTATTAATGTTTTTGGGCATATATTATTTATTTAAAAAAGACAAGAGATTGTTTAAATTGTTTATGTTGTGGTTTGTTGTTTGGTATGTTTTATTAGTTATTTTAAAAACAAATAACTGGGATCATTTTCTTGAGTTAAGTTGGCCTATAGGATTATTAATTGCATTAGGGATATATTATTTATTTGATTTTATTTGTAAATTAGAGATAAAAAAGAATTTTAAGTATCTAGCACTTGTTTTAATAAGTTTATGTATAATCTTACATTTTATGCAGGCTAATAAATGGATGTTGCATGAAGAATATAATACTTCAAATATAGACACTGTTATGGCACTTGTACCGTTTATTGATAATGCAGATATTGGGAACAAGGATGTTGTTGTTACTAGCCATCACCCAGGAACACCATTGATACTTAATTATTATACTAATAAGAATTTTATATATTTTCATACTGAGACAATAAAAAAACTGCTAGCCGAAGAAAGCTTACAGTCTGCTTTTCAAAAGTTTGGGGTAACTCACATTGTTGGATTTGATAATGATTTAAGTAATCAAATATATACTCAAACTTCTGTAAATATAATTAAATAGTTATATCCTTATTCCTTATTTATTAAGACGTCAGGTTTTTTATCCACGTCTTTTATTGTTGATAAACTTTTTATAAAAAATAAACCCAATACAGCAATAATCCAATAACCAAAGATAGAATATAGTATTCCTAAACTCAAATTTATGTTTGCTGGAGCTACACCTGCGAATAAA
Source organism: uncultured Gammaproteobacteria bacterium (assembly GCA_964435065.1). Classification (GTDB taxonomy): domain Bacteria; phylum Patescibacteriota; class Patescibacteriia; order UBA2196; family UBA2196; genus CAYSXS01. The sequence goes on from CAYSXS010000001.1 coordinate 51,371, forward strand.
TATACAATAGCTGAGTCTCTAGTACCCATACCTGCCAGTGTCACTGGCAATATCCCAATAAACAAGGCTATTGGAAGTGTTAAACAAATAAAAATAAAGGAAACTTGTATACCTAATGCAAGATATAAGAAATATACTTGTAAAAAGGTTCCTAACCAGTTTAATAAAGTTATTAAAGCAATTTGTATGAATTGTTTTGGTTTTTTGATTAATATCTTTGAGCAATAGAAAACATTATTAATTTTTTCTCTATATTTATCTTTTATCGGTAATTTCATTTCATTTATATATTTTGCCAAGATAAAAAAAATAACAATAGCTATAAGGCCAGCTATCATTATTAATACAATTATTGTGTTTTTGTAAATTATCCCGCCAATGAGAGCTAAAATTAGTAGAAGTAATATATCAAAAACTCTTTCTATTAAAATACTTCCAGCTGTCTTGCTTACGGGTACAGAATTCTTAATAGGGTTAGCTCGGATTAAATCACCTGCTTTTGAAGGAGTAACACTTGATAGAGACCATGCTCCCATTACGATTTTAAATGCTTTCCAAAAACTTAAGCTAAAACCCATTGAATTTAAAATGATGCGCCATCTAAGTGCACCAAAAACTGGATAGGTTAGTATTACTGAAAAAGTTGCTAACAGCCACCAAAGATTAGCATTTAATATAATATTCCAAACAGAATTAAGATCGATTTGTCTGAAAAGCAAATAAAAAACAACAAAAGTTGTAATTAAAATAATAAAGAATTTTAAATATTTTTTTATCATGTTGTTTTTTTGTCTTTTGGGAATGTGTTTTTGATAATAACAGACAAAAGTTTAGAACCAGCCTTAAAGTTATTTTTTAAAGCATCCCAACTACGTAACTCTTTTAGTCTTCTAAATATATATTTAGGATTTAAATAATATTGGCCATATGCATCAATTAATATCTTATACAATTGTTCACGTGTAAATATTTCTTCCCAAGCAGGTGCTTTAAAGTCTGGTTGTGGATTTTTAGAAAACTTTTGCCAATAGTCTTCTTTGATAATATTTTCATTTAACCCTTTAAGGTATAGGTCGGTTGCGGGGAAAGGTGTTAGCACAGTGAAGTGAACAAAGTCTGGGAACATCTTTTTTGCTAACTTAATAGTTTCTTTAATGTCAGACATTGTTTCTGTTGGTGATCCAATCATAAAATATCCAGCAGTTTCTATGCCTGCTTCTTTTGTTAGTTTAAAAGCTGTTTCAACTTGTTCTAAAGTAATTCCTTTACGTAAGACAGTTAGTATTTTTTTTGTTCCAGCTTCAACTCCATAATGGATACGTGTACAACCAGCAGACTTCATTAACAAAAGTAATTCTTTATCAACTGTATTAACTCTTGCGCGAATATCCCATTTAAGTTTTATTTTTTTATCTAGAATTAAATTACAAATATTTACTACACGTTGTCTATCAATGGTAAAAGTGTCGTCGTAAATAAAGACTTCATTAATTCCCATTTCTTGAATTTTCTCCATTTCTTTTACAACATCTTCAGCAGATCTAGCTCTGAATATTTTACCTAAATGGGGGCGATCACAAAACAAACATTTGTATGGGCAACCACGAGAAGTAAACATAGTAGTGGTTGGGTTTTTGTGAGCCATGATTGAATAATACTTTTTATATGGTGTTAATTCGCGTGCAGGCATTGGTAGTTGGTCTAAATCCATTATTAACTCTCTTTTACCTGTATTAACAATTTTTTTGTTTGTATCTCTGAATACTAGGCCTCGTATATCTTTTAGCTTGTCTAAATCGTGAATATTATTCAATAAATCAATAAATGGCTGTTCTCCTTCACCTAAAACCAAGAAATCAACTTCTAAGTTATCCATTGTTTCTTCTGGATAGATGTTTACGTGTGGTCCACCTAAAACTATTTTTATCTCTGGATTAACTTCTTTAATTAATTTAGCTGTTTTAATAACATCAATTAAAGTAAAAGTCATAGCAGTAATCCCAACTACGTCTGGTTTTTCTTCTTTAATCTTTTCTTGTATATTGGTGTAGTTTACCTTTTCTATTTCACAGTCTAATATTTTAACATCAAAATTTGTTTTTTCTTTAACATATGCAGCAATATACATTAATCCTAAAGGAGGTAAAAAATCCATGCCAGATTCTAATTCTTTTGGCATGTCGCTCTCAATAATATTTTTAATGGGTGGATTAATTAGTAGAATCTTCATAAAGATATTTTTCTATGGAAACACAATCAAATCTTTTAACAATATATTGTAACTTTTTCCAAGTATTTTTAGTGTTATAGTATTTAAGGAATTTTTTAATAAATGTCATTTTAATATTTGGTACCTCAGTTGCAAAATCAAATGGATGAAAATATAAACAAGTAGATTTTTTAATCGTTTTGTTTTTCAATAAGGTTTTAAATAAAAACCAGGGGATAGCTCTGATATAAAAACCACCACTAAAAACTTTTATTTCTTTAAAATTATCTATATTAAATAAATTAGGTTTTATACTTAAAGGCAATATTGAAGAGTCATATTTTAAATTATTTTCTTTTAATACTTTTATTGACCACTCTGTAGATTTATTTAATGAAAAATTAACTGCTCGATGTCCAATTGGTTTTTTGTCGATTAAACTTTCAATCTGACTGATTAATTGTTTAATTTCTTCATTAAACATTTCTGGATTTTTATCCCACAATGGTTTATGGTCTGAAGAATGAACAGCAATTTCGTGACCAGCATTAGAAATTTGTTTTACTACATTTGGTTCTTTGTCTAAAACTTTTTTAGTAACAAAGAAGGTAGCAGTTGAATTTGTTTGTTTTAATAAGTTTAATAGGTTATTAATAAAGGTTGCCACTTCGTCCTTTTCATTACCAAGTAAATATTTTTGTATAGAGAGTGATTCAAACCAATACTCTAAATCAAATGTAAGTAAAATCTTTTTCATGTTATTTTCTATTTAACTCTCTACGGATAGCAGCAAGTTGATCAGCTATTAAACCAAAGAAAAAGATTAAAACCGAAGTTATGAATAATAGGACGGTACTATCAGTGATGTTGTTAAATTCAGAAATTAAAATATCATTTATGAATAGGCCTAAGAATCCTAAGAAAAATAAACCACTGATTGGTAAAAAGATTCGTAAAGGTGAGAAAAGCATAATTAAGCGGATTATCAACATAAAATAGGTGAGTGCATCTTTTGGGTTAACTAGACTTTTTCCACTATCACGTTTATTTATTTCAAGAGGGACAAATTTAATATTTAACTTTTCTTTAAGAAAAGCAAAGACACTTGTAGTTGAACAAGAAAAACCATCTGGATATAAATGTTCGAATCGTAAAAATTCGTCACGTTTTATTAATCTTAATCCACAATTAAAGTCATTTACTTTATGACCCAATAAATATCTAGCTAACCAATGGATAACCTTTTTGCCTGGTTGGCGAATCCATGGACCTTGGTAACCTTGTCTTTCTCCAGCTATTAGATCATATTCATCTGTGTATTTTAGCATTTCTTCAATATACTTTGGGTTATGTTGACCATCTGCATCAAAAGTTAAAACCCAATCATGTTTAGCATTCTTAGCTCCAGTTTTTAGTCCAGCACCGTATCCCTTATTGTATGAATGATTAATGGTTTTAATATTTTCAATACTTTCAAGAACACTTTTTGTATTATCTGTAGAAGCATCGTTGATTACTATAATTTCAAAATTTTCTAAATTTAAATTATTTAGTGTATTTTTTAAATTATCTAATACAGATTTAATACTGTCAGCTTCGTTGTATGCTGGTATAATAACTGAAATGTTTTTAGTTTGAGGGTTATTCATATTATTTATCATAATAATCTAGGTACCAATTAACAAAATTCTTAATACCAGATTTTATTGTTGTTTGTGGTGAGAAATTTAACATTTTTTGTGCTTTTGATAAATCTGCTTGAGTTTCTAACACTTCACCTGTTTGTATTGGGATATATTCTCGTATAGCTTTTTTATCTAAATATTTTTCTATTAATTCAACAAATTTTATTAATTCAATTGATTCATTGCTACCAAGATTAAAAATTTCATAATCAAACGGGTTTTCTAAGGCCAAGGCTGTTCCATTAACAATATCGTCAACATACGACCAATTTCTTTTCATTTTTCCATTGTTATGTATATTTATTGGTTTATTTTCTAAAATGTTTTTTGTAAAAAGGAAAAGTGCCATATCTGGACGTCCCCACGGGCCATAAACCGTGAAGTATCTTAATCCAGTTGATTTTATGTTATGCACTTTATAATAACTATATGCAATCATCTCTGTGGCGATTTTAGAAGTAGCATAAAAAGAAAGTGGGGTTTGTGTTCTGTCGTTTTCTGAAAAAGGAAGCTTCTTGTTATCCCCATAGACACTAGAAGAAGAAGCATAAACAATTTGTTTAATATTAAATTCTTTTGCTAATTCAAAAATATTTAAGGTGCCTAGAATATTTGTTTGTTCGTATGCAAAAGGGTTTTCTACAGAATAACGTACACCAGCTTGAGCAGCTAAGTGAACAATTTTATCTATTTTATTCTCTTTAAAAACTTCCCTTAGTTTTTGTATATCAGAAATGTCAATTCTGTATAACTTAAAATTAAAACCTTTTAATAAGATTTTAATTCGATCTTCTTTTAATTGGGGGTCATAATAATCATTGAAATTATCAACAATAATTATATTATGATTTTGTTGGATTAACTTTTTAGCTACCTGTGATCCAATAAAACCAGCTCCACCTGTTATTAAAATATTCATATATACTTTATATCATTTTTTGTTATCTATTGTCCACCACCACTAAGAACTGTCTTAATCGTTTTAAGTAATATAGATAAATCTAAAAAGAATGATCTGTTTTTTATATAGTAAAGATCATATTGTAATTTTTCTAAAGCATCCTGTTCTGAAGCACCGTAAGGAAAATTAATTTGTGCCCAACCAGATAATCCTGGTTTGATTAAATGGCGTTGGTTATAGAAAGGAATCTTTTCAGCTAACTGAGTTACAAATTCAGGTCTTTCTGGTCTAGGACCAATAAAGCTCATTTCACCTTTAAGAATATTAAATAATTGAGGAATTTCATCAATTCTTGTTTTACGCATAATTCTACCACTACGTGTAATTCTAGGATCATTTTTTTGGGCCCATTGAGGACCATTAGTTTCAGCCCTTCTATTCATACTACGTATTTTAACAGCTAAAAATGATTTATTATTCTTTCCAGTTCTTTTTTGTTTAAACAAGAATGGCCCAGGACTGTTAAGCCTAACTATCATATATATGAAAGGAATGAATACTAAGGTTAGAACCAAAAATACAGAAGCTATAAATATGTCCATAACTCTTTTAGATATTTGATAAATAGATTTTGATTCCTCGTTTAGGTTTTCTAAAAACCAAATTTGTCCAATGGAGTTTACAGGAATTTTACCTGTAAATTTTTCTAAAAACGTAGGTAAATCAAATATTGTAATTTTTTCAGACAAACAATCATAAAGATCAGCAATTAATTTTTGATCTTGTCGTATATCTGTACCAGCAATAATGGTTGATATTTTTTCTTCAATAATTAATTTCTTTAAGCTACTGGGTGCATCAATTAAATTAATACTTTCTGGTAAATCAGTTTCTAAAGGAAGTTGACCATCACGAGTTATTGCTACAACCTTGAAGCCAAGTTGTGGTTTGTTGTTAATTTCACTGGCCAAGTCAATAATTGAAGGTGAGTGTCCTAAAATTAAAACATTACTTTGTAAAGCAGTAGCACCAGCCAGCTTATTAAACAACTGTCTCCAGAGGATTAATAGTAAGGTAAATATTAAAAGCTGTATGAACAAGTTTGTCTTTGGAGCAATACCAGCATCAAATAAATAGAAGAAAGTAATTGCTAAACCAACACACCAAGAGATGCTTTTAAAGAAATTGGCGAAAAACATAGTATTGTTTTTTGCCAAACTTAAATCATAGAAACTGGTGATGTAAAAGACAATTATCCATAGAACAAAGATTAATGTAAATGGAATAAAGTGTTGAGCCCATCTTTCTGTTGTTACGGCCTGATTGTACCTAATTAGTAAAGTTAGCCATAACGAAAAATAGAGAATAAAGACATCTCCGATAAACAATGATATTTTTTTAATTCTTGTGGCTGTATTAATCATAACTAGTGGTATTGTACAATATTTCTTAAAAAGATGCAAGTTTATATTTTTATTTATCCTAACTGTGGTATAATTGTATCAACTTTGGGTGTGATAGATTTTGGTTGACATTTTACTTAACTAAGTATATGATGAACATATACATAATGATATAATTTATGTTAGATTTATCAAAATTAAATGGATTTGAGTGGAATAATGCGAATGTGGATAAAAATTGGAATAAACACAAGGTTTATTGGAGAGAGTGTGAAGAAGTTTTTGTGGATTTACCTTTGTTGATTTCTTTAGATAAAAATCATTCACAAATAGAAATGAGATTTCATGCTTTAGGAAAGACGAGTGATAATAGAAAATTATTTATAGTTTTTACTATTAGAAATAAGAAAATAAGAATAATTTCGGCTCGGAATCAGAACCGAAAAGAAAAAGAAATATATGACAAAGCAAAAAAAACAATTTAAAAAAATACCTTTATTTAAAAACGAAAATGAAGAAATAGAATTTTGGGCAAACAACGACTCGACAGATTATATTAATTGGTCCGAATCAGTTGTAAATCCAGAACTTCCTAATCTTAAGCTTTCTACAAAAAGTATATCTTTACGTTTACCTGTTCTTCTTTTGGATCGTTTAAAATCTTTAGCTAATCGTCGTGATGTTCCGTATCAATCCTATATCAAAATAATTTTAGATGAAAAAGTAAAGAATGAATTAAAATAAATATGGATAAAATTTCTAAGTACGTAAAATGGATCTTGGTAGGTATTTTATATCTAATTTTACTAACACCAATTTTAATAACTTCAAAATATGTTTTTCCTTTTATTACGGGAAAAACAATGTTTTTTAGGATTTTAGTTGAGGTTGCTCTTCTGGTTTATATTATTCTGGCTATTTTGAATAAGAAATATAGGCCAAAGATGAATAAGTTGATATGGGCTGTTGTGATCTTTGGAGTTATAGTTGGTTTAACGGGATTTCTAGGTGTAGATGCGTATAAAAGTTTTTGGGGCACTATTGAAAGAGGAGAAGGTTTTTTAACTATCTCTCATCTGGTTATTTTCTTTTTAATACTCAGTTGGACCTTAAAAACTAAGGGTGAGTGGTTAAGTTATTTAACCGGATTGGTTGTTGTAGGTTTATTGGTGGATTTATACGCCATATTACAAAGAGCAGAAATAGAAAAGTTTTTCTTGTTTGGAAATATTATTCATTCTGGAGAAGGTAGGCTGTCATCTACGTTAGGTAATGCAGCATTTTTAGGTGCTTTTACTTTGGCTCAATTTTTTATTAGCTTTTTGTTATTTTTAAAAAGAAAACATGTACTTTGGAAGATATTTTTTGCTTTAGCCAGTTTGATGAACCTATATATCCTATATCAAACCCAAACCCGTGGTGCAGCTATTGGTTTGGTTGTTGTATTCATTTTACTTTCCATATTATACATAGCTAAAAGTCCTGAACGGATTAAAAGGATAATAGCTAGCGTCTTGTTGTTATCAGTTATAGTTTTTGGTTTACTTGTTTGGTTTAACAAAGATGCTGAGTGGGTTAAAAAAGCTCCAATGTTAGAACGTTTAACAAGTATTTCTCGAGGTGATATTACAACTGAGTCTCGTTTAATGGCTTGGGATACTTCGTGGAAAGGGCTGAAAGATAGACTTTTGCTTGGTTATGGTTGGGAAAATTATAATGTTGCGTTTAATAAATATTTTCATCCAGAGATATTTATAGATAACGGATCTCAACTTTGGTTTGATAGAGCTCATAATACAATATTTGATATTGCTATAGCTACTGGCTTTATTGGTTTAGTATCATATTTTTTAATATTTTTTATAGCTCTATGTTATCTATTTAAAAATCTTAAAAAAGATTTTGATTTTTCAGCTATATTAATAGGTTTGTTAATTGCTCATTTTGTTCAGAATATTTTTGTGTTTGATGTCTTGTCTACTTTTGTTATTTTGTTTAGCGTATTTGGCATAGTTGGTTATCTTGATAATCCAAAATATGAAGAAAAAGAAAAACCAGAAGATTTTACAGATAATTTTATATTAAAAATTACAATAATCATTATTGCTCTAGCCCTAGTACTTTCAAGTATTCAATATTTTAATCTTAAACCCCTTAAAGCTAATGAAATAGCTATTCAGGGTTTAATGTATGGTTCATCAGATAGGTTACAAGAATCAATTAAATATTTTGATGAATCAATTTCAATGGACACCTACCAGAAACAAGAAATTAGAAGAAAAGCAGTAGATATAGTTATTCAGAATAACAAGATACCTGAAGATGGAGATAAAGTAAAAGAAGCACAAGCTAGAGAATATTTTAAGTTTGCTAAAGATCAAATAGAAGACAATATTAAAGAACACCCAGCAGACGTACAAGATTTGATGTACCTTATGATGCTTTTGAATCGTAATGCTCGTTTGGATGTAAATAACTTTGCTGAAACTGTTAGAATTGGGAAAAAAGCTTTAGAATTATCGCCTACACGTGCTCATATATATTTTGAAATGGGTCAAGCAGAGCTTAATCAAGGACATGTTGATGAAGGTATAGGATATTTTGAAAAAGCTGTTGAGTTAAACCCAAGAACAATGGAGTCTCAATTTAATTTAATGACAGCATATTCTTTGATCAAAAGACAAGATAAAGTAGATGAGGTTGTAAATAACATGGAAGAATTAGGTTATACGTTTGTGGATATATCTCAATTAGAGAGGATATATACCATATATGCTAGAGCTAATAGATATGATAAGATGTCTTGGGTATTAGAAAAGGTAATTGAACAAGATCAATCAGTTAAATGGTATACAATGTTAGCCAGTGTATATAGAGATATGGGAGATTATGAAAAATCCATTGAGACAGCAAGAAAAGCTGCTGAAATTGATCCAAAGATGAAGAAAGATGTAGATAAGTTTATTAATTCCCTCTACCCACCAACGCCTGTTGTGGAGGAGGAAACAGAGGAATAATATGTCGCAAGTACACTGTGCAATTAAGGCATTAATTAAAAAAGAAGATAAGTTTTTGATTGTTAATATAAATGTACAGGGAGAAGAATTTTGGGATTTACCTGGTGGTAAAGTTGATTTTGGAGAATCTCCATACGAGACTTTGCACAGAGAAATAAAGGAAGAGATTGATTTAAAAGCAAAGATTATTAAACCATTAGGTATGTGGTGGTTTTTTAGAAAAGTAGACGGGGATCAAGTTGTTTGTAATACTTTTCTTTGTGAACCAGAAGGATATGACGTAGATATATCAAAAAATCCTGATACAGAAAAAATAACAAAATTTAAATGGATAACAAAAGAAGAATTTTTATCTGATGAATGTAAAGTAGCCCATAAAAGTTTTAAGGAGTTTATTTCAAAAGTAATTTAATACATATGTTTAATATACAAAACAAATTAATATATTCCATAATAATTTTCTTGTTAGTGTTTTTGCCTTTAGGAATAAAGACTGAGGCAAAAGAACAAGAACTTCCTGCTCATCAAGCAGGAGAGCTTCTAGTTAAATTAAAAACTAGTGAAAAGATTTTTAAATTTAAATTTAGTTCAGATATTGAATTACAAGAATTAATGGATATATATAATTCTCAAGACAGTGTTGAGTATGCAGAACCAAACTATATCTATCGCGCTAGTTTAGAACCAAAAGATACTTTTTACACTCAACAATTGTATTTATCAAAAATTAAAGCAAATCGTGCTTGGGACATTACAACTGGTTCCAGAAGGGTTACAATAGCAATTGTAGATTCTGGTGTTGATTTAGATCATCCAGATTTAAGACAAAATATTTGGTTTAACAATAAAGAAACAGTTAATAATAATATAGATGATGATAGGAATGGATATATAGATGATATATATGGTTGGGATTTTGTTGGAGATGATAATGACCCAAATCCTGATACAAGTGTAGAATACAATAAGACAGGAATAAATCATGGTACAGTAATTTCAGGAATTGCTGCTGCTCAAGGGGGAAACAAAGAAGGAATAGCTGGTATAAGTTGGTCTAGTAAAATTATGGCACTAAGGGTTTTAGATAGCGAGGGTTATGGAACAACAGACAAGGTTGCTAAAGCTATTGATTATGCAGTTAATAATAAAGCTGATGTTATAAACCTAAGCTTCGTTGGTACTGGTAAAAGTTTAACTTTAGAAAGAGCAATTAAACGAGCGTATGATGCAGGAGTAATAGTAGTAGCAGCTGCCGGTAATGAAGTCGCTTCTGGTGTAGATATGGGCAAAGAAGAGAATAAACAATATCCTGTTTGTCATGATGGGCCAAATAGTGAGAATTGGGTGATTGGAGTAGCTTCAATAGATAATGATGATCATTTAGCTAGCTTTTCAAATTATGGTTCAAGTTGTATTGATTTAGTTACCCCTGGTGTACGTTTGTTTAGTACTGTGTATCACGATGAATCTAATAGTGATTTCAAAGACTATTATCAACACGGTTGGACAGGTACTTCTGTTTCTGCACCACAAGTAGCAGGAGCGTTTGCTTTAGTAAAATCATACAAGCCATCTTTTTCTGCTCAACAGATTAAAGATTTGTTTTTAAATAATGCGATAGATATAGATAGCAAGAATCCAACATATAGGAATAAGTTAGGTAGTGGTTTAATGAATGTTTATGCAACCATTTCTAAAGCTTTAGGTGAACAACCAGAAGAAGCAGTTAAAAAAGAATTAGTTATCACAGCTGCTGGACAAGGTGGTGGGCCACATGTAAAAGCTTTTAGAAAAAACTATCTAGAAAATGAATTTTTTGCTTTTGATGCATACTATAGAGGAGGGCTTTCTGTTGCTTCAGGAGATTTAGATAGAGATGGGGATATAGAGGTTGTGGTTGGTTTGGGAGCAGGAACACATCCATGGTTTAAGATTTTTTCTGAAGAAGGTGAATTACAAAGTCAATTCATGGCTTACGGAGAAGGTTTTCGTGGTGGAGTAGAAGTTGCCATAGGTGATGTTGATGGAGATGGTATAAAAGAGATAATTACAGGGGCTGGTCCTGGAGGAGGTCCACACATTAGAATTTTTTCACATAATGGAGCGTTAAAAAATCATTTCTTTGCTTTTGATAGAAATTTTACAGGTGGAGTAGAATTAGCAAGCGGAGATGTTAATGGGGATGGTAAAGATGAAATTATTGTAGTTCCAAAATCAAATCGTGAATCAAAGGTTAAAGTATTTAATTTAAAAGGGGAGTTAATTAGTGAATTTTTAGCTTTTGATTTAGGGGTTAAGAATGGAATACATGTTGCAGCAGGAGATTTAGATAATGACGGAAAAGATGAAATAATTATTGGAGCAGGTTATGGCAATAGTCCACAGATAAAAACTTTTGATTTAAATGGTAATAATATAACTGAATTCACATCTTATCACCCTAATTTCCGTGGTGGTGTGTATGTTGCATCTGGAGATACTGATTCGGATGGGTTTGATGAGATAATAGCAGGTGCTGGTAAAACAGGAGGTCCTCATGTAAGGGTATTTAACAAAAATGGGGGATTAGAATTTCATTTCTTTGCGTATAACGAGAACTTTAGAGGTGGAGTTCGTGTGTCTTCAAGTAACTAAAAAATATATATAATTAAATAAAAATAAAATTATGAATTATCCTTCAGGCAAAAAAAATATTTTAATTACTGGTGGGGCCGGTTTTATTGGCTCTCATTTATGTGATATCTTAGCTAAAGACAATCATGTAATTTGTATAGACAATTTTATCACTGGTAGTGAAAAACACATTGACCACTTACTTAAGAATCCTAACTTTGAGTTTATTAAACACGATGTCTCAGAACCTTTTAAGTTTGAAGATTTTCCTGAGTTAAAACAGTTTAAAGCAGAACTTCAAGGTGTTCAAGAAATTTATCATTTAGCTTGTCCAACTTCACCTAAAGAATATAACAGGTTTCCAATTGAAACTTTAATTACAAACTCTCATGGTACGTTAAATACATTGCAGATAGCTAAGAAGTTTGGATCAAAGTTTTTGCTTCTTTCAACATCAGCAATATATGGAGATCAAGAAGGACATGTAAAAGAAGATAACTGGGGGAGTATTAATCCAATTGGCCCACGTTCTTGCTATAACGAAGGTAAAAGGTTTACTGAAAGTTTAACTAGAAGTTTTCACACAAAAGAAGAAGTTGATACTAAAATAGCTAGAGTATTTAATACTTATGGCCCAAGAATGAAATTAGATGATGGTCGTATGATCCCAGACTTTATTGTGAACTCTCTGAAGAGTGAACCAGTTACTGTTTTTGGTTCAGAAGAAGAACAAGGAAGCTATTGCTATGTTCAAGATATGGTGGAAGGAATTATTCAATTAATGGCTGCAGATATTAATACACCTGTTAATTTAGGCAGTGATCACGCAGTTAAATTAGTTGATGTTGCTAAAAAAGTAATTAAAATGACAACCAGTGAATCAAAGATTGAATTTAAAGAATATCCTCCATATACAGCTAAACAAATTATCCCAGATATTTCTTTAGCAAAAGAAACCTTTGATTGGTTCCCAATGGTTGGCTTAGATGATGGTTTAGAAAAAACTATTGAAAATATGCGTGTAAACTTAGGGGAATACAAGGCAGAGCTTTAAATTATGAATATATACATAATCATACCGGTTTTTAATGAGGAGAATAACATCCAAACAACTTTGGGAGATTTAAAACAGTATGGTTATACAATAATAGTAGTTGATGATGGTTCAAAAGATAAGACAGTAGAGATAGTAGAATCAATGAATGTAAAGGTGTTGAAACATAAAGTTAATCGTGGACAAGGAGCAGCTCTTCAAACAGGTACAACTTATGCAGTTCAAAAAGGAGCAGATATTATTGTACACTTTGATGGTGATGGTCAATTTTTAGCACAAGAGATTAAAGATTTAATTGAACCAATTAAATTTGAAAATTTAGATATTACTCTTGGATCAAGATTTTTAAAAGAAAATAAAGGAATGCCATGGCTAAAGAAATATATTATCCATCCTGTTTCTAGAGTTATTAATACAATTTTTACAAGAATAAAGTTAACAGATGTGCATTGTGGTTTTCGGGCTTTATCAAAACAAGCAGCTGAGAAAATATATATTACACAAGATGGAATGTCTCATGGAACAGAGATTATTTCCCAAATCAAGAAATATGGGTTAAAATATCGAGAAGTTCCTGTAACGGTTATATATAAAGAGTTTGGGCAAGGAATTAAAGGAGGATTTAATATATTAAAAGAATTATTATTAGGTAAATTTGTATAAACATATGTTAATTCAAATCCTTTTATCAATATTTATACTTTTTGCAATTATTAGATTAATTGTGAAATTTAAAAAAACTGATGCTAAAGCATCAGGTTCATTATGGTTATTGTTTTGGATAATAACTGTTGTAGCTGTTTGGGTACCAGATTTTTTAACTCAAGTAGCTAATCTGGTTGGTATTGGTCGTGGTGCAGATTTAGTTTTGTATGTTAGTGTTGTCGTTGTTTTTTATTTAATTTTCAAAATATATGTTAGATTAGAAAAGATAGAAAGGAATATTACTAAAGTAGTAAGAAAAGATAGTCTTAAAGAAGATTAGGATATGGTATACATTGTAATTTTAACTTGGAATGGAATCAAATATTTACCCAAATTGTTTACAAGTTTGGGTAATTTAGTTTTTGATGAAAATAAGTTGAAAATAGTTGTTATTGATTCAGGATCAACAGATGGGAGTAGAGAATATTTGGAGGATTTAGATAATATACATTTAATAAAATTAGATAAGAATATCGGGTTTGTTAAGGGTAATAATTTGGGAATGCAATATGCTTTGGATAATAAAGCAGAATATGTTGTGTTATTAAACCAAGACATAGAAGTTAAAGAAGATTTTTTAGATTATTTAGTAAATACAGCAGAAAGCGATAAAAAGATTGGTATAGTACAGCCCTTAATGATGTATTATGAAAATAGAGAAGAAATTAATTCTAAGGGTAATCTTTTACACTATCTAGGATATGGATATTGTGAAGGTAACCATGAAAAAGTTACAAATAACAAACAAACAAAAGAAATTGAATATGCTTCTGCTGCCGCAGTGATATATAAGGCAAAGATGTTAAAAGAAATAGGGTTATTTGATGAAAATATTTTTGCTTATCATGAAGATAGTGAAATTTGTTTAAGGGCTAAATTAAGAGGATACAAAATATATTTAGAACCTAAATCTATTGTTTATCATGATTATTCTTTCCCAACAGGAAAGAATAAAGAAAGATACTTTTGGATGGAAAAGAATAGACTATACATAATCCTTAAATTCTATAAACTAAAAACAATCTTTTTGATTTTGCCGATGATATGGTTTATGGATTTAGGACAGATATATTTTGCAATTACTAAAAGATATTTTTATCAATGGTTAAGATCAAGGTTTTGGTTTGTTTTTAATTTAAACAGTTTTTTAAAAGCTAGAAGAGACATACAAAAGAATAGACAAATTTCTGATAAAGAATTAACTAAGAATTTCACTAGTGAAATTCTTTATCAAGAAGTTTCTAATCCTTTATTAGATAAAATTGCTAATCCAATAATGAAGGTCTATTGGAAAGTAGTTAAAAAATTTGTTTGAAATAAAAAATAGCCGTTGGTCGCAGCTATTTTTTATTTCAAACAAGGTGATATTTAATCAGTTTTAAAATATTTTTTGAATAACGTATGTCTGTATCTGAAGTTTTTTGCTTTCTTCATTACTATCGAAAGCAAAATTAGTAATTTAAGCGAAGGGCGAGCCGAGCCCTTAAGCCAGATACACGCCGTTAAGCGACCCCAACGGAATGAAATGGAGTGAGAGCACAGCGTGGCCCGAGTTCAAAAAATATTTTTCGTCTTTATTCATCAGATAGTCTTTCGTATATTTCTTATAAATTTGATTTTTTCGTTTTGAAAAATGAAAGAGGGGTTAGCGGTGAATTTCATTTTTTAGAATTAATAATATTTCTCTATTCCTCCAAAACCTATTAGTTTGTTTTCTCTTGTTTTGTTGATGAAGTTTTTTAGCCTTTTTTTGAATTCTTCTGGATGCTTTTGTACTCTATGAATATAGGCAATACGAATTCTTTTGTATGTATCAGAAAATGTATTGTAATTTTTCCATGCGATTTTATCCTCCTTTACAGCATCAATGATGTCTTTTGGAAAAACAAACTTTTCTGAGGCAATTTTCTTTGCTTTGTCCAATATTAGGGGATGAATCATGTCATGTTTTAAAAGCCATTTTATTCTTTCTTTGTTTTGCTGAGAATAAGTGCTTTTGGGATTTCTTGGAGAAAAACGTTGAACACTACTCTCTTCATCAAAAGATTTAATCGTGCTATCGATCCAACCAAAACATAATGACTCCTCTACGGCATCGTTGTATACAATTCTTATTTTACCTGAAGATTTTTTCGGATACATCAACCAGACATCTTTTTCTTTATCAAAATTCTTTTCCAGCCATTTACGCCAGTCTTTCCTATTTGTCACATAGAGTGTTTTTTCTATATTCATTTTATTTATTATAAATTAATGAATGATAATTTTAAATATTTTCATGATCCATTTATTTGAGTCGCAAAATTATTTAAAATCTGTGCTAACTCAACAGGTTTACCAAGCATGGGAAAATGCCTAGAATCGATATCATTTTTTTTGACTTGAAGATTCTTAATCATATTATCCTGAATTTTCTCACTAAATGCCTTATTTTTTTTCAGGCGAATATATAGGGAATTAACAGGGATGTCTTTTGTGTTTAATGTATGCGTACATCTGAAGTTTCAGCTCCTTCTTTGTAGCTTATCAATATATTAACAGATAAAAAAGATACAAAGAAGGAGCTGAAATTTGGATGAACATTTGGCGTAGTTGTACGAAGTTCTGTTTTTTAGCTACGACTGCAAGGAGTAGCTATTTGGGCGATAAGCCCAAATAAAGAAATATTTTTTGTTATTTTTAGCTTATTGACTTATATTTTTACCTATGCTTATATTATGTAATAAAGACTAAACCAATAATTAAAATTTTACAAATAAGGTAGGAGAAATAGTTATGAAAGATTTAATTAACTTTGGAGACAAGCTTCCTAGGGTCGGTCAGATTATCAATTTGTTTCGTCCTCCCGGAGCTTCCATAGTTTCATGTGAAGATACGAAGGGTTGTAGCAGTGAAAAGAGATGGGAAGTTGACAATCTTGTTGCGGATGGAGATTTTTGGTTTCGTTGCACAAAATGTAACAGATTAATCTCTCTTCATGCTAACGTGAAAGAAAAATATAATTGGAAATCGTGTGATTAAGCGACACGAAGAAATAAACTTGTATCATGGCCCAGCAAGTATAAAATATGGGTCTTTTTCATTTGCCAGAAAAATAACAAAAAATATTTCTTAAAAAATGGAATTTCGTACAACGCCGACGGATAGGCGAAGCCTAACGAAGGACTTTCCGCAGGATGTAAGCCGAAGGCTTACAGACTAAGGAAAGGACTGAGTTAGGTTTGGGCCGAGCAGGGTGAGTGCAGGATCTGGGCGAGCCGCTTATCCGTTGTTGTCAGAAGAATCGTGAGCCTCTAGAAGGCCCAAGCCTATCCGTCGGCGTTGTCAAAAATTGAGGAGCAAGACTGGAACGAAGTGGAAGGCGAGCGAACGATATTTTTGACAACTGGTTTATATATGAAAACAATTCGTATAATGACCTTTATTTGTACTGTATACGAATGTATCGTATAATTAATCTATATATAATTTTATTATAATCTTTTTTTAAAAAATATGCAATTTGATTTTGAAAAATATTTAAATAAAACCAAAGACGAGTTAAGGTTAAGAAATTATAGTCAAAAGACCATAAAAAGCTATTCAGGTTGTTTGAAAGATTATTTTAATTTTTTAAATACTAATAAGGGTATTGTTGACTTAAAATCAGTTGAAAAAGTAAAAAAATTTTTATTGAATAAACAGAACAAGGGCAATTCAGGACAAACTATAAATTTATATTTAAATGCTATTAAATTTTTTTATAGAGATATTCTGAAGAATAATGAAAAAATAGATTTGAAGTTTTCTAAAACAAGTAAAAAATTGCCGGTGGTTTTATCACATAGTGAAATTGAAAAAATATTAAGTCATATTAGGAATGGTAAGCATAAATTAATGATTTCTTTGGTTTATGGTGCTGGCTTAAGGATAAGTGAGGTAATTAATTTAAAAGTCCAAGATGTTGATCTAAATGAATTAACAATTCATTTAAAACAAGCAAAAGGCAAAAAAGATAGAATAACAATTCTATCTCCTAAAATTAAAGAAGAGCTGAATAACTTTTTGATGAACAAGCAGATGAAAGATTTGGTTTTTGAAAGTGAACGAGGTGGTAAGTTATCTGAAAGAACAGCTCAAAAAGTTTTTGAAAATGGATTAAAATCAGCTAAAATAAATAAACCAGCAACTTTTCATTCTTTGCGTCATTCATTTGCAACACATTTATTGGAAAATGGGGTAGATGTACGTTATGTGCAAGAACTATTAGGACATGCAAATATTCGTACAACACAGATATACACTAAAGTAACTAATCCAAGCTTAAAAAATATTAAAAGTCCATTATGAAAATAGCTCATGTTGTTTGTAGATTTCCACCATATAAAGGTGGAATGGGAAATGTAGCATATGAGCAAGCTAAAGAGCTTGCTAAATTAGGGTATGAAGTTACAGTGTTTACACCAAATTATTCTCATAAAGAACAGGATTTTAATTTTAATGTAATATATTTAAAATCTTTAATTAAATTTGGTAATGCTGCTTTTTTACCTCAGTTGATATATAGGTTGAGGAAATTTGATGTTGTACAATTACACCATCCTTTTTTTGGTGCTACAGAAATTGTTTGGGTAGCAAAAAAGTTAGGATTAATAAAAAAGTTGGTAGTTTTTTGTCATATGGAATTTATTCCTAAAAATTTGTTTTTTAAACTTTTTATGACACCAGATAAAATTATTTTAAAATCTTTATTAAACTCATCAAGTAAAATAGTTGTTAGTAGCTTAGATTATGTTCGTCAATTATCAATTAAGAAGTACTTTGAAAAGAATAAAGAAAAATTTATTGAGATTCCTTTTGGTTCACAATTTAATTTACCTGAGTTGAAAGAAAAAACAAGAGATAAGAATATTCTTTTTGTTGGTGCTTTAGATAAAGCACATAATTTTAAAGGTGTAGATATATTATTAAAATCCTTTAAAGAGGTTTTGTCTAAAGTAAATGATATCAAATTAAATATTGTTGGGGGTGGAGATATGATGGAAGAATATATTAAACAAGCCAAAGGTTTAGGGATTATTGATAATGTTAATTTTCCTGGGCGTGTGTCAGATGAAAAATTGAAAGAATATTATGCAAATTGTGATTTTTTTGTATTACCTTCCGTGGATTCTGGTGAAGCTTTTGGGTTAGTTCTTGTCGAAGCGATGAGTTTTGCAAAATCAGTTATTGCTTCTAACTTGCCAGGCGTACGTACAGTTTGTAGAGACAATCAGAATGGGTTTTTAATTGAACCAGGAAATATGCAAGATTTAACTGAAAAAATGTTAAAATTAATACAGGATAATGATTTATCTAAAGAAATGGGTAAAAAGAGTAGACAAATAGTAGAAAATGAATATACTTGGCCTGTTCATGTAAAGAAATTAGAAGAAGTTTATGAGAGTATATAGGATAGTATTAATATTTTTAATATTTGTATTACTGCCAGTAAGTTTGGCTAGTGCTTTTGTTAATGAAGAAAGTAATTTAGATGAATATGTAAAACCTTTCTATAACCGGTATTCAAAACATTTTGATCAATATGGATTAAAATATATGAGTCCTAGTTATGGAATAGAAGATTTTAAAGAACCTGTTACAGCAAGAGAATGGATGTCTTTAGCTTCTTACTATAAATACACTAATAACCAGGACATTATTCATGATTCAATAATTAAAGCATATAGGGAAATTAGTAGAAGACCTTCGTATACTCAATCTTTTAATGATGCAGAAGCTTTTTTATTAATTATTAGATTGATGGAGAATAATAAAGAAGTATTAACATATATTGAAAAAGAAAGAGTTCTTGATTTAATGTCAGCATATTTAGAACAAGGCATAAAAGCTAAAGATACAGAAAATAGGGCAATTATTGCATCAGCTCATTGGCAATACATTACAAATTATCTTTATTCTAATAACAGAATTATAAATAAAATATATTATGATGGTTTAATAAAAGAAAAAATAGATAAAGCTATACAGGAAAGTATAAATAAAGATGGTTGGTACTTTGAAAATAATATGAAATCGTTTACACCTCATTACCACACTATTTCTGCTTTCATGTTATTAATCTATGGAGATTTAACTCAACAGAATGAATATCTTGATTTATCTAAAAAAATGTATTTTAACATTAAGAAAATTACTTTTAAAAATGGGATGGTTGAAGCAAAGCTAGGGCATAGACCTTTAGGTTTAGGAGCTCAGTTCTATTTAACTCAATCGTTATTAGGTCAATATTTTAATGATGATGACTACAAGGTATATTTATTCTATGCAAGTGGGAATAGATTTTTTTCAGATAAACAGTATTCTAATAGATTAGAATTTCATTCAACTATTGAAAATACAGAACCAATCTATCATGATGATTATGCATTTAGTGATATAGCTGAGTTGGGTCTTGTTATTACTAAATTAAAAGATATTAATTTAGAACATAAATACTATTTAACCAATCCAGTTCAAAATTTAAGAGATAATACTTTTAGGATATATAACTATGGAAAATTAATATTTTTTAATGGAAAAAGAAATATTTTAGGTAGTTATGGTAACTGGTCACATATTTTATGAAAACATATATAGTCATCCCAACATATAATGAGAAAGAGAATATTGAAGAATTAGTTAAAGAAATAGACAATCTTAAGATTGAAGATTTAAATATTTTAATTGTTGATGATAATTCACCTGATGGAACAGGTGAAATTGCTGATAGATTGAAAAATAGTTATCCAGTAGAAGTTTTACATAGACAAGATAAGCAAGGATTAGGATCAGCGTATAGAGCAGGGTTTAAATATTGTTTAGAACATAATGCAGAATATATATTTGAAATGGATGCAGATTTTTCTCATAAACCAAAAGATGTTCCTCGTATGTTACAAGCAGCACAAGTAGGTGCAGATTTAGTTATTGGTTCAAGAAAGATTAAAGGAGGTAAAATCATTGGCTGGAATGCTTGGCGTCATTTTTGTTCAGATGGAGCGATGTTTGCTTCTAGAATAATGTTAGGTTTAAAAACTAAAGATGTGACAGCTGGTTTTCGTTGTTTTAAAGCAGAAACGCTGAAAACTATTAAATATTCAGAAATTAAAAGTAATGGATATGCTTTTCAGGAAGAAATGATATATAGAATAGAAAAAGCTGGTTTAAAGGTAGTTGAAGTTCCAGTAGTATTTCTTGATCGTGAAAAAGGCAAGTCTAAGCTTAATAAAAAGGACATTATTGATTTTTTTGTTACTATTATTAGATTAAAGTTTAAAAAATGAAATATTTTAAATACATATTAATATTTTTTCTTTTTCTGGGTTGTTTTAATTTTGTTTATGCTCAAAATGAGATTGAACAAACGTCAGCATATGTTTTGTATGTGATTGATGGAGATACTGTAAGAGTAAGTATTGATGGTAAGGAACATAGAGTTAGATTACTTGGAATTGACGCACCAGAGATTGTTAATGTAGAAGAAAACAAAGAAGGTGAGTGTTTTTCAGATGAAGCTACAAAAAAGTTAAAAGAATTGATTTTAAACAAAGAAATTGTGCTGGTTAATGATTCTTTAAGTGATGATAAGGATAAATATAATAGGTTGTTAAGATATATATATTTAGATGACTTAGATGTTAATGCAGAACTACTAAAAGATGGGTACGCTAAGTCTTTTTTGTTTTTTCCTTTTGATAAAGCGCAAGAATATGGAATTTTAGATAATTTCGCTAAATTACAAAATTCAGGGTTATATGATCCAGATGCCTGTTCTAAAGTTGTTGATGATACAGAAACAGATACGCCATATCTTTTATTTGGAATAGCAGGACTAGCTATTCTCTTAATTATTATTTTTTTAAAGAAAAATGATTAAAAAAAACTTATACAAAATTGTTTTATTTCTCTTCTTCATATTTTTAATCTTTTTCCGCTTACACAATGCGGATGTTTTTAATTCATATTGGGGTTATGATGGAGGAGGACATTTAGAATATATACAGGAAATATATGAACAAGGAAGTTTGCCTAACATGGAAGAAAACTATTTAGCTTGGCATGAGCCAGCTTTTTATTTCTCCTATTCTGTAATTGGTAAAATATTTAATTTAATTTATCCAAGTGATTTTACTGTTGTTATTAAGTTTTTACAGATATTTTCTGCAATGCTTGGTGTTTTAATGATTTGGTTAATTTACAAAATTGCGCAGCAATTTAGTAAGAATAAGAATGTTTGGTTAGCAGCAGTATTTTCTTCAGGATTTTTATCAGTAATTATAGAAACAACTAACTATTTAACTAATGAATTGTTATTAGCTTTTTTAATTATTCTCCTTTTTTACTATTTCATTAGGTTTTCAAAAAAAGGTTGGAATTTAAAAAGGGTTTTAGGTATTTCTGTTTTGTGTGGAATAGCTTTATTAGTTAAACTATCAGCTTTAATTTTTATCTTTTCCATATTAATTTGGTTTTTATATAGATGTATATATACAGGTAAGATTAAATGGTTAGGATATCTCGTGGCTTTTGTTGTTGTTGCTTCTTTAATTTATTCTCCTTGGGCGATATATAAGCAAAAGAACATTGGTAGTTTATGGTCAATTAATATATATGAAGATAATTTATCTGAAAGCGGGGAACTTAACTCAGATTTCTTCTATAGACTAAATCCTCAGATATTTAATAATCCATTTTGGATGACAAGTAGTAATTCTTTCTGCGCAGTAATTTTTGCAGATACATTTTCAGACTATTACTCAATATCTAATAACCTTGATAAAAATTTATCATTGCCAGATAATCAAAAAATATGGGTAGATAGTGGTAATTTTGTAACTCATTTGAAGTATAGGTTGTCTATTCTTCTACTTTATTCCTCTGTATTCTTCATTCTAATCTTCTTAGGAGGAGTAATTGGCTTATGTTGGCAATTAATTAAGAAAAAACTAAAACCAGGTATTAACCTATTTATCTTAATATTCATAATTGGTTCTTTTCTAGCATTGATGTATAATGTTTTTAGTTTTCCATTCTTGGAACGGGGGACATTAAAGGCCAGTTTTGTATTAAGTGTCTGGCCAATCCTTATGATTATCTCATGGTCGTGGTTAGGACAAGTTTTAAAGAAGTTTAAATTATCTTTTTTATGGATCCCTATTTGGTTTTTAATTTTAATTTGGTGTAGTTTATCTGTAGCCATAAATTGGATTTAAAATATATATGAAGATTTGTTTAATAAACAATTTATACAAACCTTTTAATAAAGGTGGAGCAGAAGCAGTTGTAGAAGATACTGCTAAATGTTTAGTTTCTTTAAAACACGAAGTAATTTTAATTACTTTAGGTGAAGAGGATAAAATAGAAGAATTGGATGGAGTTAAGGTATACAGAATTAAACCTTGGAATATATTTTCTTTTTTAGATATGGATAATAAGAATGGGGTGGTTAGATTTATCTGGTGGTTTTTTAATGTTTTTAATCTATCTTCAAGAAAGAAAATTAAGAATATTTTAAAAAAAGAAAAACCAGATCTTGTGCATATACACAATATGGTTGGTATGAGTTTTTTAATTTCACGATTGATTAGTAGATTAAAGATAAAATCAGTATTAACTATTCATGACATTCAATTAGTTTATCCTTCAGGGCAATTAATTTATGGGCAAGAGAATACATTTATTAACACCTTCTTTTTAAGAAAATGGTATGAAAAACTTGTTAAGTTTTTAATTTCATCTCCTGATGTAGTTATTTCCCCATCAAAATGGTTATTGGATTTTTATGCAAAAAAAGGATTCTTTAAGGATTCATATAAAAAAGTTTTACCAAATTCAGTTCCTCAAATATCTAGTCAAAGAGTCGAAAGTGAAAAATTAAGATTTTTGTATGTCGGACAAGTAGGAGAATACAAAGGAATATTTACTTTGTTAAATGTATTTAAAGATTTAGATTATGAATTGCATGTTGTTGGTGATGGTAAAGATTTAGAAAAAGCTAAAAAGTTTGAAAGTAATAATATATTATTCCATGGAAGATTAGATAAAAAAGAATTAGAAAATATATATTCTAATTCAGATATTTTAATCTTTCCAAGTTTAACTTATGAAAATTGTCCAATGGCTATTATGTTGGCTTTTGGTTTTGGTATTCCAGTAATTGGCTCACGTATTGGTGGTGTACCTGAATTAATCGAAGAAAACATAACAGGTTGGTTGTTTGAACCAGGTAATGAGCAAGAATTAGGTAAATTAGTTAGTATATGCAAAGATAAGGTTAAAGGAATGAGAGATAACTGTTTAAATAGAGCAAAAGAGCATACTATTGAAAAATATTTAAAAAAATTAGAAGAAATATATATAACTTGATTTTATTAACCTTTTATGTAAAAATACATTACTATGACTGATACAAAACAACAAAACAACCCACAACAAAATGAAGAGCAAGCAAAGCTTGCTAAAGAATTTCAAGAACAAATGAATAAATCTTTGGACGAAATGTCTAAAATAGATGATTTTAAGGAATATTTTAAAGTTCAAAGAGAAATTATTCAGAAATATATTAATACTTGGAAATATATTGAAACGAATCTAGAAAGAGATTCTGTTGAAGATTATACCATGTTACTTAAGAGTTTTGGACAAATGGCAGAATTAGATAAGGAAAAAGGTAAGATACCCAAAGAAAAATCAGAAACTATAGATAAGTTTAATAAACAGGTTTTAGAAACCTTAGAAAAAGGTGATTATCAAAAGACTTCAGAACAGTTATTCTATGTCTTATTAGGAAATGTCTTAGAACATGTTAACAAAGCGGATATAGACATGAAAGAGTTTAATATTCAGAAAGACTTATACCCACATCTACAAATGCCTTTAGGTTTATCTTTCTTTCTGTTCCAAAATTTAATCTTTGGAAAAATGGCTCAGAAAGTTAATGAACTTAGTAAAGAATATTTAAAAAAATATTGTGCTTTACTTCTTGGTTTGTGGCGTATGATTTTTGAGTTAATGCAGTATGAGAAGCAAATGGAAGCCATGAAAAAGAAACAAGCTGAAGAAGGAAAGGAAGGTGAAGAAAGTAAAGAAGAAAATAAATAGTTTAAATATTTTCAAAATTTAACACTGGAGGGCAAATGTATAAGATAATAATTGTTGTTTTGTCTTTTTTATTTCTACAATTAAATTCTTTTGCGCAGAATTCTGTGCAAGTTTTTTCTGTTGAATCCATTAACATCTCGGAAAAGACAAAAAACTTTGGTAACGGTTTTTTGTCCGAAGTTGATGATTTAAAAAATATTTTGAAAGGAAAGTTGGATGTTTTAAAACAAATTTATGTTTTTAGTTGGAAAAACTATCGTTTTGAAGTGAAATCAAATATTGATGATTTTGTTATGAACGGTAGGAGTAAGAGAAACAAATTTATAATTACAATTTTTATATCACATTAAATTCACAAATAGTTCATTTAAAAATGAGGTGAAGAAATGAAAAAAAATACAGGAAGATTATTAGCTTTTGGTTTATTGTTTTCTATAGTCGTAATTTGTTTAATTTTAGTAATGTTTATTATCATAGATGTGGAACATAAAGTTAATTTTAAAGTTTGGTTTGAATATCCGATTCTTTTTTTTTATGCCACCCTTATTTTATTTCTACCATTTATTATGTGGCTTGAGAGTGGTTCGCAGAAAAAAATTAGGTGTTATGGAACATGGAAAGAGACATTAGAGACAAGCGCTATTGTTTGCACACTTATTATAATGTTTTTTCTCTATTACAAAATGTGGGCAATCGTCAATGTGGAGTTAGTTAGATTTATTTGGATATTTTATGTGGCAATTGCATATCTTGTTATATACTACTTTTTTTTGCGTCCTATCTATCCAGTTTCTTCAATGTATATATCCAAAAACAATATATTATACAAACCAGGTAAAATAATCTTTATTTCTCAGTTTAAAAGATATTTTATTAAAACCTGGGATAAAACAATTTCGTTTTTAAGAGAGCAAGAAGTCATTTTTAAAGACGGTAAACTTATGATGCAAGTAGGTTTTTCTGTAAGTATAACAATTTTAGGAGAAGATTTTCAGAACGCTGCTTATTTTAAGGATCAGAATGATTTAGAAGACTTAATATGGATTAATTGTTTTCAAGACATTATTACTCTTAAATTTGGATATATGACGTATCTGGAAATAAAACAAACAGAAAAATTGTTTTCTGAATACCAAGAAAGACTAGCAAATTATTTTATGGTTAAATGGGATGGAAAAATAACAATGGAGGAAGTATAAACATTTGTTGTTCATATAATTTTGTCCCCAGTGTCTGTTTTAGATACTGGGGATATTTTTTTTGACAAATTCTGTGTTTTGTAGTAATATACTAATTGTCCGGGTAGGTGAGTGATTACCTGTATTTCTTAGGAAATATGGGAGGAAAGTCCGAACACCAACCTATTCAATTAGGAATAATAGTTCTGAAATAGAACCAGGTATAAGACTTACGAGAAAAGTAGTTCACGATCGTGTTACTTTTAGTGGACAAAGTCAAAACCTCGAGCTAGTGCCACAGAGACTATACTAACCCTTATGGGTGAAATGTGAAAAGTGAACTGATGTTTTTTTAAAGCTACAGTTCTCATCCCTTGGTGACAAGGAGATGTGGTAAACCTTATTTTGGTGCAAGTCATAATTGACGCGTAGATAGATGATCACAATTACTGCTTTGCAGTAATACAGAATTCGGCTTATGACCCTGCCTGGACAACAATTAAATTTATATTACTTAATATATGAAAAAGAATGATTTGATCTTTTCTGCAGTCTTGGTTCCTATAGATTATATTATGATTATATTAGCCGGCGTTGCCGCCTATTTTTTACGTTATGAAAGATGGGTGCAAGAAATACGTCCGGTTATTTTTAATTTAGATTTTAAGTCATACCTTTCATATATCTGGTGGGTTGCTCTGGTTTGGTTAGTTATTTTTGTAATTGCTGGGTTGTATCAAACAAAAGGTGCACGAAAGGTTTTTGATGAAATTGGTAAGGTATTTTTAGCTTGTTCAACAGGTATGCTGGTTGTTATTGTTGCAGCTTTTTTCTCACGTGAACTATTTGATTCTCGTTTTATCCTATTGGCTGGTTGGATTTTAGCTTTTCTTTTTGTTTCTGTCGGTAGATTGGTTGTAAATGGTGTTCAACGCTTGTTATATATCAAGAAAATTGGTGTACATAAAGTAGTTTTGATTGGAGCAGATAATTCAACTGAAGATATTGCTAAGGAGATATATAAGAGTAGAACATTGGGTTATACAATTATTGGTCGTTTCCAAAATTTACAAAATGGTAATTTGGATAAATTAACAGAATTACATAAATCTAAATTTATTGATGAGATTATTCAAGGGGATACTAATCTAAGTAGACAAGAAAATTTAGCTTTACTCGATTTTGCTGATGAACACCATATTATTTTTAAATACGCAGCTGACTTTTTTGATACACAAAGTAAAAATGTTGACTTATACACAATGGCTGGGATACCGGTTGTAGAAGTTAGAAGAACAAAACTAGATGGTTGGGGAAAGATATTGAAAAGATTTTTTGATATTATCATATCTTCCTTGCTTTTAATCATATTTTCACCGTTTTTCTTAATATTAGCTTTAATTGTTAAGGTAGACTCTAGAGGGCCTGTTTTTTACGGTTCTAAGCGTGTAGGAGCTAAAGGAAAGAAGATCAGGATATATAAGTTTAGATCTATGATTAGGAACGCAGAACGTCTTAAAAAGAAGCTTTTATCTAAAAATGAACGTCTTGACGGCCCTTTATTTAAGATGGAAGATGATCCTCGTGTAACAAGAGTAGGTAAGTTTATGCGTAAATGGAGTATTGATGAATTACCCCAATTCTGGAATGTTCTAAAAGGAGATATGAGTTTAGTTGGTCCTCGTCCTCATGAACCAAATGAAGTTGCTAAATATGAAAAACACCATAAAAAGTTATTAAATATTAAACCTGGTGTAACAGGTATGGCTCAAGTTTCTGGTAGATCAGATTTAGAATTTGAAGAAGAAGTTAAGTTAGATACTTTCTATATCGAGAACTGGACTCCATGGCTTGATTTAATAATTTTAATAAAAACACCTTTTATTGTTTTATTGAAAAAAGGTGCGAAGTAAGATTAGGCAGTAGTCATCCTGAATGAGTCTTGGTGCTTTGGGAGGAGCCGAAGGATTCTGTACAGTTTTAATTTTGTTAGTTTTGTTTTTTCATGTTACAATGAAAATACTAAAATAATTTTATCCACAATTTTATGAAAAATATAAATTCAAACAATTTAGTGGGCGCAGAGAAATTAAGAGAGCTTGTAAGGGAAGAATTAAAAAATACTGCAACCAAAGATGATTTAAAGGGTTTTGCAACCAAAGATGATTTAAAGGGTTTTGCAACCAAAGATGATTTAAAAAACTTTGCTACTAAAGATGATTTTAATAATTTAGCAGATAAAGTTTTAGGATTAGACACAAAAATTGATAATGTTAAGGAAGATCTACAGGATCAAATGAATGAAAAATTTGATAAAGTTTTAGAAAGCAATGATAAACTTGGAAAAAAGATGGATATCATAATTGCAGAGTCAGCAGCACATTCTAAGTCATATAAAGATAATGAAGAAGAAATAGAAAAACATGAGGAAGTTTTGGATAATCACGAAAATAGAATTAAGGTTTTGGAAATACAACCTGCAATATAATTTTTAGTTTTTAGTTATTTCCAGCTAACTTTAGCTGGATTTTTTTATTGTTTGACATTATTATCATAATATGTTATGCTATAGGTACATAAAAACAATTTATTAATTTTTAAAAATCAATTTTTGGAGGATAAGATGAGAAATATATATTTTTTGTTTTTAACAATTTTATTTTTTTTCTCAAATCTACATGGGCAAGATGAGATATTCCAATTCTCATTAGACAAAACTTCTCTTTTGACTTTTGGCTGGGTAATAACATCAGACCAATTAAAGAGAAATCCAGCTGAATTTGAAGGTCTGCCAACTAATTTTTGGGGACATCACCTGCATTTGGGATATGGACTTCATTTATCAGGAGCAATTATAAAGAATAAATTTCCCGAATTTTATCAAGGTTTACCAAATGGATTAAAGGTTTTATTTAATTTAGGCTCTGTAATAGAGATAGATGATATTTATCAACATCTTTATTTACAGAGAAATGATGAATTTGGACCAGGATTCAAAGGAGGACATCCGGCATCAAGTCCAATTCATAAGTTTTATTGCTGGACATTAAGACAAGAGAGAGAGAGAGTTAATTGGAAAAACATGCTAGAATTATTTCGGTATAAACGATTAAATATCTCAGCAGGGTTTTACAAAGGCCCAGCATTTGAAATGACATTAAAATTGGCAGAATGGAAAAAGATTTATGTTTCTGCTAATTATATTCAAAAATTTGAATATAATTCAAAAACAGAACTTAAAATTGAAACAGGAATTTTAGGCGGAATGATTGGAGTAAAGATATTGGATTGGTTAAAATTTGAATGTGGAATTGGAATCGGAGGGAATATTTTTTATGGGTTTAAAATTTAAAAACTAAACTCGTTAGTAGCAGAAATGCGAACGCGGGTTTTTTTATTTTTGCCAATTTTAGATTAAATTGTTAAGATGATGGTATGAAAATTGCTTTAATCCATGACATGTTAGTACAAGAAGGTGGGCAGGAAAGAGTTTTGCGTGCTTTGCAAGAGCTTTTTTCAGATGCTCCTACTTTTGTTTTGATTTATGATAGGGATAATAAGGAGAAGTATTATAAAGAAAAGGATATTAGAGCTACTTTTTTACAAAAAATGCCTGGAATTGAAAAGAAGTTTCAATGGTATTTACCTTTAATGTCTTCTGCTATTGAATCTCATGATTTACGTGGTTTTGATTTAATATTATCTTCTAGCTCTTCTTTTGCTAAAGGAGTAATTACACAACCAGGTACACAACATGTTTGCTATTGTCATACACCTACTCGTTATCTTTGGTCAGATTCACAAGGATATGTAGAAGATTTACCTTATCCTAATATTGTTAAAAAAGTTTTACCTCTATATCTATCTCATCTACGTAATTGGGATTGGGCTGCTTCACAAAGAATAGATGGTTTTTTAGCTAATTCCAAAACAGTTAAAGATAGAATTAAGAGATATTATAATAAAGAGGCTCAGGTTATATATCCACCAGTTGATACAGATAAATTCTATATATCTAACTATTTAGGTAACTATTATCTAATAGGTGGTAGATTGGTGCCATATAAGAGGTATGATTTGGCTATTAAAGCTTTTAATAAACTTGATATGCCTTTAAAGGTTTTTGGTATAGGCCCAGAGTTAGAAAGATTAAAAAGCATAGCTAGACCAAATATTGAATTTTTAGGTGAAGTCAATGAACAACAAAAAGCAGAATTATATTCTAAATCCTTAGCTTTTATACATCCTCAAGAAGAAGATTTTGGTATTACAGCTGTAGAAGCAATGGCTTCTGGCCGTCCTGTAGTTGCTTACAAAGCAGGGGGTGCTTTAGAAACAATTGTTGAAGATCATACAGGGCAGTTTATTAAAGATCAGACATGGGAAGATTTAGCCAATACAATTATTCATTTTAAACCAGAGAAATATAAATCAGATGAAATTAAAAATCATGCTAGGAAATTTTCCAAAGCACGATTTATGGAAGAAGTTAGGGGTTTTGTAAATAGTATAAAAGAAAATTAATATTCAAAAATCCATATTTTATTATTTCCAATTTCAAAACTTTTTATTGCATTAGCTTGTGCCTCTGGCACAAGCTTTTTAAAATTTGTCCAATAATCATTAATAACTAAATATACTTTATCTGTGTTAGTTAAATCTTTAACTTGTTGGATATATTCATCTTTTATTCCTGTATATGATATATTTAAATATATTTTATACAATTCAGACGATGTGGGTATTGGGTAATAGAAAAGTTGTTGTTCATTATTTGTAAAATATTTTTTAAAACCAAATTCTTGTAAAGCAGCTGCGGAAGTAGATTGATTTGTTAGAACAACAAAATTATCTGTATCAGACATTTCTTGAATTTTTTGTACAGCTAATATATCTGCTTGTGAAACAGAGTATCCTTTATTTTTTTCAATCACATCATATGTTGGGTAGGCTAGATATACACAACTAGTTAAAACAAAAGCAGTGATAATGATTAAAAGCTTTTTGTTTTTAATTGATATTTTAAGTATGTGGTAAATAGCGTAGATAACAAAAGGTAATACAAAGAAATATGAAAAATGAATTAAACGTTCAGGAAATATATTTTGCTCATAATATATTACGGCATTGAATTTTAATAAAGATAGTAAGTATGAGTTGATTATTAATATTAAAGAAACAAGCAAAAATATCCAAGTTTCCTTGTATTTTTTAAACATCATCCAAAATCCTGTTCCAGTTAGGATTAATATTAAGATAGGGAATAGAGACTTTAGGAAATATATAGAGTGTAAGAAAGAATGAAAAGGTAGATAAGTAAAGTCAAAAGTGGATATTAATCTTTGTTTTAAATTAGATAAGTCTAAAGAAATATCAAAACCTGGTAATATGTAAGATAAAGCATAGAATGCAATAGGAATACAAACAAGGAATATTAGGACAGAAAGTATTGTTAGAGTTCTTTTTTTACGTACAGAAAGTAACCAAACCAACATTAATGCAGGTAATCCAGCTAAAGGGTGGATACAAGTAATAGCTATGGCTAAAAGCCATAGATGGTTTAACTTTAATATGTTACTTCTAAAATATATTAAAGTTAAGAATATATATATGATTAAAAAGATATTGGCTAAATGTTGAGGAACAGTAAAGAAGGTTGTAAAAATAATTAAGAAAGGAAGAACAAAAGAAACAATTTGAGAAAGTCTTCTTTCTAGATTTAGTTTTAATAAAGTAAAATATGTTAGTGTAGGAATAATTAAAGAAGATAAAACAGGAACTAAAAGTTTATCTATTAAACTAACACTAACTTGAAAAATTTTACTTAATATTACAACCAAAGAATATTGTCCTATGTAGTATGGATTTTTAGGAAGAATATATCCATTTTCTAAAATTATCTTTTCAGTAGCACGATGGATAAAAGGATCAAAACCATATCCTATAGAGTAAATTATTAATGCAATGGCAGAGGTTAAAAAAGTATGGATTGTAATTAAAAATATATTTAACTTTTCTGAAAAAGTGAATATCTTATACAACAATAAACATGTTGAGATAAAATATATGATAAAGAAATATGAAGGCACAACCTGCCAAGGAGAAACAATAGCTTCGGTTGTATTGTGAGAAAACAAGATGTACACCAAGGAAATTATTAAACCTAAATATATACCATCTAAAAACCATATATATTTCTTTTTATATTCTTTAACTTCAATTTCTAATTTAGATGTATCTAAATTAGAAATATTTTTTCTATACAACAAAAAGATGGAAAGTAATGGGATTAATAATATTAAAGAAATAGTCCAGCTAAATAACCCAATTGTGTAATATATTATTGTTCCACAGATAGTAACTAGTATTAATAGAAAGATAAATCCTAAAATCCAAGAAAAACTTTTATCTTTTTCTTTAAATAGGTTTTTACCTAAAAAGTATGAAAATGTAGATAAGTATAATATTCCGAAAATAACACCCAAAACAACACTTTTTATTAAAAAGATGTTTAGAATGGTTATTAAGAATATAATACCTAAAATTGGTAAAAACTTGATTTTTTGCATATATTCGTATAGGGTTATATTAACAGATATTAATCAGTAGGTAAATTGATTTCAATAAATCTTTTTTGGAGGAGGTTAACATGGCAATACAGTATCGTACATTAATAACAGTTGATTTTTCTCATGGTATTGAAGGTGGAAATACTGTTATAAACATCGAGGGTTTGGGGATTAAAGAATCAAACATATTTCTCAAAGGCAAACATAACAAAGAGACTGTTGAGAAATTTTTGAAGGAAGTTGCTAATGGGGGCGAATTTCCTTTAATCAGGGAAAGATTACTGGTAAAATTTGGGAATTCGGATAGTGAACAGGAAACTTTGTCTATTTTTGAAGAGGATGATATTGACGGAATGGTTCCTTAAAGATAGACGTTATTGCCTTCGAATTATAAAACCCCACATCTTCTTGGTGTGGGGGTTGTTTTTTGCCCAAACACAATATATATGGGTATAATATAGATATATGAAATGTTTACAGAAAAACAAGATAAAAGTCATATTAGGCACATTGTGTATAGTTTTTTTTGTAATATATTCATATTTACCTTTATCCCAGATCATACAGAGTGATATTCCAATGAATGAGATAGGAATGCGTTTTAATACACCAGATGAAGTAATGAATTTTCATTTTACAAATATATTTGTAGATGAGAATAAGATGTACTATGTAGAGCCATACAATATAGTTGCTAATGGAGTTGTATTTCCTCGTTGGGCAAAACCTTTAGGTGATAAAATTACATTAGGTACTTTTCAAGGAATAATATTAATTTATGGTTCAATAGCTAAAGTATTTAGTAAATTTGTGATTCCATTTTTAACTCCAATATTTGCAATATTAGGGGTTTTATTTTTTTATGGAATCATTAAATTAGTCTTTAATAAAAAGATAGCATTAATATCCAGTATATTAATGCTAGTCTTCCCGGGGTTCATGTACTATGCTTCTCGTACAATGTTCCACAACGTGCTATTTCTCAGTCTATTATTAGGAGGCATATATTTTCTTTTGAAATTGTTTGATATAGATAAAATAAAGAGCAAGTATATTTACTCTGTTTTAACTGGATTATTCTTTGGCTTATCTTTAATTACACGTACATCAGAGATTGTTTGGGTGTTATTAATAGTATTGATAATTTTAGGTTTTAATTTTAAAAAGATAAGGTGGAAATATTTATTAATAAGTTTAATAATATTTATTCTTTGTTTTGTTCCCGTATTAGCAAACAATAAAGTGTTGTATGGATCATATTTAGCTACTGGTTATTCGAGGGTTGTGAGTGAGAACTTAGAAGAAATTTCACATGCTGAACAAATTAGTTTAGTTGAAGCAGTTCTGTTACCTTTTGGTTTTCATCCCAGAGTAATAGTTGCTCATTCGATATATAAATATTTTGTACGTCTTTTTTATTTCTGGATAATATTATTCATTTCAGGATTAATTTGGTTTTTTAAATCTGAAAAAACTAAAAACCAAAGAATGTATTTTTGGTTTTTCTCAGTATCTTCAGTTTTCATATTAATCTACTATGGTTCTTGGTTTTTTCAAGATAGTCTAGATCCTAGATTAATTAGTGTAGGTTCTTCGTATGTTAGATATTTTTTACCAATATATATCTTTGCTTTACCTTTTGTTGGGTTTTTAATAGTTAAATTGTGGGAAATAAGGAAGAAGGTGTGGAATAAGGCTCTGGTTGGCGTATTAATACTTTGTATATTGGGCCTATCCTTTAATATGATGTATTCTAAAAAACCAGAATCTTTAGTACAGATAAAAAATAACTTGTTACAACATCGTATACAAGCTAAAGATATTTTAACTAAAACACATCCAGATGATATTATCTTAACAGATGTTTCAAATGATAAAGTAGTTTTTCCTGAAAGAAAACATTTAATTATTCCGCAAGGTGGAGATGAGTTAAAATCGGTTAAAGTATTGTTAGAGTTTACAGGTGTTTGGTTCTTTTATCGTTCTAAGGATATTAAAGTAGAATATTTTAATGAGAATAAGTTTAATATATATGGATTACAAATTGTTGATCCACAAGAAGTTAATGGAGGAGGAATATTATTTAAAGTAATATCTAATACAGAATATTTTGCTAAAAATATATGAAGACTTTAAGAATAATTTTAATATTAATAATATTAGCTATCCTTATCTGGTTGTTTGTTTTAGATTTTGTTCCAGGAGATAAATTAGAAATTAATTATGATTTTTGTAATAGAGAATCGATGATTACGGAATTATCTCCAGGAAATAGGTTGTGGCCAATTAAAGAAGTTAATAACGAATGTTATCAAGATATTGCTTCTAGCCCAGTATATTTTGATATTCGTGTTCCTCAACATTTTAATTCAGCTGAAATAGAAATTAAATATATTAAACCAGAGAATGAGGAATTTAAAATTGGACCACAAGTTGTAAAAGATGAATGGGTGTGGACGTTAGAAGATGTTCAAGAAAATGGAAAAGCAGAATTTAATTTAGAAAATCTTTATCAAAATAGTCCGGTTATGCGTTGGTTAATTTCTGCACCTACAGTTGAAGAAAACAAACAAGTAATTTCTGTAAGTAATATTAAGATTGTTTTGTATAAAGATAAATTAAACAGTAGTAATTTTTTAGAACAAGTTAAAGGATATATTAGAAAGATTATACGTTGATATGATCAAATCAATTATTAAAGAAATATTTTTATTCAGTCTGATTATTTTTGTAATATTGTTTGGATTGGAATTAATTAAAGAAGGTTTTGTTTCTAATTACTTTGATTTGAATATAGTTTTAATTATTTCATTTATTTTTGGATTTATGCTTTTAATAATTAATCTTTCACAAAATAAAGCGGAAGAGATAAAATAAAGATATGGGAAGCGCCAAGCTAAGCTCTAATTATCCAGTGGGTTAAAGTCCCACCAGTCTAAA
>CAYSXS010000002.1:0-52621 GCA_964435065.1 uncultured Gammaproteobacteria bacterium
GGTTCAACTAGGGGTTTCAGGTTAATTGTATTAATTTAGAGATCTACTATGAATTTACAGACCTCAATTAAAGAGATAAACAAGATAACAGCTCAAGTAGCACCTAAATTTAAAAAATTAGGTGTTAGTGACGTAGAAGATCTTCTTTTTTACTTTCCTTTTCGTTATGAAGACTATTCTAATTTACTTAAGATAGATGAAATTGAACCAGGAATTCTTTTAACTATTAAAGGTAAGATTGAATTACTTGAATCTAGAAGATCTTTTCGTAAGAGAATGATTTTAGTTGAAGCTGTTGTGGCTGATGAAACAGATAAAATTAAGATTGTATGGTTTAACCAACGATATATTCAACGCACCCTAGCTATTGGTGATGAAATATATTTATCTGGTAAAGCCATTTTATCTGATTCAGGATTAGAGTTTCATAATCCAACTTTTGAAAAGGTGAATAAGTATGACAAGTTTACTACTCATACAGCCAGGATTGTTCCAATATATTCCTCTACAGAGAGACTAACCCAAAGACAGATTCGTTTTACAGTTAAACGATCTTTATCTTGTATTAACTTTATTCAAGAATGGTTGCCACAGAATGTGTTGAAAGATAATAACCTGATGCCTTTGAGACAAGCTGTTCATCAAATACATTTTCCAATTAATTTGGATGAATTAGAAAAAGCTCGTTTTAGACTTAAGTTTAATGAGATATTTTTACTTCAAGCTAGGGCTCGTTTAATTAAACAAGAGCTATTACATCTAAATGCAGATAAGATAGTTTTTAAAGAAAAAGAAACTCGTAAATTTGTAAATGCTTTACCTTTTAAATTAACTCAATCACAGAAGAAATCTGCTTGGGAAATAATTAAAGATTTAGGTAAATCTAAACCAATGAATAGGTTGTTAGAAGGAGATGTTGGAAGTGGTAAAACAATTGCTGTTGGTGTAGCTATGTTAAATGCTTTATTAAACAAAAAACAAGTAGCATATATGGCACCAACCGAGCTATTATCTTCACAGCAGTTTAGTAGTTTCTGTAAGATTTTTGAAAAATATGATTTTACAATAGGGTTACTTACCAGAACAGAAACAAAGATAGATACAGAGGTAGTTAAGAAAAAAGATTTAATCAAAGAAATCTCAGAAGGTAATGTGGATTTAATAATCGGGACTCATGCTTTAATACAAGATAAAGTAAGTTTTAAAGATTTGAATTTAATTGTAATAGATGAACAACATAGATTTGGTATTGCACAAAGAAAAGAACTACAAGATAAAGCACGTAATCAGGAAGATAAAAAAGATTTTTCTCCACATTTCTTGTCTATGACAGCTACCCCAATTCCAAGATCTTTGGCTTTAACTGTTTATGGTGATTTAGATTTATCTGTAATTGATGAGATGCCAAAAGATAGAAAGAAAATTGAGACAAAAGTAGTTGAACCACATGAACGTAAAGGAGCCTATGAATTTATTAACTCAGAAATACAAAAAGGAAGACAAGCTTTTGTTGTTTGTCCTTTAATTGATCCCTCGGACAAATTAGGTGCTAAAGCGGTTAAAGATGTTTTTGAAAAATTAGATAAAAAGGTTTTTAAGGATTTAAGGATAGAAATATTACACGGAAAGATAAAAGGAGCAGAAAAAGAAAAGATAATGAAAGAGTTTGTAGAGAATAAGATTAAAATATTAGTATCTACTTCTGTAATAGAAGTAGGAATAGATATACCTAATGCAACAGTTATGATGATTGAATCTTCTGAAAGATTTGGTTTAGCTCAATTACATCAATTAAGAGGTAGGGTAGGTAGGAGTGAACATCAATCATATTGTTTTCTATTTACTGAATCAGATACAGAAGCAACTTTGAAACGTATGCAAGCTTTAGTTCAATCATCTAATGGGTTTGAACTAGCTGAAAGAGATTTAGAATTCCGTGGACCAGGAGAAGTATATGGAATTAGACAGTCTGGTTTTTATGATTCTCTTAAAATAGCTAAATTAACAGATTGGCCAGTTATTAAGGTTGTGCAAACAGAGATTGAAAAAATGTTTAAAATAGATCCAGATTTGGTTAACTATCCAGAAATTAAAGAAAAGATTAAAGATTTTGAAAGAGGGGTTCATTTAGAATAAAACATGACTGTAAAAATCTTATTTTTCATATTAATATTTTTAATTTTAGCTTGGGCAATATATATTTTTATGGCACCTGAAAAACAACAATTAAATATTACAGCTGAAATAACGGAAGAAAAAGATTTAATTATTCGCGAACCAGCTGCAATAGATAATTTTTATTCTGCAGATAAACAAGAATTATCTCAAACAATAGATAATCTGTTATCTCAGTCAGAGATTAAAAACAATATTGATCCGCAAGTTTTGATTGTTCCTCATGCAGGATATATTTTTTCTGGACAAACAGCAGCTAAAGGATTTAAACAGATTTTAAACAAAGATTATGATAAGATAATTTTACTTGGTAATAGTCATCAAGAACATTTTTCAGGCCTAATTCTTGATGGAAGTGATATATGGAAAACTCCTCTAGGTAAAATAGAATTAGACAAAGAATTGATTAATAAGTTAAATAAATCTAATGAATTAATTAAAATTAATTCCGAGGTTCATTTAACAGAACATTCTTTAGAAGTAGAATTACCATTTTTACAAAAAACATTAGGTAATGATTTTAAATTAATTCCTGGGTTATTTGGTAGTAATAAAAATTTAAAAGATTTGAAAGATATATCTAAAAATCTTTTAGAAAAAATAGATAGTAAAACATTAATTGTGATTAGTACAGATTTGTCTCACTATCCAAATTATGAGGATGCAAATTTTGTTGATAAACAAATAATAGATTTAATCTTACAGGGTGATGAAGAAGATTTTTTATCACAAATGGAAAAATTTGAAAATGAAATTTTAAATTTATCTACCTGCGCCTGTGGTTGGTCAGCTGTAATAACAGGGATGCTGTTAGCACAGGAATTAAATTTAAAGGCTGAATTTTTGGATTATACAAATTCTGGTGATACAGAAACATATGGAGATAAGAATAGAGTGGTAGGATACACAAGTATTATTTTTAACAAAAAAATAAATTCAAAATATATTTTAAATCAACAAGAACAAGAAGTAGCTTTAAGGTTAGCTCGACAAACTTTAGAAAATTCTTTTAGTCCTTCAAAAGTTATTGATGAAGAATATTTAGGATATCCAATTTTTAAAGAAAAAAGGGGAGTATTTGTAACACTACACAAAGACAAAGAATTAAGGGGATGCATTGGGTTAATAGAACCACCAGAAATTCCATTGTATGAAGCAATTCAACAAATGGCATTGTCTGCGGCTTTTAATGATTCTCGTTTTTCTCCATTAATTAAAGAAGAACTAAATAAAGTAGAGATTGAAATTTCTGTTTTAACAGTTCCTAAAAAATCAACAATAGATGAAATAGAATTAGGAAAGCATGGGGTTATTATCAAATCAGGCTCTAAATCTGGTGTGTTTTTACCACAGGTAGCCGGAGAAACAGGATGGAACAAGGAACAATTTTTATCTGAATTGTGTTCTCAAAAGGCTGGTTTAGATCCAAAATGTTATTTAGATCCAAAAGTTGATATAAAAACATTTGAAGCACAGGTGTTTAATTAGGACTTGTTTTTTCTTTAAAACTATGTTAGACTCCAAATAGGTTAAATTAATGACGATTTTCTTGGTCTTCCAATAATTTAAGGAAAAACTAGGATTTTCGTGACAAAGGAACACATGTTAGATAAAAAAAGAAAAGATGCTGTAATTAAGAAATTTAAAACTCATGATAGTGATACAGGTTCTGCAGAAGTGCAGATCGCTATCTTATCAGAAGAGATTAAAGAATTAACTGAGCATTTACAAACACATAAGAAAGATTTTTCTTCAAGACGTGGTTTGTTACGTAAAGTTAGTTTACGTCGTAGACTATTAAAATTTTTAGAAAAAGATAACACAAGTAGTTATGAAAATCTTGCTAAGAAGTTGAAGTTAAAGAAGATTACAAAAACAGAGAGAGAACAAGCTAAGGAAGATGAACAAAAATTACTTAGCGAAGATGATGGTAATGAAGATATTGATGAATAAAATATTTAATGCCCCATCTTATTGATGGGGCATTAAAGATAAATAATTAATTTTT
Organism: uncultured Gammaproteobacteria bacterium; assembly: GCA_964435065.1. Classification (GTDB taxonomy): domain Bacteria; phylum Patescibacteriota; class Patescibacteriia; order UBA2196; family UBA2196; genus CAYSXS01. The sequence continues at coordinate 4,184 of CAYSXS010000002.1, forward strand.
TTTAATCAATAAACAAATAGGCTTATCAAGTCTGTAGTTTGTTGGTTAGAAAAAAAGAGAGACAAAATATGTCAAAGAAAATTCAAGATTTCTCTGCCCAAATTGGTGGTAAAGAAATGAAGATTGAAACAGGACGTTATGCTGGTAGAGCCCATGGTTCTTGTACAGTCCAGTATGGCGACACTGTAGTTTTAGCTACAGCCTGTATGTCAAAAGCTCCAAGAGAAGGAATAGATTTTTTCCCTTTAATGGTTGATTTTGATGAAAAATTGTACGCAGCTGGAAAAATTAAAGGTTCCCGCTTTATTAAACGTGAAGGTCGTCCAAGTGATGAAGCTGTTTTATCAGGAAGAATGATTGATAGAGCTATTCGTCCTTTATTTGATGACTCAATTAAGAATGACGTACAAGTTGTTTTAACAGTTTTATCATTTGATGGAGAAAATGATCCAGATATGGTTGGATTAGTAGCAGCATCTTGTGTGCTATCAATGTCTAATATTCCATGGAAAGGCCCAATCGCTGGAGTAAGGGTTGGAATGGTTGATGATGAGTGGGTTTTAAATCCATCATATGAAGCTCGTGAAAAAAGTGATTTGGATTTAGTTGTAGCAGGTACTTTTGAAAAAGTAATCATGCTTGAAGCTAGTGCAAATGAAGTAAATGAGGAAGCTGTTGAAAAAGGAGTAGATTTTTCTAGAAAACATATTGGTAGTGTTGTTCAATTAATTGAAGAAGTAGTTAAAAAAGTTGGTCAAGAAAAGATTAAATTGGAAGATATACAAAAAGTTGATGAAGAAACTCAAGCTAAGCAAGAACAGGTTAACCAAAAAGTTAAAGAATTTTTATCTGAAGATAAATTAGATAAAGTTTTAGAATTTAAATCTAAAGATCAATTTAAACAAGGTGTTGAAGATTTAAAAGAAGAAATTGATTCTACTTTAAAGGAAGACAATGAAGTTTCTAAAGATGAAAGAAAGAAAGCTTTGAAATTAGTAGCTCAGGCTATTGAAGAAAAAGCTAACGATTTAGTTTTGAAAAAGAACAAGAGAATTGATAATCGAAAGATGGATGAGATACGTGCTTTATCTGCAGATGTTGGTTTACTTCCTCGCACACATGGAACAGGATTATTCTCACGTGGTGAAACACAAGTTTTATCAGTAGTTACTTTAGGTTCTCCTTCAGATGAACAGATCTTAGACACTTTGGAAGAGTCTGGCAAGAAACGATATATGCATCATTATAATTTTCCTTCATTTTCTGTTGGCGAAACTGGACCAAATAGAGGTCCTGGAAGAAGAGATATTGGTCATGGTTCTTTGGCTGAAAAAGCTTTAATGCCTGTATTACCAACTAAAGAAGATTTTCCATATACAATTAGGGTTGTGTCTGAAGTATTATCTTCAAACGGATCTTCTTCTCAAGCCTCTGTTTGTGGGTCATCTTTAGCTTTAATGGATGCTGGTGTACCAATTCAAAAACCAGTAGCTGGTATTGCTATGGGTATTGCTCAAAATGAAGCTGGAGATTACAAGATTTTAACAGACTTACAAGATTTAGAAGATTCAAATGGTGGTATGGATTTTAAAATAGCTGGTACTCGTGATGGTATTACTGCTGTTCAAATGGATACAAAATCAGATGGTTTAACAATGGATATGGTTAGTGATACTTTAAAGCAAGCTTTAAAAGCTCGTTTAGAGATTTTAGATGTAATGCAAAAAGGAATTCCAGAACCAAGAAAAGAATTGTCTCAATATGCACCAAGAATTCATACTATGCAAATCAATCCAGATAAGATTAGAGATGTAATTGGACCTGGTGGTAAAGTTATTAATGAAATTATTGATACTACTGGTGTAGCTATTGATATTGAAGATTCAGGCCTTATCTTTATTACTTCGCCTTCAGCTGAAGGCGCTGATAAAGCAATAGAGTGGGTTGAAAATTTAACTAAAGAAGTTGAAGCTGGTGAAATTTACCAAGGTAAAGTAACCAGACTTATGGACTTTGGAGCTTTTGTAGAAGTATTACCGGGCCAAGAAGGTTTAGTACATGTTTCAGAAATGGCTCCATTTAGAGTTGGATCTCCAAGCGACGCAGTTAGTGTTGGTGATGAGGTTCCTGCTAAGGTTAAAGAGATTGATGATCAAGGAAGAATTAATCTTACCTTTATTGGTACAGACTTTGATTTTTCAAAGGTTAAAAAATCAGAACAATCTTCTGCTCCTAGAGGTAACTTTAATGGACCAAGGAATAAGTTTAGAAAACCTAATAGAGGTGGAGATAGAAGATAATATTTAATTTATATAAATGTTAAACCCGCTTTTTGCGGGTTTTAACTTTGTCAAAAAACAAGAAATGATATAAGATGAAAATATGATTTACTTCTTATACGGACCAGATACATATCGTTCACGAGAGAAATTAAGAGAATTAGTTAAAAACAATTCTGATGGTTTTAATATACAAAAAGTTGACGGATCTAGATTAAGTGCAGATGAATTGAATAAACATATTGCAACTAATGACTTGTTTAGTCAAAAGAAATTTTTAATTGTAGAGGGGTTGGCAAGTAAAGATAGTAAAGCAAAAGAAGATGTTGTTGAATTTTTAAGGAAATTAGAATTTGATAATTCTAGCTTTTTAATTTTCTATGATTCTCAAGTAGACAAAAGATCTGTGGTTTTTAAGGTTTTGAATAAAAAGGCTGATGAAGCTTATTCCTTTGATGAATTAAAACCAGCAGAAATGGATGTTTGGTTGCAGAACCAAATTAACCAAATTGGATTGAATATTGATAATATTAATTTTAATAAATTAGCCATATCTTTAGGAAGCGATACTTGGTTAGCTATAGGGGAATTAGGAAAGTTGAAGGCATATAAAGGGGATAAGGAAGTAATATATGAAGATATTGATTTGTTAGTGCGCGGGAAACTAGATGATGATATATTTAAACTAACAGACATGATTGTTAATAATAACAAGAGAGAAGCTGTTAAGTTATTAAAAGATCAATTAGAATTAGGTAGTAATGAAATATATTTATTAACTATGATTGTGCGTCAGTTTAGAATTTTGATTCAATTAAAAAGTGTGAATAGTGCTGATGCTGCTAGAGTTTTAAAATTACATCCATTTGTAGTTCAAAAATCATTACCAATGGTAAAGAAATACTCTATGGAGCAATTAAAAGATATTTATCAAAAATTATTAGAAATAGATTTAAAATTAAAATCTAGTAAGGTTTCAGGAGAAACATTACTAGAGAAATTTATATTAGAAATATAGCTTATGTTAAAAATAGCTCATCGTGGTGCATCAGGTTATGAACTAGAAAATTCATTTGCAGCTTTTGATAAAGCTGTAGAATTAGGTGTGGATGCAATAGAAACTGATGTTCGAGTTACTAAAGATAAGAAATTAGTTTTAATACATGATAATAGAGTGGATCGTACTGCAAAAGGAAGGGGTAAGATTTCCAGAATGACATTAAAAGAATTAAAACAGATTAAATTGGAAAATGGACAAGAAATACCTACTTTAGAAGAATTTATTGAAAGATATAAAGGAAAAGTTAAATTATTAATGTTAGATGTTAAGTCAATCAGTGTAGCGCCAATGTTGGTTGATGTTATTAATAAACAAAAGATTCATAATGAGGTATTAATTGCTTCTTTTAAACACCCACTTCTTGTAGATGTTCTTATTCGTGATTCTGCTATTCAAACAGCTATTGCTTTTAATCCATATAAGTATTTGAAATATTTTTTTATTAAAAAATTGTTTGTTTTACCAGCTAAATTAGTAGGAGCTAATATTGTTGATATACATCACAGATTTGTTGATCAAAAAGTTGTTGATAGGGCACATAGATATCATTTAAAGATTTATGTTTATTCTCCAAACAAGAAGGAAGATATAGATAGATTAAAGTCTTATGGAGTTGATGCAATAATATCTGATTATCCAGATAGGATATAGTTTATGTATATTTTAATCAACAAACCATCAGGCCCAACGTCTCATGATGTTATAGATCAACTTCGTAGGATAACAGAAGTTAAAAAAATAGGTCATGCAGGAACCTTAGATCCTTTTGCTTCTGGTTTGCTATTTATTGCAATAAATAGAGAATCTACTCGTGAACTACAAAATTTTGTTGGGTTAGATAAAGAATATATAGCTACATTGAAATTGGGGGCTGTTAGTAATAGCCAAGACAGAACAGGTGAGATAGAAAAGGTAAAAGATGATATAGATTTTACAGAAAAAGAAGTTAAAGATGTTTTAGATAAATTTGTTGGAAAACAAGAACAAACACCACCAATGTTTTCAGCAAAGAAAGTTAAAGGACAAAAACTATACAATCTAGCACGTAAAGGAATCGAGATTGAAAGAAAACCATCTCAAATAGAGGTATATAATATAGAGATGTTAGAATTTAAAGATTCTAAGTTAGTTATTAAAGTAAAATGCTCTTCTGGTACATATGTTCGTACTTTAGCACATGATATTGGGCAAACTTTAGTATCTGGAGCATATTTAGAAGAATTAGAACGTACAAAAATTGGAAAGTATGATTTAAAGTATTCTATAAAAGTAAAAGATCTAAGAAAAGAAAATTGGGAAAGCTTCACATTTAATAGTTGACATTTTTAAGAAAATACTTTAGAATAATATCAAAGTAATTAATTAATATATAAATATATATGCCGCAAACAAAATCAGCTGAAAAAGCATTAAGACAAGTAAAGACAAGAACTAAAAGAAATAGCATGGTCAAGGAAAATATTGATTATCTTTTTCGTCAATTCAAAAAAGCAATTTCAGGTAAAGACAAATCTAAAGCAGAAGAACTTGCTAAAAAATTAACTAAAGCAATAGACAAGGCAGCCAAGAGAAGTATTTTTCATGAAAACAATGCTGCTCGTCAGAAATCTAAGATGACGAAGAGTGTTAATAGTTTAAAATAAAGCTTTATATATACACAAAAACAGCATTAAATTAGTATGCTGTTTTTGTATTATTTAAAGGTGACAAACACACACAATTCTGCTAAGATTAAATCATGATATCATACTTAATTGGTAAAATTAAATACAAGAATAGTAGATCTCTTACTTTAGTTGTAGGTAATATAGGGTATGAAATATTTGTATCTGAACCTGTTTTAGAAAAAGCTAAAATAGATAAAGAAAAAGAATTTTCTATTTATACCTACGTACGTGAAGATGCGTTAAATTTGTACGGTTTTGAGTCGCAAGAAGAGAAAAGGTTTTTTGAACTATTGATTTCAATCTCTGGAGTAGGACCAAAGTCTGCTTTGCAGACTTTGTCTATAGCAAAACTATCAGAAATTAAAAAAGCCATATTAAGAGATGACCCCAGCTTATTAAAAAAGGTTTCTGGAATTGGGACTAAGACTGCCGAAAGGATTGTAGTTGAGTTGAAGAATAAGCTAGACGATATCCCAGTTGGTAAGGATGAGAAAATTGATTTAACATCTGGTGGCCAAGCAGGGGCATTTGAAGCTTTGCAAGGACTAGGATATTCACCGCAGGAAGTTAGAGATGTATTTAAACAAATACCAGCAGATATAGAAGATGAGGATGAAATTATTAAAGAATCTTTTAAACTGTTAGGAAAGAATAATAAATAATATGAAAGAAGTCGAAATATTAGTTAAGATTTTTGATTCTAAAGAAGAGATACTAGAAAAACTAAATAAGTTTAATTTTATAGGTGTTGAGAAAACATTAGATATATATTTTCAGGATCCCAAAAGAGAAGATTTGCAGGCCAATAAAGAAGGTCTTTTAGAGAAATCTTTTAGATTAAGAAAAAAAGGTGATAAAACATATATTACATATAAAGTGGATCAACTTGGTGAAGATGGTAATTGGCTATATTCAGATGAACATGAAACAGAAGTACAAGATTTTGACATAATGATGAAAATCATAGCCCATTTAGGTTTAGAGATATTAGTTGAACTAGAAAATCATAAACATATTTTTTTAACGGATGAGTATGAGATTGTATTTGAGGATGTAAAAGATTTAGGGCTGTTTTTAGAAGTTGAAAAACTAAATGTGGAAGATAATGATGATATAGAGAAAATTAAAAAGGATATTAGGAAATTTATTGAAAATTTGGGAATTAAATCAAAAGAAGAATTAAATATTGGTAAACCAGGTTTAATGTGGCTAAAAAAGAATAATAAGTAGCATATGGAAATTAAATTAATAACAGACAATAATTTTAAGGATGAATGGAATAATTTTAATATTTCCAATAGTTCTCCTGCCTCCTTCCTACAATCATGGGAGTGGGGTAGTTTTCGTTCTGATAAATTGAATGAGAAAGTTTTTAGATTTGGAATTTATGAAAATAATAAATTAGTTTCTGTTGCTTTGTTTATTAAACGAGCTTTGCCAAATAATAAATATTATCTAACTTGTCCTAAAGGGCCAGTTTTTAAAAACGAGAAAATCTTTAATTTATTAGTTAAAGAAATTAAAAAAATAGCTAAACAAGAAAATATCATATTTTTCCGTATTGCGCCACCTTACGAAAACAAAGATGAAGGATTGGATCCTGGTTTTAAAAAACCAAAATTATTAACCAACCTAAAAGAACCAGAAAGTACTTTAGTTTTAGATTTATCTAAATCAGAGGAAGAACTTTTGAAAGAAATGCACCAAAAGACAAGATATAATATTCGGTTGGCTGAAAAGAAAGAGGTTGTTATTAAACAAGAGAAAAATATTGATGTTTTCTATAATCTAATCAGTGAAACAGCTAAAAGAGATAAGATTAATATATTTGATAAAAGATATTATCAGGATTTATTAGATAGTGATTTAAATATTGTTCAGTTTATAGCTGAACATGATAATATTCCATTATCATCAATTATTGTAGTAGGGTATGGTAATACAGCCACATATTTTTATGGAGCTTCATCTGATGAAAAAAGGAATTTAATGCCTAACTATTTAATCCAATGGAAAGCTATTCAATGGGCTAAAGAGAATGGATACAAATATTATGATTTTTGGGGTATTTCTGAAGAAAAAGGTAGTTGGGGCGGTATTACTAAATTTAAAAAAGGCTTTACTGGACAAGAAATAAACTTTATGGGTACTTTTGATTTTGTAATAAATAAAAAATGGTATAATATATTTAGAATAGCAAAATTTTTACGAAACATTCTATGACTCTATCAATGCCAAATGGTAAACCATTTAAGATCAATTTTAAAAAACTGTTTTTCCCTCTTTTATTAGTTGTTGTTGTTATAATCATATTATTTAAATTTTCAGAGTTACGTGAAATTGGACAGTTATTTGCTCAGGCCAAATGGTATTGGTTAGTTGCTGCTTTTGCAGCACAATGTTTGAATTTTTCTTTACAAGCAGGTGTGTATAGGTCTACATTTAAAATTGTAAAAATTCCATATTTTCCTTTTTTAAAATTTGTTAAAATAGGTATAACAGTTCTGTTTCTAACATTTACTATTCCTTCGTTTGGGTTTGCAGGATATTTGTGGTTTTTAAAACTACTTAGGAGACAGGGAATAAAAGAAGGTAAAGCTCTTCTATCAATTGTGATTGAATTAATATGCTATTATGCTGCTTTTTTCTTTTTGTTGATCATAAGTTTAATATATTTGTTCTTTAAATTAGGTAATGTTGGACATACTCAGATAATTGCTGTTCTTGGTTTCACACTAGTTGTTTGTTTTTTTCTTTTTGCTGTATATTTCTTTATTGGCAAAAAAGACAGAGCACACAAAAGAGTTGTTTGGTTAGCAGAGAAAATAGATAAGGGGGAAGACGGTATTAGACAAGAGGATAGAATTGAAGAACTATTAGTTGATTTTTATAAAGATCTGGCCTGGCTTAAAGTTAACAAGAAGAAAGTTTTGCGTCCGGCTACAATGCAGCTATTAAAATTTTTGTCTGATGGTTTAACAATATTTTTACTTTTCCTTGCTTTTGGTTCATTAGTACCAATTGGTTTAGGTGTGGTAGCTTTTGCATTTGGTCGTTTATTCGGTTTAATCTCTTTTATCCCCGGCGGTTTAGGTGCATTTGATGCAGCTATGGTTTTGATATTTAATTCACTTGGTACTCCTTTGGAGTTAGCTCTATCTGTTATGTTGATTTATCGCTTCTTCTCTTTCTGGTTGTATTTCCCATTAGGTTTGGTTTTCTATAAACAACTTGATAAACAATATGTTAAATAAGATATTAAATTTACTTAAAAAAATAATTCCTAAAAAGCTGTTCAAATTTGGGCAGCCGGTTTATCATTATCTTTTATCCAAATTAAGCGCTTTAATTTATGGCTATCCAAGTAATAAGATGATTGTGGTTGGGGTAACGGGTACTACAGGAAAATCTTCTTCTTGTTACTTTATGGCTCAGATTTTGGAAAAGGCAGGTCTTAAGGTTGGAATGAGCACAACTACTTTATTTAAAGTAGGAAACAAGGAATGGTTGAATGATAAGAAAATGACAATGATTGGGAGATTTCAATTACAAGGATTATTAAAACAAATGGTTAAAGATAAGTGTGATGTTGTAATTGTTGAAACAACTTCTGAAGGGATAAAACAGTTCAGACATTTAGGTATTAGTTATGATATTTTGGTTTTTACAAACCTATATCCTGAACACATTGAATCACATGGAAGCTTTGAGAAATATAAAGAGGCCAAAGGTAAGTTGTTTAAATATCTTTCTAAAACTAAAAAGAAAAAAGTTGAGAAAACAATCATTGCTAATTTAGATGATGAGCATTCAGAATATTTTCTAAACTTTAAAGCTGATGAAAAATTTACTTATGGTATAGACAAGGATGCAGATGTTAAATTAAATGATTTAAAGATTAATTTATTGGGTGGATATAATAGATATAATGTGTTGAGTGGGGTAGCAGTTGCTAAAGCTTTGAAAGTTGAAGAAGATAAAATTAAATTTGCTGTTGAAAATTTAAAACCTTTACCTGGTAGGTTAGAATTTATTGAAAACAGTAAAGGAATTAAAATATTAGTTGATTATGCTTTTGAACCAAAAGCTGTTCAAACACTATATAATATTCTAAAAAATGTAGAACATCATAGAATAATACATATATTAGGATCAACTGGTGGTGGTAGGGATAAAGACCGTAGACCTGTTCTTGGTAAGTTAGCTAATGATAATGCAGATATTGTAATAGTTACTAATGAGGACCCATACGATGAAGATCCAATGGAGATTATTAATCAAGTTGCATCTAGTGTAGACAGTAATAAACTACATAAAATATTAGATAGGAGAGAAGCTATTCAAAAAGCTTTAAAAATAGCTGAAAGAGATGATTTAGTGTTAATTACCGGAAAGGGCGCAGAACAAAAGATGTGCGTTGCTGATGGTAAAATGGTTGATTGGGACGATAGAAAGGTGCTTAAAGAAGAATTAAAGGATAAATAAATATATATGTTGGCTAATGTTAGCAGTTATATATAATGTATGTATAAGGTTGACAACGTTTTGTATAAGGTTTATAATTATAATGTATAAGGTTCAACTGTTTTTGTATAATGTTTATGAAAGATATGAAAAATAAATTATTAACAATAAAACAAGCGGCAGATAAATTAGGAATTAATCCACAAACTTTACGTCGTTGGGATAAAAGCAATCGTTTAGTTTCGGTTCGTGGAGAAAATAATTATCGTTATTATAAAAAACAAGATATTGAAGAATATATAAAAAATAATCTAGATGATATATTAAAAATGGCAAGAAATTGGGTTTTGAATGATCCAGGAATTGAACCATTGTCTGGTTTTTATTGCAAAGACTCTGCTGTTTTCCAAGCACGATTGACTAGATTAAGAAATGAATTGAGTAAAACGGAAAGTTTAAAAGATAAATATTTTTCAATTACAAGTGTAACAGGTGAAATTGGTGATAATTCTTTTGGGCATAATCTTGGCAATTGGCCGGATATTATGGGAATCTTTTTTGCTTATGATTTAAAGAAAAGAAAAATTGTTTTAGCTGATAGAGGGCAAGGAGTTTTATCAACTTTAAAAAAAGTTAAACCAGAATTAAATAATCATTTAGATGCTTTAAAGACCGCATTTACTGAAGTAATTTCTGGGAGATCACCTGAATCGCGTGGAAATGGCTTAAAATATGTAAAACACACTGTTGTTAGCAATGAAATGAAATTATTTTTCCAAACAGGAGATGCTGAGCTTCAGATTAAAGAAAGTGATTTTAATTTAAATATACATAAAGCATCAATTAAGTTTCGTGGATGTTTAGCATTAATTCAATTTTAATTTTTATGACTATTTATCTAAAAAAATTTGGAACATTATTAAATGGTAGAATGCTTGGCAAAGAAGCTTTTGCTGCTTTTTTGCCATCTTTAAAAGATGTACAAGGCAACGAAAAGATAGAAGTTGATTGTGACGGAGTTGATGTTTTTTCACCTTCTTGGGGTGATGAATTTTTAAGTTCTTTGATTAATAAATTTGGTGATAGAGTTGTGTTAAAAAATGCACAAGGTCCTTCAGTTAAATCAACTTTAGAATTTTTAGAGGGGATAAATAAAATGAAATTTAAAATAGAGGATTAAGTAAAAAGATGGAGTTAAAAAAGATAAAAGTTAAAGTAGAGCCTTCGGTTATGGCTCGATCAGAGGCTAAAAGACTTTTGTTTGGCCTAGAAGAGTTTAACTTAGTTATTATTGATTTTAAAGATACAAATTTTATAGGTCCTAGTTTTTCAGATGAAATTTTTAGGGTTTGGCAAAACAAACACCCTAAAATAATTTTAAAACCCATTAACACAATTAAGACAGTTGAAATGATGATAAATAGGGCAAAAGATACAAATATTTGACATAATTTTCAATCCTTGATATATTGAACTTACTTGACAAATGATTCTATGTTCTTTTATAGAATCAGGTCTTCAAATAATCTGTCTAGAATTAGTGTATTTTATGCTAATCTAAGCTTAAAACTAAGTTATGCAGACAGTTACAATTGAATAGCTGTAAATAGTAAAAAACAACGCTCTTCTTGTGGATAAATAAACACAGAAGAGGTATTTTGTTACCTCTTTTTGTGCGTTCGCGTTTCAAACTAATATAAATAAATATATTACATATATATATGTCTAAATTAGCTCAACGTAAGTATTTTAACCCAGATTTTAAACAACATCCGTTACCGGATTTGATTGAAATACAAAAAAGATCATATGAATGGTTTTTTGATAAGGGACTAAAGGAACTTTTTAATGAAGTTTCTCCAATTCGTGATTGGGTTGGACGTGATTTAGAGTTATACTTTGTAGACTATTATTTAGATGAACCTAAATTTGGTGAGGTTCATGCTAAAGCTCGTAACACAACTTTTGAAGCTCCACTAAGAGTTTTAACTAAGTTGGTTAATAAAAGAACAGGTGAAGTTAAAGAACAAGAAATATATTTAGGCGAAATTCCTTTGATGACAGAAAGAGGGACTTTTGTCATTAACGGAATTGAAAGAGTAGTTGTCTCCCAGCTTATTCGTAGTGCGGGAGTTTTCTTTTCCTCACAATATCATAAAGGTAAGAAATATTATGGCGCTAAGATTATTCCTAATCGTGGTGCATGGTTAGAAATTGAAACAAATCCAAATAATGTAATTACGGTTAAGGTTGATCGTAAGAGAAAAGTAGCAGTAACTTCTTTGCTACGTACTTTTGGTTTCTCAACTGATGAAGAAATTGAAAAAATATTTGAAAACATTGAAACTGATCCAGAAATTAATTATACAAAAGAAACAATTGATCGTGATACAGCTCATACTGAAGCTGAGGGTTTTAAAGAGATATATAAGAGGGTAAGACCAGGTGATTTAGCAACAGCAGATAATGCTAAACAATTAATCCAATCAATGTTCTTAAGTTTTGACAGATATGACTTTGGTCCAGTTGGTAGATATAAATTGAATAAACGTTTTGAAGAAGATTTTGATCAACACGACCACCAACACAGAACATTAAAACCAAATGATTTAGTTAATGTTATTAAAGAAATTATTCGTTTAAATATTTCTCAAAAAGAAGCTGATGATATTGATCATTTAGGAAATCGTAGAGTAAGAGCTATTGGTGAATTAGTTCAAAGTCGTTTTAGAGTTGGTTTGGCAAGAATGGAAAGAATTGTTAAGGATCGCATGTCAACTTTAGATATTAATGCTTTGACTCCTGGTCAATTAGTTAATGCCAGACCAGTTATTGGTTCTGTACGAGAGTTCTTTATGTCTTCTCAATTGGCTCAGTTCATGGATCAAACAAATCCATTAGCAGAGTTGGAACATAAACGTTTAATGTCAGCTATGGGACCAGGTGGTCTTTCTCGTGAAAGAGCAGGTTTTGAAGTACGTGATGTACACAGAACACATTATGGCCGTATTTGTCCTATTCAGACTTCTGAGGGACCAAATATTGGTTTAATTGGTCACTTAGCTTCATATGCTCGTGTTAATGATTATGGTTTTATGGAAACCCCATATCGTAAAGTAAAAGATGGAAAAGTTACTAATGATATACAATATTTAGATGCTTTTGAAGAAGAAAAAGAAGTTATTACTGCTTTTACTACTCCAGTTGATAAAGATGGAAATTTTGTTAAAGAAAGAGCTGAAGTAAGAAAACAAGGAGAACCAGTTGCAGCTGATACAGCTGAGATTACATTAATGGATGTTTCTCCAAACCAGATTATTTCTATGGCTACTTCTTTGATTCCTTTCTTAGATCATGATGACGCTAACAGAGCATTAATGGGATCAAACATGCAACGCCAGGCTGTACCTTTGATTAGACCAGAGTCTCCATTAGTTGGTACTGGTTTTGAAGCTAAAGCAGCTGAAGATTCAGGACAGGTAATGGTTTGTAAAAAAACAGGTATGGTTGAAAAAGTTTCAGGTGACTTTATTGAAATCAAAGAAGAAGATGGAAACATGCGTAGATATGATTTAGTAAAGTTTGGAAGATCTAATCATTCAACTTGTTTAAATCAGAAACCTTTAGTTTCTCCAAACCAGAAAGTTGATGCTGGAGATATTTTAGCTGATGGTGCTGCTTGTGAAAAAGGTGAATTAGCTTTAGGACAAAATGTTTTAGTTGCGTTTATGCCTTGGGAAGGTGGAAATTATGAAGATGCTATTTTGCTTTCAGAAAAATTATTACATGATGATGTATATTCATCAATTCATATTGAAGACTATTTAGTAGATCTTCGTGATACAAAACTTGGCCCTGAGGTTATTACTCGTGACATTCCAAATGTTGGTGAAGATAAATTAAAAGATTTAGATGAAGAAGGTGTTATCAGAGTTGGAGCCAGAGTAAAATCAGGAGATATTTTAGTTGGAAAGATTACTCCAAAAGGAGAAACAGAACTTACTGCAGAGGAAAGATTACTACGTGCAATTTTTGGTGAAAAAGCAAAAGATGTACGAGATACTTCAATGTATTTAGAGCATGGTGAAGAAGGTAAGGTTGTTGATGTAAAAATATTCTCACGTGAAAACGGAGATAAATTAGCAGCTGGAGTTATTAAACAAATACAGGTTTCAGTAGCACAAACTAGAAAAATTCAGGTTGGTGATAAAATGGCAGGACGTCATGGCAACAAAGGAGTAATTTCTCGCATTGTGCCTGTAGCTGATATGCCATATTTGGCTGATGGTAGACAAGTTGATATCATCCTTAATCCTTTAGGTGTTGTTTCTCGTATGAATATTGGTCAGATTTTAGAAACACATTTAGGAATGGCTGCTAGACAGTTAGGCTACAAAGTTGCTACACCTGCTTTTGCTGGTGTTACAGGAGAACAGATAAGAGAAGAACTTAGAAAAATTAATTTCCCTGAAGACGGTAAAACAGTTGTTTTTGACGGTCGTTCAGGAGAAGCTTTTGATAATAAGATAACGGTTGGTCAGATATATATGATGAAGTTGGTACATATGGTTGAAGATAAGATTCACCAACGTTCAATTGGTCCATATTCATTAGTTACTCAGCAACCTTTAGGTGGTAAAGCGCAACATGGTGGTCAGCGTTTTGGAGAAATGGAAGTCTGGGCTTTAGAGGCCTATGGTGCTGCATATACTTTGCAGGAAGTTTTAACTATTAAATCAGATGATGTTCCTGGAAGAAGTAAAGCATATGAATCTATCATTAAAGGAGAACCAATTAACAGAGTTAATATTCCAGAAGCTTTTAATATTTTAGTTAGAGAAATGAAAGGCTTAGGACTTGATGTTGAATTATTGAAAAAAGGAAATTTAGTTGGTAGTGGTGCTCCTGAAGTTGATTACAATGTGACTCAAAGAAGAGAAAGATCAGAAAGACCGGAAAGATCAGAAAGATCAGAAAGACCAAAACAAGAAGAACCTAAAAAAGAAGAGGTTGTTAAAGAAACAATAAAAGAAGAAAAGGTTGCAGAGGAAGTTAAGGAAGAGGTTAAGGAAAAAGAATAAATATATATTAAATATATGATGCAAGAGAATAAAAATACATCACTAAATTTTGATGCGATAAGGCTAAGGGTTGCTTCACCAATGGCTATTAAAGAATGGTCACATGGAGAAATTGTTCGACCTGAAACAATTAATTATCGTACACAAAAACCTGAAAAAGATGGATTGTTTTGTGAGAAAATTTTTGGTCCAAGTAAAGATTGGGAATGTTATTGTGGAAAATATAAGAGGATTAGGTATAAAGGGATAATTTGTGAAAAGTGTGGCGTAGAAGTTACACGTGCTTTAGTTCGTCGTGAGCGTTTTGGTCACATTGAATTAGCTGTGCCAGTTTCACATATTTGGTTTTTGCGTGGTGTACCATCAAAGATTGGTTTGGTTTTAGATATGTCTTTGCAGAATTTAGAAAAAGTAATATATTTCGCCAACTTCATAATTACAAACGTAGACGATGATCTAAGAATGGAAAGTTTGAAACAAGTTGACGAAGAATTTAAATCAAAGAAAAAACAAATTGAAGGAGATTTTAAGAATCGTTCAAATCAATTGCATGGTAAGAATGATTTAAAATCAGAAGATAAACAAGCCCGTTTGACTGAAATGGAAAAGAATAAAGACGAAGAGATAAAAGAGTTGAATGAAGCTGTTGATATGGCTAAAAAAGAATTAAAGAATTTGAAAGTTAGAGAAATTATTTCAGAAAGTGAATACTATGATCTATCTTTGAAATATGGTCATGTATTTGAAGCTCAAATTGGTGCAGAAGCTATTAGAAATCTTTTAGAAGAAGTAGATTTAGGAGCTGAAATTAAGATATTAGCTAAAGAAAACAAACTAGCTGTTGGACAAAAGAAACGTAAGATAATGAAAAGGCTTAAACTATTAAATAGTTTAAATGAAAGAGAAATTAAACCAGGTTGGATGATTTTAAGTTCTATACCTGTTGTTCCACCAGATCTTCGTCCTATGGTTGCTCTTGAAGGTGGTAGATATGCAGCTTCTGATTTGAATGATCTTTATCGCCGTGTTATTAACCGTAATAACCGTTTGAAAAAATTAGCAGAGCTTAGTGCTCCTGAAGTTATTGTACGTAACGAAAAGAGGATGTTACAAGAAGCAGTTGATGCTTTGATAGATAACTCAGCTCGTCATGGAAAAACAGTTACTGCTTCAACAGGACAAAAAAGAACATTAAAGAGTTTGGCTGATTCATTAAAAGGTAAACAAGGACGTTTCCGACAGAATCTTTTAGGAAAACGTGTTGACTATTCTGGTCGTAGTGTAATTGTTGTTGGTCCAAAATTGAAATTACATCAATGTGGTTTACCTAAACAAATGGCACTTGAACTTTTCCGTCCATTTGTTATTGCTGAATTAATAAAACGTGATTATGTACATAATGTAAGAAGTGCTAATAGGTTTATTGATAGTGGTAGAACAGAAATTTATGATATTTTAGAAGAAGTTACTAAAGGAGCTCATGTAATGTTAAATCGTGCTCCAACTTTACATCGTTTAGGTATTCAAAGTTTCCAACCAATTTTAATTGAAGGTAAAGCTATTCAATTACATCCTTTGGTTTGTCCTGCATTTAATGCTGACTTTGATGGTGATCAGATGGCTGTGCATGTCCCTTTAACGGAAAACGCTAAAAAAGAAGCAGCTACCATTATGCTTGCGTCACACAACCTTTTGAAACCAGCTACTGGTGATCCAATTGTTGGTTTACAACAAGACATGGTACTTGGTTCTTACTACATGACTTTCATGGCTGAGAATGAAGAGATCGATGAAAAGACCATAAAGAGATTTTCTAGTTTTGAAGAAGCTGCTATGGCTTTTGATAATAACGTGATAGGAATTCAGGATGTTATTAAAGTAAGATTAGAAGATTCATATATTAAGAAATGTGGAATAAAACCAGAACAACTTGTGACAACTACAATTGGTAGATTGTTATTTAATGAAGTATTGCCAGATAAATTAAGACTTGTTAACCGTACTTTAATTAAAAAAGATTTAAGTAAATTAATTGCAGATTGTTTTGAAATTTATGGAGAAGATAAAACAGCAGAGATGGTAGATAGTCTAAAAGAAGTTTCATTATTCCATGTTACTAATTCAGGAATTTCTTTTGGAATGGACGATGTTCCTGAACTTAAAGAAAAACCTGAAATTATTGAAAACTCAATGGATCAAATTAATGAAGTACGTGCTCAATATGATCAAGGCCTTTTAACAGACGATGAAAGATATACAAAAGTTATTGAGATTTGGGAAAAAGCAAAAGATGCTGTTACAAAAGTTTCTAAAGATTTGATGGCGACTCAAAGAGCTAATCCAATAGATATTATGATGACTTCAGGTGCTCGTGGTTCTTGGGGTCAAACTATTCAGATGATGGGAATGAAAGGTTCTGTAACTAACCCAGCTGGTAAGATTATTGAATTACCAGTTATTGGTTCTTTTAAAGAAGGTATTGATGTACTTGAATATTTTATTTCAACTCATGGTGCTCGAAAAGGTATGGCTGATACAGCTTTAAGAACAGCAAGTGCAGGTTATCTTACTCGTCGTTTAGTTGATGTTTCTCAAGATATGACAGTTTTAGAAGATGATTGTGGGGATAAAGATGGCTTTGAGGTTAATAAACCAGATTCAGAAGAAATTAATACAACTTTAGCTCGTAGAATTTTAGGACGTGTTTTAGCAGAAGATATTAAGAATCCAAAAACTAAGAAAGTTCTATACAAGAAAGGACACTTAATTGATCAAGAAACATATAGAAAGATTAGTAAATTAGATTTCGAAACAATGAAGATCCGTTCTGTTTTAACTTGTAAGACAAGACATGGTTTATGTGCTAAATGTTATGGTTGGGATTTAGGTCATAACAAAGAAGTTGAAATGGGTACAGCTGTTGGTATTATTGCTGCTGAAAGTATTGGAGAACCTGGTACACAGTTAACTATGAGAACATTCCATACAGGTGGTGTATCTTCAGAATCAGATATTACTCAAGGTTTACCAAGAGTTGAAGAAATTTTTGAAGTACGTTCAGCTAAACATAAAGCAATTATCTCACCATTAGATGGAGAGGTTAAAGTGGAGGTTGATACTGATACTAAAGAAAAGATTTTAACAATTTCTGGAAAAGAAGATAAAGTTTATTCTATTAAAATTCCTCTTAAACAAATGGATGCAATTGTTGTTAAAGATGGTTCAAAAGTTAAGAAAAATGATTTGTTATTTGAAAACAAAGAAAATCAAGAATTTAGCCCAATGGCAGGTAAGATAAAACTAGAAGAAAGTCTAGATGGAGACTGGTTAGTTAAAGTAACTGCTAAAAAGAAAACAGATAAGAAGATTACTTTAGAAAAAGATAGAGTTTTGTGGATTAAAGATGGCGATAAGGTTTTGAAAGGTGACCAACTAACAGAAGGAGCACTTGATCTACAAGAAATGTTTGAGTTTAAAGGAAAAGAAGAAACTCAAAAATATATTATTCAAGAAATTCAAAAAGTTTATTCTTCTCAAGGACAACCTTTAGATGATAGACATATTGAGATTATTACAAGTAAGATGTTTTCTCGTATCTTTATTGAAGATTCAGGTGAAACAGATTTATTGCCTGGTGAAATAGCTGATATTTCTGACTTTAATGATAAGAATGATAATATGAAAACTGAAGGTAAAAAAGAAGCACGTGGTAAGATGCTTTTAATGGGTATCACAAAAGCTTCTCTTTCAACTTCATCTTTTCTTTCCGCTGCTTCATTCCAAGAAACTGCTAAGATTTTAATTGACGCAGCTGTAACTGGTAAGGTAGACCATCTTAGAGGATTAAAAGAAAATGTAATTATTGGCCGTTTAGTCCCAGTCGGGACAGGTTATCGTGGACCTAAATCTTTTAATAATGAACAAGAACAAAAGACAGAAGAAGAGAAACCAAAAGAAGAATAAAATAGTTTAGTAGGATATATATGTAAAACCCTGCTTTTAAGCAGGGTTTTTAGGTTGACTATTTTGGAATATTAGTGTATAAATATATTAGTTCCTTCTATCTAACTGCAACAAAATAATACCTCAAGGTCATTCTGAATTGATCTCTTCACTTTCTGACTCCAGGTCTGCGTGACCTGAGTTTGCGGGCGACACTTTTAACTTAGTCATTGGTTGACTGTGCAGGCTGTCTTGTAAAGGCAGCCTGCAAGTATATAACATTCTGGATTACTCTACTCATTTAGTGGTAATCCTTTTTTTGTTTGCTTTTTTTGTTGAGAAGTGAGAGAATAAGATAGACGAATTAAATAAAAACAGAAAGATATATGTATGTTAAAACAAGCTATTTCAGGATTTTTTAAGAAATTAAAATCAGGTAGTGATGCACGAAGAATTGCTAATGAAATTAGAATAGACTCTAAAAAATCTATAGCTCTTTTAAGGCGAGATAATTTTAAACAAGCCAAGGATCTATTTAAACATATTAATAATAATTTTAAAGAGATAAATAAGGTTGCAAAACAAGAACCAGGAACTATTTATGAAGGATTTTATTCTGAAGCAGTTGAAGAATATATTGAAGCATTAACTTTTTACCAGTTTTTATCAAAAGATAAGAATGAAATGCCTAAATATATTAAAGCCACACCAGAACATATTATTGCTGGGATATGTGATTTTACAGGAGAGCTTGTGCGCAAATCTGTTAATTTAGCTAAGAAAGAGAACTTAAAACAATTAGAAAAATTTCACAAAACAATAGATAATATTGCAGAAGAACTAACACGCATTGGTCTCCGTGGAAAACTTCGTCATAAATATGATGAAGTTGAGAGAAACTTGAGAAGGATGGAACAAATTCTGTACGATATCAGACTAAAAAGATAGCCGATAATTGGCTAAGTTTAGTCTGTTTTTTTGTATATTTTTATAGGATTTTCAGAGCTGAAAAACTTGTGATATAATGAATTTAGTCGCTTTCCAATTCTGTGGAAAACACACCCTCTTCAAGGTTGTGTTTTTATTATCCGCCACATATTTTTGGATTTTTAGCTAAAATAATTAACACTAGATTGACATATGTCTAAAAAAGTTGAGCAAATTAAAAAACGTGATGGACGATTAGTGCCGTTTGATCCTAATAGGGTTTTTGTTGTTATTTCAAAAGCGGCAGAAGCTGTTGGTTTTGAAGATAAGAAGGAAATCCAAAAGATTGCAGATAAAGTAGTTAAATTATTGGATGAAAAGTTTGATGGGCACTCAATCCCAAATGTAGAAGAAGTCCAGGATATGATCTTAGAAGTTTTGACAGAAGAGGGTCAGCAAAAGATTGCTAGAGCTTTTATGGTTTATCGTCAGCGACATAAAGAAAGAAGAATGCAAGGAACACCATTAACAGAAGTAACAGAGGTTGCTGGTTTAACAGAGAATTCATTGGTTGTTTTGCAAAAAAGATATCTTTTAAAAGATGAAAATGGAAAGGTAATAGAAAAACCTTCAGATATGTTTAAAAGGGTAGCACAGAACATTTCTCAAGCAGATGAAATGTATAAAAATTTGTATCATCAAGATATTGATGTTAAAAAAACAGCTAAGACCTTTTATGATATGATGGCAAAACGTGAGTTTATGCCAAATTCACCAACACTAATGAATGCTGGGCGTGATTTACAACAACTTTCTGGTTGTTATGTTTTACCTATTGAAGATGATATGGAGAGTATTTTTGATTCTATTAAGCATACGGCCATGGTGCACAAGTGTTTGGTTGCAGAAACAATAGTGATGACAGGGAAAGGTTTGGTAAGGTTGGATAAAGTACAAGAGGGAGATAAAATTTTTACTCATGAGGGTTGTGGTAATATTAAAAAATTGTTTGATAATAAAGAAAAGGAGGTTTTTGAGGTCCAAACTAAGCATGGCTTTGTAATTAGAGGCACAAAAGAACACCGTTTAATGGTTATTAATAATGAAGGAGAAAACGATTGGAAAATGATAAAAGATTTAAAACCAGGAGATGTTCCGATTTTAAAACAGGCTGTTTGGAAAGGACAGCAGACAAAATTACCTGATTTTGTCTTTGAGCCTAAACTTGGTGGAAATCAAACAAGTTTTAAAGCTCTAGAGTATGTATTACCTACAAAATTAACCTCAGAATTGGCTGAGTTGATTGGTATCTATTTTGGAGATGGTTCTAATCACCGAGATGGAATTCGTTTCACTGTTAGTAAAGAAGAACCAGAATTAATTGATAAAATTAGAGAATTAACCAGAAATATTTTTAATAAGGAAAATATAGTTATTTCTAGTAAAGACAATACTTGGGAGGTTGCTATTTTAAGTATTCAAATTAAGTCGTGGCTTGAACATATTGGTCTTACAAAAAAAACTTCTAACAAATTGGAAATGCCAAAATTAATTTTACAAAGTCCAAAAGAAGTTGTTTATGGATTTTTAAGGGGTCTTTTCTCTACAGACGGATGTATTAGAGAAAGTGGGCATATAACTTTTGTAACTGCTTCTGAGAAGTTTTCGGAAGATTTACAAATTTTAATGTTTAATTTAGGAATGTTAACCAGAAGAAGT
The DNA here is from genome assembly GCA_964435065.1 of uncultured Gammaproteobacteria bacterium. Classification (GTDB taxonomy): domain Bacteria; phylum Patescibacteriota; class Patescibacteriia; order UBA2196; family UBA2196; genus CAYSXS01. The sequence goes on from CAYSXS010000002.1 coordinate 25,323, forward strand.
ACCTATGACGTTGTATTTCAAGCAGGAGATGAATTAAAAAAGGCTTATCATTTAAATATTTGTTCAAAAGATAGTTTTAGAATTTTTAAAGAAAATGTCGGTTTTTTGGTTAACAAAAAACAATCAAGGTTAGACAAAATAGATTGTGAAAATATATTTACAAAAGGAGAAATGTTGCCAAACCAAATTTTTAAGTTGAGAAAATGGTATGAAGATTTACCGCGAGGAACCAAGGGTGCTGCTCAGCCTTTTTTTGATCATTTATTAAACCGAAGAGATCAACAGAGAAATCTTTCTAGACAAAAGGTAGTTTCGGTTATGGAGAAATCTGAAATATATCCCGATTTTTTTGAAGATTTAGCAAAAGAAAAGCTTATATTATATAGTCCGGTTAAGAAGGTTGTTAGGATTGGCAAAAGGCAGGTTTATGATATAACAGTTCCTGGTATTCATGCTTATTTAGCTAATGGTTTTATCTCACATAATTCTGGTGGGGGGACAGGGTTTTCTTTTTCTCGTCTACGTTCTGGTGGAGATAGAGTTAAATCAACTGGTGGTGTGGCTTCTGGACCAATTTCTTTTATGAGAATTTTTAATGCTGCTACTGAAGAGATCAAACAGGGTGGTTCAAGGCGTGGTGCAAATATGGGTATTTTACGTATTGATCACCCGGACATCTTAGATTTCATATCATGTAAAGAAGACATGAAAGCTTTTAATAATTTTAATATTTCCGTTGCTATAACTGACAAATTTATGAAGGCTTTGGATAAAGACGAAGAGTATGAATTAATCAATCCTAGAAATAACGAAGTTGTTAAAAAAATGTCAGCTAAAATGGTTTTTGATTTGATTGTAACAAATGCTTGGAAAAACGGTGACCCAGGCATTGTTTTTATTGATAGAATAAATGCTTTTAACCCAACCCCACAACTTGGAGATATAGAATCAACAAATCCTTGTGTAATTGGAGAGACTCGAGTGGCAACAGAAAACGGGTTAGAAAGAATTGATGATTTATATAAACGATATAAAAAAGATAAAAAAATAAACAAAATCTTGGTTGATAATAGGGTTCAAGAGAAAGAAGGGGTTACATTAAGACCGGTTACTCAATATTTAGATAATGGAGTTAAACCAGTTGCTCGTTTAACAACTAATTCTGGTTATGAGATTGTTGCAACTTTAGATCATAAAGTTCGTACTTCTAAGGGTTGGGTAGCATTAGACAAACTAAAGAAAGGAGATAAAATTTTTATTCAGCCTAGTGAGGGTAGTTTTACAAAAAACACAAAATTAAAAATAAAGAAGAGATATAATTTACCAGCAAAATGGTCAAAAGAATTGGGTCAAATATTAGGGTTATTGGTTGGTGATGGATGGTTAAGATCAGGCGATAAAGATTGTCGTGTTGGTTTTGTTTTTAGTGATGATGATAAAAATATTTTAAATTACGTTAAAAAAATAGTTAATCATTGGTATGGTAAAGACATTAAAGAAGTTCAACGTGAAAACAAAGTATGGCATTTATCTTATCATGCAAAAGGAATGGTAGATTCTTTTAAAGAATTGGGTGTTAAAGCGGTTAAGGCTGATAAAAAAGTGGTGCCAGAAAGTATTTTTACTGCACCTAAAAGTGCAGTTGTGGGATTTTTACAAGGATTATTTACAGCAGATGGTACAGTTAATTTTAAAAAAGACCACAGTTCATATGTAAGATTAACTTCTAAATCAAGAGAATTATTAAAAGGTGTTCAATTATTGCTATTAAATCTTGGTATGAAATCTACTATTTATGATCGTTCTAGAAAGCCAAGGAAAATCTTTTCTTACACCACCAAAAAAGGAGAAAAGAAAGTTTACATTTCAGATGGAATATTGTTTGAATTGGAAATATCTAGAGACAGTGTTATTAAATTTATTAAAGATGTAGGGTTTATAAAAAACAAACATCAATTGAAGTTAAAGAAATTCAAAACTAAGAATTTTTATAAACATACATTTGAAGATTCAATTAAAGAGATAAAGAAGTTGCAACCTCAAAGAGTATATGATTTAACAGAGCCAATAACTTTAAGCTTTATTACCAATGGAATTGTTAGTCTTGATTGTGGTGAACAACCATTATTACCTTATGAATCTTGTAATTTAGGTAGTATAAATCTAGCTGAGATGATAAAGGAGAATGATAAAGGAAAGATGGAAGTTGATTGGGAAAAATTAGAGCGAATAACAATAACAGCAGTTCATTTTTTAGATAATGTTATTGATATGAATTGTTATCCATTGGAAAAAGTTGAAAAGATGGTAGAAACAACTCGTAAGATTGGAATGGGAGTAATGGGATGGGCTGATATGTTGATTAAACTTGAAACCCCATATGATTCAAAAGAAGCTTTAAAGCTTGGTGAAAAAATAATGAAGTTCATTAATGAAAAAGGACATAGAGCTTCAGAAGAGTTAGCTGAAAAGAGGGGCATCTTTCCTGGGTTTAAAGGATCAGTCTTTGATGATGGTAAGTCAGATTATAAAATTCGTAATGCAACAGTAACAACAATTGCTCCTACTGGTACAATTTCGATTATTGCTGGGGCATCTTCTGGTATAGAACCATTATTTGCTGTTTGTTATACGCGCATGAATATCTTAGATGCAGGGGATGAGTTAATAGAAGTTAATCCTTTGTTTAAACAAATTGCTATTCGTGAAGGTTTCTATAGTGAAGATATTATGCGACAGGTTGCACAACACGGCTCAGTTAGAGGAGTTCTTGGGATACCTAAGAAGTGGCAAGAAGTTTTTGTTACTTCGCACGATATTGAACCAGAGACTCATGTGAAAATGCAAGCTGCTTTTCAATCACATACAGATAATGCTGTTTCTAAGACTGTTAATTTTCCAAATTCAGCAACAGTTGACGATGTAAGGAAAGTATATCTGTTATCATACAAATCTGGGTGTAAAGGGGTTACTATTTATCGTGACGGTTCTAGAGATATGCAGGTTTTAAATGTAGGAACAAATAAAGAAAAAGTTAATATATTGCCAGACGGTGACCAGGGTATAAAAGAGGAAATTATTAAAGAAAGGCCAGCCGATAAAATTGAAGTTAAAATTAAACAACCAACATTGACCAGTTTAATTGAAGAAAACGGAGAAAAAGAAGAAGAGAAAGTGGAAGAAGTAAAAAGTGAAGATATATGTCCTGAATGCGGACAAAAAATGGAAATCAAAGAAGGTTGTATGACGTGTCCTGTTTGTGGATATGGAAAGTGTTCGGGTTAGTAATTTAATAAGTTAATTGTTAAAAACACATATGAGCGTTTTGATGTTACATCAAAACGCTCAATTTGATATAATAAGTATTGAATATGAAAAAGGATAATTTAATTTTAATATATACAGGTAATGGCAAAGGTAAAACTTCTGCCAGTTTAGGCTTGGCTTTACGAGCTTTACGAGAGAATATGAAAGTTATTTTAATCCAGTTCATAAAATCAAACAAAGAATCTGGAGAAGTAGGTTTTAAAAAACTTTTACCACAATTAGAAGTTAAATGTTTTGGAGAAGGATTTGTGTTTAATAAAAAGCAAGAGATAATTAATAAACAACAATCTAAAAAAGGAATTGGTTTTGTAAAAAAAATATTAAAGTCTAAAAAATATGATGTAATAATTTTAGATGAAATATTAGTAGCACATAATTTAAAATTAATTACTGTTAGTGATATTATGGAAATAATTAAGTTATTTAGAAAACAAGGAAAGTATTTAATTTTAACTGGTAGGGGATGTCCTAAAGATATATATAAACATGTTGATTTAATAACGGAGATGAAAGAAATTAAACATCCTTTCAAAAAAGGAATAGAAGCTATTAAAGGAATTGATTTTTAATATATGCAGTTACCAGAACCAAAGAATACAGAAAAATATTTTTGGACAGAACACGCAAAAAAGAAACTCAAACAGTACGGTTTAAGCCCTGCTAGAGTTATTAGGGTTATTAATCATCCAAAGCGTAGGGAAGAGGCGATTGTGCCTACTTGTATTGCTTGTATGCAGCAGATAGGTAACAAACAGAAGACAGAGATTTGGACTATGTATCAATTAATTAAGAAAAATAAGGTACAATTGACAGATAGTAAATATAGATTTAAAATTATTACAGCATGGAGGTATCCTGGTGTAACTAAACCAGGAACACCCATACCTATTCCAGAAGATATTCAAAATGAATTAGAACAAATAATAAAATAATAATATGATTTTAGAATTTTTTTCAACAGAGAAGAAAAAAATAGAAGATGAATTTGAGGAAGCCATAGAATCTATAGCTAAAAAAATAGATGAATTAGACGAGGATATAAAACAATTTGCAGAAAATAATTTACAAGAAATTCCTGATGCTTTTAAAGAAGTTCAAGAAGATTTTTTAGATCGTTTAAATATTGTTGAAAATCCGGAGAATCAAAAATATCTAAGAAAAGCTTTTAAAGAATTATCAGAAATTTTTGAAGTTATAATTAATATATTTGGTTTAAAAAATGGTTTAGATGATTTTTTAATTAGTAATGAAATTAATGAAGGAGAAATTTTAAAAAGTAATCTAACAAAAGAATCTGAAGATGGAGAACCAATTAAAATTACTTTTAATTTTCAACCAACTAAATATGGAGAACAAAGAGTGAATTTCAAAAAAGGAGATTTATCTGTACGAATTGATCATGTTGTGCCCAAGAATAAGAATGGAGAACCAACAGGCGAGCTTGGTGAAGTATATATTGACTTAGATACACCAAGTCTGAATAAGGTTTTAGATAGGGTAGAAGATGATAATGGTAATTGGCACCATTTTAAGTCAGAAAGTTTAAGTGGTTTTGCTACTGAAGAAAAATTTAAACAATTAGTAGAAGTTTTTAAAGAGTTGTTATCTAAACAACATTTTACTTTAGAGGAGTTAATGAAAAATTTTAATTCAAAATAATTGAAATATATATAAAACAAAACATCCAGCAATTTGCTGGATGTTTTTGTATATATAAATTAATTTTTTATTCTTTGTCTTCCTCTTTTTTTTCTACCTTAGACTCTTCTTTAATTTCATCTTCTATCTTTTCTTCTTTTGTTGTTTCTTCAACAACCTCTTCTTTGGGTTCTTCTTCCTTTTTTTCAGATTCTTTTTTCATTGAAAGACCTAAACGATGATCATCTGCTTCAATTGATACGATTTTAAAATCATATTCTTTGCCTACCTCTACAACATCGCTTGGTTCATCTATTTGTTTATCAGATAGTTCTGATATATGTGCTAAACCATGAATGTCTTCATCTAATTCAACAAAAGCACCAAATTTATCTGTTTTTAAAACTTTTCCCTTAGCTATTTGTCCAATTTGATATTTTTCAGCAGCTTTTTTCCAAGGATCTTTTTGGAGCTTCTTTAAAGAAAGTGAAACTCTTCCATTATCTATACTAATGATTTGAGCCTTAACTTCTTGTCCTACCTTGAGAACATCACGAGGATGATCAATTCTTTGCCATGCTAATTCTGAGATATGGATCAAACCTTCTACTGTTTTATTTTTTTCAGCTTCAAACTCAATGAAAGCACCAAAATCTACAACAGCAGTAACTTTACCGTCTATTATATCGTTGATTTTAATTTTTTCTAACATAGCAGTTCTTTCTTCTGCAAAGACATCTTTTTCTGAAACAATTAACTTTTCTTCTTTTTCATCTAGATCTAAAATTTTAACTTTAAATTTACTGTTAACAAAAGAACGTAATTTTTCTAAAATTTTAGATTTGTTTCCACCTTCAACTCTTGGATAATGTTCAGCTGAAAGTTGAGAAACAGGTAAAAATCCTTGTACACGATCAAGTTGGACTAAAAGGCCACCTTTATTTGCACTTAAAATTTTAACTTCGACGATTTCTTTTGAATCTTTTAAATCTTCAAGTTTTTGCCAAGCTTGTTGGTGACCAGCAGAACGGAAAGAGAGTTCCATAACTCCTTTTTCGTTTTCTAATTCTACAACAGTAGCTATTACTTCATCTCCAATTTTTAAATTAGAGAATTGACCAGATTCATCTACTAGTTCGCGACCGCGAACCATACCAGTAAAAATACCGTCAACATCAAGGTAAACTTCACCTTGTTTGATGCCAACAACTGTGGCTTTTATTAAATCTTCTACTTTTGGTGGATTTTTAAAATCATTACCTTTAAGTAGAGTATCTAACTCTTTGTTATTATCATTATTATTCATAATATTTTTTTGCAATAAAAAAATTGCATTAACCGCTTTATCATACTTCAACAGCTGATAAAGGGTTCTAGGATTATCCTAGAGTTTATTAGTATCTAATTCGTGCTAAAAGCTTAACATATATTGTTTTTTTGGGCAAGTTTATTCCCTAATTTATGGTTTGCTTTTGGGACATAAAGATGATATAATTTAGGCATAAATTAAGCTAAATATATGGCTATAGGATCTAGAGAAATTAAAAGACATCTTGGTGATATGGACCAAGTAAGTGGGTCTGCTGTGCGTAAAAAACTGGCTGGCTCTATTAAAAATACAGATATTGGGAAAAAACATAATTTACACCGAACTAGAGGAGTTGATCCAAAAGCATTAGATAGAAGACTAAAAGATGCTTTGAAAGAAATGGGTGTTGGAGATAGAGACATTAAGAAAATATATGATAGTAAAAGTAGCTCAATTAAAGGTGGCGGAAAGATTGTAGAAGATGTTTTTAAAGAAATGAGTAAAGGTGCTACAAAAGGATATGAGAAAAAGAAAATTTTAGAGTCGATGGATACTTTTGCGCAAACAGATTCAGAATCTGAATTTAAATCTGAAAGACAAAGTAAAAGTGGTGGGTGGAGTGGTTTATTTCGTAGAAAAAACAAACAAGAAAGAGGTGGAGGTAAATTTGCTAATATGAAAGAGGAACAAATGGAGATTACAAATAGCGGACAACCAAAAGCTGATGACGGAGAAGAAAAGAAAAAACTATCAACCACTCAACATCTACATGCGGTTCAGACAAAATTAACGGATGAGGATGAGGATAAGAACCATAAGGTTTATCCACCCCTTCCAACAGTGAGAAGAAATTAAAGATAAAATATATGACAATACAATGGTTTGGACAATCTTTTTTTAAGATAAATACTAAAAATTCATCTGGTGAAGATATTGTAGTTGCAATTGATCCATTTGATAAATCATATGGTTTAAAAGTACCAACAAAATTTGGTGCTGATATTGTTTTGATTTCTCATGAACATAAAGATCACAGTAATGTGGATGCCATAAAAGGAACAACTTTATCACCAGAACCTTTTGTTGTTTCTGGTCCAGGAGAATATGAAGTTAAAGGTGTTATGATTTATGGTATTCCTGCGTTTCATGATGATCAGGAGGGAGCAGATAGAGGAGATATAACAATGTTTTTAATTGAAAGTGAAGGGGTTTGGTTAGCTCACTTAAGTGATTTAGGGCAAAAGACTTTAGAAGATAAACAGTTAGAACAATTAAGAGATGTTGATGTTTTAATGGTTCCTGTTGGAGGAACTTTTACTATTAACGCCAAAGAAGCTTCTAAAATAATTTCACAAGTAGAACCGAGAGTGATTATTCCTATGCACTATAACCTTCCAGGGCTTAAATTTAAGTCAGGAGCTAAGTTAGACGGTGTAGATAAGTTTATTAAAGAAGAAGGAATGAAAGCAGAAGAAGTAGAAGGTAAATTAAAGATAAACAAAAAAGATCTTCCTCAAGACGAAACTAGTCTTTTTGTACTTAATGCAAAAAATTAATTTTATGCAATCCCCAAAAAATTCAAATCTTAAAATATATATTTTTATTGCAATCTGTATGGTTGTGATTATTGGTATGTGGCTATATACCTTAAAGTTAAATTTATCAAAACCAAGTAAATCTACTTTTGATTGGTCAGAGATCTTTGGAGGTTGGGGAGATGCAGTAAAAGATGTCCCACCAATGCCTCAGTTAAATACTACAACTCCAGAAGTTAGTGATGAATTGATTAATGAGTTAGCTGATAAGTTGAAAGATGTAACAAAGGATTGGGAAGTATATATAGACGAGGAGTTGGGGTTTGAAATAAAATATCCTAATGAAGGTGTTGAAATTATTTTGGATGATGTAATTGAGAGAGGTACAATAGGAAGTCCTAGTTTTAAATTTGTAGATGGAGGACATTTTGCATTAGGAGTTTATGATAATGAAAATAATTTTACTCCAAGAGAATGGTTGGATAATGAATATATGAGTTATAGTAGTGGTTGGTATGGTGAGTATAATGATGAAATAATTAATGGTTTAAGTGTTGTTAGAGCAATTGCTGATGAAAGGAATTTTAAGACAGTTAGTTCCCAAGGTTGTTATATAGAATGGGTAATTTTTCAAAAAGATAATAAATTTTATACGATCGCAGGTGAATTTTGTGATGTTAATCAAAATATAATAGAAGTTTTTAATCAAACTGTTTCAACATTTAAATTTATATATATAGAATAAATAATACTATGCCAAAGAAAACAGATAAAGTAATAAAAAAAGAAAATAAACCAGCAATTGAAGAACAACCAATTGGTGGTATTGTTAAAGATCGTCTAATTTCTGAAGAAATGCGTGAGTCATATTTAGATTATGCAATGAGTGTAATTGTTTCTCGTGCTTTACCAGATGTGCGTGATGGTTTAAAACCAGTTCATCGTAGAATTTTGTATGCTATGTGGAATATGGGCTTGAAATCATCAGCTAAGTTTAGAAAATCAGCTGCAGTAGTTGGTGAAGTTTTAGGTAAATATCATCCACATGGTGATCAAGCTGTTTATGAATCAATGGTTAGAATGGCACAAGATTTTTCAATGCGTTACCAACTTGTTTGGGGTCAGGGTAATTTTGGTTGTTTTACAAAGGACACAAAAGTCAAATTAGTCGATGGCAGGGATTTAAGTTTTGAAGAATTAATTAAAGAACACAAAAGAGGTAAAATTAATTATACATATACTGTTAATAGGCTGGGATTAATTGCTATTTCTGAGATTAAAAAACCACGCCTTACTAGGAAAAAAGTCGAAATAATAAAGGTAGTATTGGATAATGATATAGAGATAAAGTGTACACCAAATCATTTATTTATGATGAGAGATGGTTCTTATAAAGAGGCTAATGATTTAAAACCAAATGATTCGTTAATGCCTTGTTATCAGAAAAAGTCAGAAGAAACTGATCGGATAAACAGAGAAGGTTATACATTAATATATCAAAATAAAAAAGACGAATGGGTTCCGGTGCATCATTTAGCTGATAATTATAATTTAAATATAAAAAAATATGCAAAAAATATAGGACGTGTAAGACATCATATAGATTTTAATAAACTTAATAATAATCCTAACAATATAATTAGGATGGGGTGGAAAGAGCATTGGCAAACTCATTACAACCAAGCTTCTCTTATGCATAAAAATGAAGCATATAGAAAAAAGATTGCAGATGGGAGGAAAAAATATTGGTCTGACCCTATCAATAGAGAAAAACACGCAAAGTATCTTTCTGAAAGAAATATTAAAAATTGGAAAGATACTGCCTATAGAGAGAAAATGGTTGCACAGTTAAGTAAAGCTGGTAAACAATATATGTTAGACCACCCAGAGCGTAGACAAGAGATAGGTAAACAAACAACAAAGATGTTAAAACGTTTGTGGAAACAGCCTGAATATAGGGCTTTAATGCATGAAAAAATTATTAAAGGCAATAAAAATCATACCACCAATAAAACAGGTAGGTTAAAGTTTGTTAATATTTGTAAAGAGGTTGTAAAACAATATTCTATTTTAAATAAGGATAATTATTTTAAAACAAGATGTGAAGTATATCCTTATGGATGTGCACCGTTATGGGAGACAGGCCTTAATAAATATTTTCAAAATGATATAGATTTGGTTCGGCAAGAAATTAATGGGAATCATAAAGTTGTCGGAGTAAAAAAGATTAACAAAAAAGAAGATGTGTATGATTTAACAATTGACAATACTCATAATTTTTGTTTGGCAGCTGGAATTTTTGTTCACAATTCTCAAGATGGTGATTCTGCAGCAGCAGCTAGATATTGTATAACTGGAGATTCTTTAATTTTAACAGATAAGGGAATTTTACCAATAGAAGAAATATCAGACAAAGAAGAGGAAAAAATTAATTTAGGTGTTTTAAATTTCGAAGGAAAGGAAAAAAAAGCAAGTAAATTTTTTAATTCAGGAAAACATAATATTATTAAAGTTGTTTCTCAGCAAGGATATAAAATAGCAGGTAGCTATAATCATCCAATACTTGTCTGGCAGCTAAATAAATTTGGTGTGCCAGACATTCAATGGAAATTATTAGAAGATGTTTCTAAAGATGATTATGTAATGATTAATCGAAACTCTTCTTTGTTTAGTAAGAATAATTTAAATTTAAAAAAATATTATCCAAAATTAAACAAAAGACATAAAAACATAGGATTACCTCAGGTAATGAATAAAGATTTGGCATTTTTATTAGGGGCATTAGTTTCAGAAGGAAGTTTTCATAATGGACAAATTTTGTTCAATAATCAAGACATGGTTTTTTATAATAAAGTTAAAAACATTATTAAGTCACAATTTAAGGATATTACAATATATGAGAGAGAAGTTGCTGGAAATTGTATGGAATTGAGTATTTATCATCAGAAAGTAGTTCTGTTTTTGGAAAATATAGGTTTTGGTTTAGTAAGATCAGACAAAAAAGAGGTTCCATTTTCTGTACTGGAGTCAAAAAAAGAAATTGTTAAGAGTTTTTTAAGTGCACTTTTTGAAGGAGATGGTTCTGCTATATATCGTAAAGATAAAAGACATAATGGTAGTTTTGTACTTGTCTGTTATGATTCAAAAAGTCTTAAATTAATAAAACAATTAAAAATATTACTTTTAAATTTTGGTGTCATAACAAATCTACCAATAGTTGATAAAAGGAGTAATTGTTTAAAGTTATCTATTTCTGGTGTTGATAACGTTAGACGATTTAAAAAAGAAATAGACTTTTTTTCAGACAGAAAAAGAACAATTTTAGCTAGAATAGACAATATAAATCCGACTAGAATGAGCAAGAATGATTATATTCCTTATCTTAGTAAGTATTTAAGAGATAATTATAAAACAACTTTTGTTAAAAAACACAATTTTGATCGATATAATAATTTAACTAAAAATTATCATAAACTATCAGAGATATTAAATAAGACAGATTTAAAAATGATTGATTGGTTATTAGAAAATAGATTTTTCTTTGACAAAATTAAAACAGTAGAAAAACCAAAGAAAAAGGAAAATGTATATTCAGTAAAAGTTGAAAGTAAATGTCATACGTTTATTGCGAACGGTTTTATTAATCATAATACAGAAGCAAAATTAAAGAAAATATCAGATGAGCTGTTATTCGACATAGATAAAGATACTGTAGATTTAGTTTCTAACTATGATGGTAGTCATAAAGAACCAAAAGTATTACCAGCAAAATTACCAACCTTGTTGTTAAATGGAACTATGGGAATTGCTGTTGGTATGTCAACAAATATTCCACCACATAACTTAGTTGAATTAATTGATGGGATTGTTTGTTTAATAGATAACCCAAATGCAACAGTTGATGATTTAATGGAACACATTAAAGGGCCTGATTTTCCAACAGGTGGAATAATTTACAATAAAGAAGATATTAAACAAGCTTATGCTACTGGAAAAGGTGGGGTTGTTTTAAGAGGTAAAACAAATATTGAAGAAAATAAAAAAGGTTTTCAGATAATAATCTCAGAAGTTCCTTATCAAATGAACAAAGCTTCATTTTTAGAAAAAATTGCAGGACTAGTTAAAGATAAAAAGATAGAAGGCATAAGAGACTTACGTGATGAGTCGAACAAAGAGGGGGTTAGAGTGGTGGTTGAACTTAAAAGAGATTCTTTTCCAAAGAAAGTTTTAAATCAGTTGTTCTCACAAACAGGACTACAAACAACTTTCCATTTTAATGTTTTGGCATTAGTTGATGGTGGTCTTCAGCCAAGAGTTTTGAATTTAAAAATGGTTTTAGAAGAATATATTAAACATAGACAAGAGGTTGTTACTCGTAGAACGCAATTTGAATTAAATAAAGCTAAAGATAGAGCACATATATTAGAAGGTTTAATGTTGGCTTTGAATAAAATTGATGCAGTTATTAAAACAATCAAAGCATCAAAAGATAGAAATGAAGCTAAAGGTAAGTTAATTAAGAAATTTAAATTATCTGAAAGACAAGCTGACGCAATTTTAGAAATGAAACTTTCTCAATTGGCTAATTTAGAAAGATTAAAGATTGAAACAGAACTGAAAGATAAAAAGAAAATAATTGCACAGTTAACTGAATTGTTAAAGAGTCCTAAAAAGATTTTAGGAGTGATTAAAGATGAGTTAGCAGAGATAAAAGAGAGGTTTGGCGATGAACGTCGTACAAAGATAGTCCCACACGCTGTTGGTTCATTTAATCAGGAAGATTTGATTCCTGACGAATCAGCAATTGTTGTAGTTACTCGAGATGGGTATATTAAACGTTTACCACCAGAAACATTTAAGACACAAAGTCGTGGAGGTAAGGGTGTAATTGGCTTAACAACCAAAGAAGAAGATGTTGTTGAACATGTGTTAACAATAACAACGCATCAAGATTTACTATTCTTCACAACTAAAGGACGTGTATTTGAACTTAAAGCATATGAAGTTCCTGTTGCTTCACGTACAGCTAAAGGGCAATCAATTGTAAACTTCTTACAATTAGCTCCACAAGAAAAGGTTTCAGCTGTTTTACATCTACCTAAGAAACATGAATATAAATATCTAACAATGGTTACTCGACAGGGGACTATTAAAAAATGTAAGTTAGATGATTTTAAGAATATCCGTCGTTCTGGTTTAATTGCTATTAAACTTAAAGGAGAAGATTTATTAGAATGGGTTAAACCTGTTAGTGAAAAAGAAGAGGTTGTCATTATCAGTGCAGATGGTAAATCAATTCGATTTAAAGAAAAAGATATTCGTTGTATGGGTCGTTCAGCATCTGGTGTGCGTGGTATACGTTTAAAAGCTAATGATGTGGTTATTGGCATGAATATTATTACTGAAGAAAAGAAAAAAGGAGGTACAAAAGTTTTAATTGTAACTTCTAATGGTTTTGGTAAAATGACAGATATCAAACAGTATCGTTTACAGTCTCGTGGTGGTTCAGGGATTAAAACAGCAAAAGTCACAACAAAGAATGGTAAATTAGTTTGGGCATATATTTCAAACCCAGATAAGTTGCCGGAAATTTTATTTGGTGACTTATTAATTATCTCAGACAAAGGACAAGTAATTCGTTTACCATTAAAATCTGTTCCAAAAACTGGACGTGATACACAGGGTGTAAGATTAATGAGATTTAAAGAAAAAGAGGATCATGTTGCGTCAGTTACATTAGTATAAAATATTTTAGGAAACAAAAGACAGGTCCTGGTGGGCCTGTTTTTTTGTTCCTTTTATCTATGTGTTATTTATCGTTTTTTTGAAATTACAATAAAACTTTGGTCAATAGATTTTATTCTGTACCGAATAAGGTTAATATAACTGGTTAGACCATCTGTGTGGAGTATATATATTTTGACAATCTTCCCGTGGTTATTATCTTTTAACCTTTGTTTTTTTATTCGGGCGTTAATGTAAGATTCTAATATGATTCTTTCAATAACTTCTATTGCCCAGAAACAACCTTTATTATACTTAATCTTCGCGCACAAGCTAGCTTTATTTCGTTTCAATGTGCCCTCCTCTGGTTAACTGATGGTTAAAGGTCGATTAATTTTATGTGTTAATTTAAATATAATACATATTTAAAAATATTTCAAATTAACTTGCAAATCTGTGGTTTTTAGGATATACTTAGATTTGATAATTAAAACATTTTAGCAAATTTTTATGAAAAATATTCTCAAAAATTTAGGCATTTTAGTAGTTGTAATATTGGTTTTAGCAGCTGTTATATCTTTAGTACAACCAGAAAAGAAAAAGAGCACAGAAATATCTTTAAGTGAATTTATGAGTAGGGTTAATAATGGAGAAATAACAGAAGTAGTTGTTAAAGGTAATAAACTGGAGATAGTTTCTGTTGATGGAGAAAGTTTTACTTCTAAAAAAGAAGTAGGAGATCCTTTAGTTAGTCTATTAAAAGATTATGGAGTTGATGATAATAAAGTTAATGATATTAAGATAGATATTAAATCTGAGAGTGGAATAGGTTATTGGCTGTTAAACAGCTTGCCTTTCCTATTGCCTTTCCTATTCATCATCTTATTTTTTTTCATGCTTACACGACAAGTGCAGGGTATGAATAGTAAAACAATGAGTTTTGGACAAAATAGTGCAGATGAACAGGGAAAAAAGGGAGAGAAGGAAAAAAAACCAAAAACTACATTTAAAGATGTGGCAGGGGCCAAGGAAGCTAAGGAGGAACTTTTGGAAGTTGTAGAATTTTTAAAGAATTCTAAAAAGTTTACAGAACTTGGAGCTAAAATTCCAAGAGGCGTCTTATTGGTTGGTCCGTCAGGTACGGGTAAAACTCTTTTAGCTAAAGCTGTATCTGGCGAAGCAGCTGTACCATTCTTTAATGTTTCTGGTTCTGAATTTGTAGAAATGTTTGTAGGTGTTGGTGCTTCACGTGTTCGTACGTTATTCCAAAAAGCTAAGAAGAATGCTCCTTGTATAGTTTTTATTGATGAGCTTGATGCAATTGGTCGTCAAAGAGGAGCTGGTTTAGGTGGTTCCCATGATGAAAGAGAACAAACCTTAAATCAGATTTTAGTTGAAATGGATGGTTTTGAACAAAACCAAGGTGTAGTCGTTTTAGCAGCTACTAATAGGCCAGATGTTTTAGACTCTGCCTTATTAAGACCAGGTCGTTTTGATAGGCGAGTAGTAGTTGACTTACCAGACATCCAAGATAGAACAGATATTTTAGGAGTTCATGCTATAGGTAAACCATTTACTAAAGAAGTTGAATTAAAAAGAGTAGCAGAAAGAACACCTGGATTTTCTGGAGCTGATTTAGCAAACCTTTTAAATGAGGCTGCAATTTTAACAGCCAGAGAAGGACGTAAAAAAATTAAGATGGATGATATATTTAAAAGTATAGAAAAAGTAATGCTTGGTCCAGAAAGAAAATCTAGAGTATTGAATAAAAAAGAAAAAGAAATTACAGCTTATCATGAAGCTGGTCATGCTTTAATTGCACATAAATTACCAAACACAGATCCTATACAAAAGATCTCTATTATCTCTCGTGGTTCAGCTGGTGGGTATACTTTACAGGTCCCAGAAAGAGATGTTCATATGCATCCTAAATCATATTTTGTTGAAGCACTGTCAGTTCTTTTGGCTGGGCATGCAACAGAAAAGGAATTTTTTGGAGAAGTTACAACAGGTGCTACTTCTGATTTACAAAGAGCAACTAAAATTGCTCGTAATCTAGTTACTCGTTATGGAATGAGCGAAAAATTAGGGCCACGTACTTTTGGTGAACACGAAGAACTAATCTTTTTAGGTAGAGAAATTTCTGAACAACGTGATTATTCGGAAAAAACAGCTCAATTAATTGATGAAGAGGTTACTAAATTTATTTCTGGTGCATATGATAAAGCTTGTGGTATAATAAAAACAGAAAAGGAATTGATGAAAAAGGTAGTGGATAAGCTTTTAGAAAAGGAAACCTTAGAAAAAGAAGAATTTGAAGCGATTGTTGGTAAAAAACAAGGAAAAAAATAATATATTAAAATATATAACTTAACTTCTCAATCCCCATGCTCTAGGTGTGATTGATAACAACAAAAATATGTCAATCTATCGTGCGATTTTTCGCAATTCATTAAAAATAACATGGCGTAATAAATACCTATGGTTTTTTGGTATTTTTGCTGCTTTTGTAAGTAATATTGGAGAATTTAATTTAGCTTGGGAAAAGATTCCACAAGTAAATGAAAATGCCAGTTTTCTCTCTGTTTTAAGATCTAGTTATGAACAAGGAATAATTGGAGGTTTTTGGACTAATTTAACAGAGCTATTTACAAGTTTAAATTTTATGGGTTGGTTACTAATGATAGTATTGTTGTTATTAATCTTATTTTTAATTTGGTTATCTATTGTTTCCCAGGCTGGAATATTTGCTAGTGCGTACAAGATATTTAAAAAGAAGAAAACAGATTTTAGTGAAACATTTAGAACTGGACGTCAAAATTTCTGGAAAGTTCTTTGGTTAAATATTCTATTTAAACTTTTTGTTTTAGTATTATGGATTGTTTTGATTTTACCACTTGTAATTTTATATCTTTCACAAGGCGCTCCAGGTATTCAGTCTTTGTTTGTTGTTCTATCTTTTGTTATCCTATTACCAGTTACAATCATTCTTTCTTTCATTATTAAATATGCAATTCTTTTTGTAGTTAATAAGGGGATGACAGTTAAAGAATCTTTAAAAGAAGCTTGGTATATTTTTAAACATAACTGGTTAATATCTGTAGAGATGGCTATAATATTATTCTTTTTAAGTATAATATTTGTTATTGCTGTATTTTTGGCTATAGTCATTCTATCTGCAATATTTTCTATTCTAATGGGTATTTTTTCAACTGCCAGTTTTGTAGGTATATCATATGTAGTATTTACAATTGCTGTGATAGTATTAATATGTTTAATCTTGTGGTTAGGTGCAATGTGGTCTACTTTTGTACATTCTTGTTGGGCCATTCTGTTTATTAGAATTTCAGAAGGACAAATTATGTCTAAGATTGCTCGGTTATTACATCCTTCGTCTGAAGAAGAATAAATAAAATATTAAGTTATATATATGAAACAAACAGTATTAAATACTGTTTGTTTTTTGTTTTAAAGAAAGGTATAATATATATGAAACTAAAATATTTGTATGTCTTCAATTGATGATTTGTTACAAAACAATAGTGTTAATGATGTAAGTACTGATGATGGAAAGAAGTCAGATACTGTTTTGAGTGTGCCTGTTAAAAAAGAAGAAAAAGAAGAAAATAATGTTGAAGAAAAGAAAGAACAAAAAGTTGAGGAAAAGAAAGATGGTCTTGAAGGACATTTTTCTTCAGCCGAAGAAAAGTTGGATGAGAAAATAAATATAATGAAAGGCAAGAAACATGAAGATGAATTAAAGATTAAAGCTCAAAATATAGGTTTAGGACATATTAATCTAAAAGGTATCCCTATTCCTGCAGATGTTTTAACAAAGATACCTTTTGACTTTTGTAAGGAAAATAGTGTTATTTGTTTTTACTATGTTCCGCATGGTAAAACTCGTATAGCCATATCTGAAAATGTAATAGATCTTTTGCCAAATATTAAATCAACATTGCCTGAAGAGTTTTCTAAGATTGAGATTGAATGGTTTTTAACTTCAAAACCAAGTTTTGAAGCTGGATTTAAACAATATGAACGCATCCCTAAGATTAAAGAACCTGTTAGAGGAGTAGAGATAAATGTAGAAGATTTTGAGTCAATGTCTAATCAGGTAAATTCTTTGCAAGATATTAAGGAAAAAATTAAAGGTGTTTCTGTAACTGAATTGGTTACATTAATTGTTGCTGCAGGAATAAAAACAGAAGCATCAGATATACATATTGAAGCAGAAGTTGACGGGATTAAGTTACGTTATAGAATTGATGGTGTTTTGCACACAGCAGCAGTTATCGATAAAGATATGTGGCAACAAATGATTTCACGTATAAAACTGTTAGCAGAATTAAAATTAAATATTACTTCTAAACCTCAGGATGGTCGTTTTTCAATTTTTTTAACAGATGATAAGTTGGATGTTCGTTTATCTACATTACCAACAGCTTATGGTGAGTCGGTTGTTATGCGTTTGTTGCGTTCAAAATCAATTGGTCTTAAGTTTAGTGATTTAGGGTTGACTGATAAATGGATGAGAATGTTAACAAAACAGATTAAACGTCCTAATGGAATGATAATTACTACTGGTCCTACTGGTTCTGGTAAAACAACTACACTTTACGCAGTTTTGAATGAATTAAATTCTTCAGAGACCAAGATTATTACTGTAGAAGATCCAATTGAATATGAATTAAAAGGAGTTAACCAATCACAAGTAGATGCCAAAAGAGGATACACATTTGATAAAGGATTAAGATCAATTGTTCGTCAAGATCCTGATATTATTATGGTTGGTGAGATGCGTGATTTAGAAACTGTTGATATTGCTTTAAATGCAGCATTGACTGGTCATTTAGTTTTATCTACATTACATACGAATGATGCAGCTGGTGCAGTTCCTAGGTTTTTAGCTATGGGTGCTAAACCATATCTTTTAGCTCCTGCTTTAAATTTAGTTATGGCACAGAGATTGATTAGAAAGTTGTGTGAGAAATGTAAAAAACCAACAGAACTAAAACCTGAAATTGAAGAAAAAGTTAAACAGTTAGTTGATAACTTACCAGAAGAAGATAAACAAAAGATTGATATATCACAAACTCAATTTTATACATCTGCAGGATGTAGTGAGTGTAATGACTTAGGATATAAGGGAAGGATTGGTATTTTTGAGATGTTTGAGATGACTCCAGAAATTGCTCAGGTTATTTTATCCAATGAGGTTTCAGAATACAAGATTCGTGATATTGCTAAAAAAGATGGGATGTTTGCTATGGTCCAAGACGGGATTATTAAGGCAGCACAAGGAGTTACAAGTATTGAAGAGGTATTTAGGATGACAGAATAGATATTGACACAACTATTTATTTGTGATATGTTGTTAATAGTTCGTATAGGTCTTAAAAGGCCTTTTTAAATTTCATTGAACCAGGAGGTGCATTGTGTTTTATAGATTATTTTTGTTGATCTCGTTTTTTATTTCTTGCGTGTTTGCACAAGACAAACATGAAGTGAAATATCTGTGTGAAATTGTCCCGGATTCAATTGTGACTGAATTATTGGAATCTGCTACCGGTGTAATTTCAGTAGCAATCTGGGATAATTATGAGTATTCGAAGGGATCTTCGTTCGGGTTCCACGAAAGCTACCCACGTTTTGAGTATTCTTTTGTCTCTCCAATTGTTGAAAACATAAAGAAAGTGTTTTTGGATAGTTTAAAAATGGACCTGGATCATCGTTCTGGATCTAGCTTTTGTCTTACGGCTTATAATGATGACCTTTTTATTGTTAAAAAGCTTCAGGTTTTTAGTTCGAGGTGGTATCGTATAAACAGGTATCAATGGGGGGAATTATCGTCTTACACATCAACTGACAACCGATGGAACAATAGTCCGTGGAGGATCGTGGAATATAAGGCATTATCTGACTCAACATACCATAGTTATGCTAAATATTTTGAAGGAGATTCTACCTGGGTAAATGAATATGATTCAAAAGGTATTTTTAAAATTGAAAAGTTTAAAAATTAATTTTTATCATATATATTAATTTTCAATTTTTAAAAGGGTGTTTTTTATTAAACACCCTTTTTGTATTTCCGATTTTTAAATCTTGTTATAAATAACTCAATGGATTAACTTTTCTACCATTAATAGTAATTTCAAAATGTAAATGAGGACCTGTTGACCAACCAGTATTACCAATAGCACCAATAGGTAAACCTTGGTTTACTTCTTGTCCTCTTTTGGCATATATTTTTGACATATGGGCATATAGTGTTTTTTTTCCACCACCATGGTCAATTACTACATTGTAACCATAACCAGTACTCCAACCAGCCTTAGTAACTACACCTGCCATTGATGCATAAATTGGCAATCCTGATTTAGAACCAATATCTAAACCATGATGACGCCAATGATAATATTGTGTAATTCTTTTTGAAACAGTTGGCCAGATAAAACCACCAATTCTACTAGTTGGAGAACCAACTGATGGGGAAGAGGTGAATACTGAAGTTACACTACGTACAGAACGGGTTGGTGGTGCAATTGAACCACCTGGCACTATTAGTTTTTGTCCAATTTGTAATTGTTTATCTGATACAAGTTTATTGTATGCTAATAATTCATCAATTTCAGCAGAATACTTTTTAGCAATAGAAGACAAGGTTTCATTTTTTGCAACTGTGTGTCCCACACCAGAGGTTGGTAAAACAGTAAGTTCATCTCCTGGACGAATGACCGATAAACCTGATAATTTATTTTCCCACAAGATTGTATTAATTGAAACTCTAAATTGTTTAGCAATACTTGAAATAGTATCTCCTCCAGTAACAACATATTGGATAGTTTCTGCTCTTGGTTTAGGAACACTTTCTGTTTCAGGAGAAGATGTTTTTGTTAAAGCATCAGCTAAGATAGAATTTTTCTTACCTAATAATATATCAACACCACCTTCTTCAATTTGCTTACTAATTATTTGTGTATTACGTGTTAA
Organism: uncultured Gammaproteobacteria bacterium; assembly: GCA_964435065.1. GTDB lineage: Bacteria > Patescibacteriota > Patescibacteriia > UBA2196 > UBA2196 > CAYSXS01. The sequence continues at coordinate 45,852 of CAYSXS010000002.1, forward strand.
TGTTGAATCAAAGATGCTGCCTGTTGTTGTGGTTGGTGTTGAGGTCGTTGAATCATTGTCTAATACATTACTTTCTTCTTCAGTTTCAACTATTTGTTCAAAAATATTTTTATCTTTGCCATGTCCTTTTATTGGTTGTAAAGCTTCTTCTGTAATTTCTGAAAATTCATCACCTTGAGCTAATGTATATATTATACTATTTTTTCCTAAATCTTCTGCTAATACCATTTTAGTATCCATGTTATTTAATATCACTAAACTGGTTGCTATTATGATAAATACATGGACTGTGTTTTTATTAAATAGCATGTTTATTAAAACACGTGATTTATCAGTTTCTTTTTTTGTCTTTCCTTTAATCTTTAAATATATTCTGTAACTTGGTACAACAAATATTTTAAATATTGCATGCCAAATGAATTTAAATGGTTTAATAACATAACTAAAAAAACCACCTATTAATTTGAATAAAAAAATAAAGGCTCGGACAATAGAGTTAATAATGATTAGAATTGTTTTTTTAAAATGGAGCGAAATATGGTTATAAAAAACAGGTATGAGGGTAAGTATATGTATATATACATACACCCAGCCAGACCTGATATATGTCAATATGAATATTACCATTTGTTAGGTTAATAATCAATAAATCTTGTCAAGTTAGCCAAAATACGTTAAACTTCTAAATAACGGATATAATTAATATATACAACGAATATGGAGAAATATAACCATTTAAAAATCGAAAAAAAGTGGCAAAAGTATTGGGAAGATAATAAAAGCAATTTTTGTGATTTAACCAACGATTCAAAGATTAAATTTTATAATTTAGTTATGTTTTATTATCCTTCTGGTGATAAAATTCACATTGGGCATGGGTATAATTTTACTGGTTCAGATGTATTTGGTAGATATAAAAAAATGCAAGGCTTTAATGTTTTTCAACCAATGGGGGCAGATGCCTTTGGTTTGCCAGCAGAAAATTATGCTATTAAGACTGGCGTTCATCCAGCAGAAAGTACTAAGAAAAATATTGAATACTCCAAGCATCAACTTAAGAAATTGGGCTTAATGTATGATTGGGAAAAAGAAATTGACACATCCTCTTCAGAATATTATAAATGGACCCAGTGGATCTTTTCTGTATTATATAAGGCTGGATTGGCTTATCAGGCAAAAGCACCGGTTAATTGGTGCCCTTCTTGTAAAACTGTTTTAGCTAATGAACAGGTTGTTTCAGGAAAATGCGAACGATGTGATTCCGAAGTTATTCAAAAAAATTTAAAACAATGGTTTTTTAAGATTACAGACTATGCGGATAGGTTGTTAAAAGATCACGAAAAGATTGATTGGCCACAACAAACAATTACAATGCAGAAAAATTGGATTGGCAAATCTACAGGGGCAGAGGTGAATTTTAAAATTAAGAGTAGTAATGAGGTTTTGAATGTTTTTACCACACGCCCGGATACTTTATTTGGTGCAACTTTTGTGGTTGTTGCTCCAGAACATTCTTTAATTAAAAATAACGAAGATTCTATTGAAAATTTAGAAGAAATAAAAGAATATATTAAACAAGCAAAAAAGAAGTCTGATTTAGAGAGAGGGGATTTAAATAAAGATAAGTCTGGAGTGGAATTAAAAGGAATTAAGACTATTAACCCAGTTAATAATCAAGAAATACCTATTTTTGTAGCAGACTATGTAATGATGAGTTATGGAACTGGGGCTATTATGGCTGTTCCAGCTCATGATGAAAGAGATTGGGAATTTGCTAAGAAATACGATTTAAAGATTACTGAAGTTATTAAAGGTGGAGATGTTAACAAAGAAGCTTTTATAGAAATAGATTCAGGTGAAATGGTAAATTCAGAATTTTTAGATGGCATGAAACCTAAGGATGCAATTGATAAAATTAGTAATTGGTTAAAGGAAAAAGGTTTGGGTGAAAAAGCCATTAATTATAAACTGCGTGATTGGTTGATTTCGCGTCAGAGGTATTGGGGTGCACCAATTCCAATTATTTATTGTGATAAATGCGGGGAGGTTTTAGATGAAAATTTACCAGTTCAGTTGCCAGAATTAAAAGATTTTAAGCCAACCAGTGAAGGAGAATCCCCATTAGCTCGTTCTGAAGGATTTGTAAATGTTAAGTGTCCAAAATGTGGTATTGATGCAAAACGTAGTACAGAAACAATGGATACTTTTGTATGTTCGTCTTGGTATTTTTTAAGATATATTAGTCCTAATTTAAACAATGTGCCGTTTGATAAAAAATTAACAGAAAAGTGGTTACCAGTTGATCAGTATTGTGGGGGAGCAGAACATTCAGTTATGCATTTATTGTACGCACGTTTTGTTACCAAGGTTTTATTTGATCAAGGGTATATAAAGTTTGATGAGCCATTCAAAAAACTTAACCACCAGGGAATGATTTTAGCTGAAGATGGTCAAAAAATGTCAAAATCAAAAGGTAATTCTGTTATTCCAGATGATTACATTAAAAACTATGGAGCTGATATTTTTAGAACCTATGTTTTGTTTTTAGCTCCGTTTGAACAAGGGGGCTCGTGGAGTGATAAAGGAATTTTAGGAGTTGATAGATTCCTAGAAAAGGTGCACTTATTTTTTGAGAGAGTAAAAGTAAGATCCGAAGAAATAGATGATATAGTGCTACAGGAAAAAGATTTTGAAGATAATCAGAAATTAGATGTCTTGATTAATAAAACAATTAAAAAAGTTACGGAAGATATTGAGGGTTTTAAATTTAATACGGCAATTTCTGCAATGATGGTATTTATTAATGAATCTAAAACTTTACGATTAGTGGATTTTGCAAAAGAAAAGAAAATTTTTGAAAAGTTTTTAATTTTACTTTCTCCATTTGCACCACATATCACTGAAGAATTGTGGCATGAATTAGACAAAGACGACAGAAAAGATAAATCTATTTTTAATGAAAAGTGGCCAGAATATGATAAGAATTTAATTCAAGCTGATGAAATAGAGTTGGTGGTACAAGTAAATGGAAAAGTTAGAGATAAAATTATGATAGCTGCAGGAATTTCTGAAGACGAAGCTAAAAAAATAGCTTTAGGTTCGGAGAGAATAGGGAAGTGGTTAGAGGGAAAAGAACCAAAGAAAATAATATTTATTCAAGGAAAATTAGTTAGTATTGTGGTTTAAAAATGTATAAATATTTAACCCGCTAATTTTAGCGGGTTTTGTTGTGGATAACTAGGTATTGACAATTTACTTCATTTACATTACACTTAAATTAATAAGTAGTTAAATTAATTTAAATTTATGTCCACAAAAGCAATGAGTCAAATTCAAGTTAGAATTGATAATAAAACCAAACAACAAGCCAAGAGAGTCTTAGAAAATATAGGGCTTGATTTGAGTAGCGCAATTAGGTTGCATCTAAAGCAGATTATTAATATGGGAACTTTGCCTTATGAGATTAGAGATGAGAATGGTTTTACTCCTGAAAAAGCACAGGAATTACGTGAAGCTAACAAGGAAGCTCGTGAATCTAAAAAAAGTTTTAACAACCCCGATGATTTAATAAAAGATTTACTTTCTTGATTTCTTGTTTTTTGCTTATTTTTTATAAAGACCTAAAGTAGTTGCTTAGAAGTTAATCACACCCGAACAAAATTGTTCGGGGATTTGTTTTTTATGCTATACTTAATTTATTATGATCCAAGAGAAAAGCATTATTCCAAAAGAAAGAATAATTAATAAAATCTATTTAATACGTGGCAAAAAGGTAATGTTTGATTTTGATTTGGCTGATATGTATGGAGTGAAGACTAGAATATTAAACCAGGCTGTAAAAAGAAATATAGAACGTTTTCCAGAAGATTTTATGTTTCAACTTAATAGTCAAGAGGTTGAAAATTGGAGATCATGAATTGTGATCTCCAATCCAAATTTTAAAATGGGTTTAAGGTATAACTCTTTTGTTTTTACAGAGCAAGGTGTTTCTATGTTGTCTAGCGTTTTAAGAAGCAAAACGGCTATTCAGGTTAGTATAGCTACCATAAGAACATTTACCAAACTGCGAGAGATAATATTAACCAATAAAGATTTAGGAGAGAAAATAGAAAGATTGGAAGCAAAGTTCAAAGATCATGACAAAAGGTTTCAAACTATTTTTAGTGCTATCAAACAGATGGCTAAAGAAGATGAGAAACCAAAAAGTGAAATAGGATTTAAGTTTGAAAGTAAAAAGTAATCTATGACACAACAACAATTTGATTTTTTATACAATAAAGCTGAAGAATTAATGAAGAAGACCAAAGATTTAAATCACGATTGGTCACACATACAAAGAGTAGAAGAGAATGCTTTAAAGATTAAAAAATTGTTACCAGACAAAGAACAAATTAATATAGATGATAAGATTCTAAAACTAGCTTGTGCCTGGCACGATATTAGTTATGCTTCATATAAAGCTAGTCCTCGACAATATTTTTTAGAAGCACGCAGAAGTATTAGAGTTATTAAAAAATATTTTAAACAAGTTGATATAATAGAGAGTGAATTAAAACTCATTACAAACATGGTTTTGTATCATGACGTCTTAATGAGCTTTAGGTATAGAAATGGAAAGAGGAATTTATATAACAAAATAATTCAAGATGCAGATTTTTTGGATGGGGTTGATTCAGAAAGGATAAATAAAGTTAAAGAAATGGCTGAACATTCTTTGTATTGGAAATTTATTAATAAAGTTTTAATCCCATTATTTTTGGGTAGAGTAATAAAAAACAAAAGTAAATTTTTAAATTTGGAGGAAAGTACTAAAATATGAATATTTTTGCAAAACCCTGTTTATTATTATATTTATTGTAATTATATGATATAATTAAGGTAATAATTTTATCGTTTTTAACTCGTTAATTAAAAATTAAATATAAAACTATGTTTAAAAAAGCTTTTTTTTCTAAAAAAATTTTATTTTTAGTGCCTATTTTGGTTATAATGAATTTTTTCTTTGTTTCTGTTGACCCAACCTATTCTGCAGAAAGTATTAATCCTGTTCATGTAGGATCTATAACTGATGATACTACCACAGAGTTAAAAGGTGCTCGTTCAATTTATGTTAAAGGCAATTATGCCTATGTTGTTGCTCGTCTTGAGCATGGTTTAGAAATTCTTAATATTTCAGATCCAAGTAGACCAGCCCATGCAGGTGCTATTAAATTGAAATTAAAGGGACCTCGTTCAGTTTTTGTTAAGGGTAATTTTGCCTATATTGCTTGTGCTGATGGCGGTGGTGGTGTAGAAATTATTAATGTTTCAAACCCAAGTGCACCAACCCATGCAGGATCCATAACTGATAATGGGACAACAGAATTAGACGGTGCTTATTCAATTTATGTTAAGGATAAATATGCCTACGTTGCTTCTCGTAATGATGACGGTGTAGAAATTCTTAATATTTCAGATCCAACTAACCCCATTCATGTAGGAGCTATAACTGATAATAATACAACAGAATTAAACGGTGCTGCTGGAATTTATGTTTCTGGTGATTATGCCTACGTAGCTTCTCTTGAGGATGATGGAGTAGAAATTCTTAATATTTCAGATCCAAGCAAACCAACTCATAAAGGATCTATAACTGACAGTGGAAGAGCAGAATTGGATGGTGCTTATTCAATTTATGTTAAGGGTAATTATGCTTATATTGCTTCTCGTTATGATGATGGTGTAGAAATCCTTGATATTTCAAATAAAAGTAGACCAACCCATAAAGGATCTATAACTGATAATAACATAACAGAATTAAACGGTGCTCGTTCAATTTTTGTTAATGGTGATTATGCCTATGTTGCTTCTCTTGAGGATAATGGAGTAGAAATTCTTGATATTTCAGATCCAAGTAGACCAACCCATAAAGGATCTATAAATGATAACTCTACAACAAAATTAAGAGGTGCTCGTTCAATTTTTGTTAATGGTGATTATGCCTATGTTGCTGGTTATTATGATAATAGTGTAGAGATTCTTGATATTTCAGGTGCAGATCCAGAAGACACAAAAAAACCAGACTTAAAGTTGATCAGCTTTGATTACACAGATCCTGATAAGGCACAGAACGATACAGTTTTAATTAATGCTAAATGGATGAATGTTGGAGAAGTAGATGCTAATGAAAATTATGATGTTAGATTAGATATATATAAGGACAATGTAATGGTTTCAAGAAATGATTTTATGGACAAATCAAAACTAGCTAAAAACGATTCTGAAATTTTGAATTACAGAACAGATTATCAATTCAGCCAAGAAGGTAGTTATACCATGAAACTAACAGTTGATATTAGGGACGAAATAGTTGAATCTAAAGAGGACAACAATACAATGTCTAAGTCATTTACAGTGGAAGAAGAAGAACCAGAAGACACAAAAAAACCAGACCTAACATGGATCAGCTTTGAGTATTCAGATCCTGACAGTACACCGAATAACAAAGTCAAAATTGAGGCCAAACGAAAGAATATTGGACAAGCAGATACAGGTTCAAGATATGACATTAGATTAGAAGTGTACAAAAACAATGTATTGGTTTCACACAAAAACTTTGTCGGACAATCAAAACTAGCTAAAAATGCTTCTAGTCCTATTCTTCACACAACAGCTTACCAATTCAATCAACCAGGTGATTACACTCTAAAATTAATAGTTGATAGTGGGGATGATGTAGTTGAATCTAAAGAGGACAACAATACAATGTCTAAGTCATTTACAGTGGAAGA
>CAYSXS010000002.1:52721-84596 GCA_964435065.1 uncultured Gammaproteobacteria bacterium
ATGATGTAGTTGAATCTAAAGAGGACAACAATACAATGTCTAAGTCATTTACAGTTGGTAAACCACCAACAGATCTTCCAACCATATCAATTAGTGATGAAGAAGAAATTGAAAACATAACAGACATAAAAGGAATGAGTTTTACAGTTACATTAAACAAAAAGAGTAACAAGAATGTTAAGGTAGATTATGAAACAGTAAAAGATACAGCAGACATATCTATAGATTTTACTCCAACAAGTGGTACTTTAACTATCCCAGTAGGTGAACTCATAGGTACTATAAATGTCCCAATTATTAATGATGAATTTGTAGAAGGTGATGAAACCTTTAAAGTAATTTTAAGTAATCCATTTAATGCAACAATTGAAGATAAAGAAGGTATAGGTACCATCTTAGATGATGAAAATGGACAAGGACCAACAAAAACACAAGATAGTAATAAAGGTGTTGCAAAAGGTCTTCGTGGTAGATTACTTTTAAATGTAGATCAAGGTGGTGAAATTTGGTATGTTGATCATCAAAAAGGTAAACGTCATAATGTAAAGTGGGATAATGCTTTGCCTTTATTTGAAGAATTTGCTATTGGTATTACAGATGCAAATTTATTGAAAATTCCAGCAAAATTAGAAACTATTAATCCAGAATTAGATACAGATGGAGATGGACATCTTGATGTAAAAGAATTGGAAAGGGGTTATAGTCCATATGATCCAAATCCTGTTAAATTTGAGTTAGATTTAAATTTCGCAAATGGTCTTAAAGGAAATTTTTTATTACAAGTAGAGAGGGGTGGAGCTATTTGGTATGTTGATCAAGATGGTTATCGATATAATGTGCGTTGGGATAATTTAAAATCTTTATTTGAAAGTTTAGCTCTTGGAATAACTAATAGTGATTTGAATAAGATTCCAATATAATAAAAAAAATAAAATATTAAATTAAAAACCTTCAATTTTCTGTGGGTTTTTAATTTTTATGATATAATTAATATATAATTCAGTAATAATTATATTTTTTGAAGTTAATTTATTGTAATTAGTTTTAAAAGAGAGTACTAAAATATGAATATTTTTTCAAAAATTCAAAAAGCAGAAAAGCTGTCAGTTGGATTAAAAAGTCTTTATTTAAATAAAATAATAAGGGATATAGCAAGTAGTTTAATAGGGATGTTTGGAGTAATTTTTCTTTATGTAGTTAGTGGAAGTTTTTCTTTTGCTATAGGGTTTTGGTTAGCATCTAATTTGTTATTTTTCTTTTTTGTTCCGCTTTTGGCTAAGTGTTTAAAGTATAGAAGTTTAAATATTTTTATGTTAATGGCCACAGGAGTTATTATTCTTTTTTATTTAACTTTTTTCCTTTTATCAACAATAAATCAAGTCAGTTTACCTTTAATCGCGGTCGCAATAATTCTACTTTTGTTTAATAGAGTTTTTTATTGGATTCCATATCATATCGATTTTACTCGTTTTGTAAATAAACATCATCGTGGTCGGCAAATAAGCTTTTTGGCTATTGTGGTTTCTTTTTTGGGCATAGTATTACCTATTTTATCTGCTTTTATAATTTCTACATTTGGATTTCCTACTTTATTTATCATTGGTGTTGTCATTTTTTTAATTTCTGCTTTTCCAATATATTTTATTCCACATACCAGAGAAGAGTATAAGTTTGGGTATTTTGAAACATATAAAAAGTTTTTTAGCAGAGAGCATTTCAGAACAAACTTAGCATATATGGCTGATGGTTTTCAGGGGTACATTGGATCTTTAATTTGGCCAATTTTCATTTTCATTTTATTAGATGGTGAATATATGGAGGTTGGTTTGATATCTGCGGCTGTGGTTTTAGTTTCTTGTGTTGTTCGATATTTAGTAGGGGAGGCAACAGATAAATTTGACAAGAAAAAACTAATGCGTACAGGGAGTATTTTGTACAGTCTGGGTTGGTTATTTAAAACCATTATTGAATCTGGGTTACACATTTTCTTTGTTGGAGTTTATCATAATTTTACTGGTATTTTAATGCGTACGCCATTTGATGTTTTAATGTATGAAATTGCTGCAGACGAAGGTCATTATGTAGATGAGTTTACTGTACTACGTGAAATGGCTTTAACTGTTGGTAGAGTTGTAATGATGATTTTGGCTTTGATATTGTTGTGGCAAGGGATAAATATTGTTTGGATTTTTGTGTTAGGTGCTGGTGTTTCTTTGTTAATAAATTTAGTTTCAAAAGAAGAATTCTATTTAGCAACCAATAGATAATTATGAAAGTTTTAAAAGTTAGTGAAGAAAATTTTAAAATTACTACTGACGTGCTATTGAAAAATGGCACTGTTGTTTTTCCTACAGAAACAGCATATGGATTAGCAGGAAATCCTTTTAGTAAAGAAGTTATAAATAAAATATATATGATTAAAGGAAGAGGGTTTGATAAACCCTTACCTTTGATTGCTGATAGTCTTGAAACTGTTGAAAAATATTTTGAATTAAATTTAACCGAAAGAAGTTTGGCGGAAAAGTTTTGGCCTGGTCCATTAACTTTAATATTAAAATGTGTGAACAGTAGATTGAAGGGATTGAATAAGCAGGGAAGTGATATTGCTGTTAGAGTTTCTTCAGATGAATTAGCTAGGAACTTAGCAAACAGTTTAGATGGTTTAATTGTTTCAACTTCAGCTAATATTTCTGGAGAACCTGAATGTTATGATATTGAATCAGTAGTTAAACAGTTTGAAAATATAGAGAGTAAGCCAGATCTAATTTTAGATGCTGGAAAGTTGGAAAAAGAAAAACCCTCAACTATTATTTTAGTCGAAGGAGAAGAAATTAAGATAATAAGGCAGGGAGAAATTGTTATTTAATTAAAGATATATTAATAGAATTATTAATATAGAATGATTCAGCATATTTTCCTGCACCAAACATTTTAGCACCGCATAATTGTGCTCGGCTATTAATTATTTCATTAAATCGTGTAAGATACTCATGTCTTGTTTGTGATATTTGAGTAGCCATAGCCTTTGTTTTGGCAGCCATATTATTTTTTGAAACTTCAATAAAAAAATTAGGTGTATAGTTCTTTTCTAATTCTGTTTCAATGCTGTAATTAAGAACAAGAGGGACTTTGTACGGTTCCCCAAGGTTTTTAAGTATTAATTCAGAAGCCTGGAATACAGCCTGAGGTGTTACATCTGATATACCACAATGATCTCGATGGTTGTCAGGAGAATGAGTGAATAATATTTGTGGTTTATATTTCCGTATTAAAAAAATTAGCATATGGTGTAATGAAATTTTTCTATTATCTGAGATTCCATACTGATCAACAATTTTGAGGTTTCCGTATACAGCAGCATAAACTTCTTGTGAAGGTATTTGTAAAAGTTCTCTATTCGTTATTCCTAAAATTTTATTAGTTTTTTTCATTTCATTTTTACGAGTTTTAATCATGGAATAAATTTCCTTAGCAGAGTTTGCTGCTGTTCCACCACCAGTAAATGTTATTACATTTATTTCTTTTTTTTGAGAAGATAGATTATGAATAGTTGCACCCAGACCAATTATTTCATCATCTGGATGTGCACCAAAAACCATAATATTTTTAATTTTTGATAGATTGAACATATATGTTTTTCTGCTTTCTATTGGTTTAGTATAATTTTTAATTATACTTTTTTCATTTTATGCCTTTTGTTTGATATAATTTAGTTAAGTATATTAAAATACATTTAAATAAGCAAATCATATGGATTTAACAAATATCGATACAATTAAGAATCTTTGTAAAGATTTAGATATTCGGCCTAGTAAAAAATTAGGTCAGAATTTTTTAATTAATAGAAATGTATTAGATAAGATAGTTGAAGCAGCAGGGTTATCTAAAAAAGACAATGTTTTGGAAATAGGGCCTGGATTTGGAGTTCTTACGGAACAGTTATTAAAACATGTAAGGAATTTAATGGTTGTAGAAAAGGATAAAAGGCTGTATTCAAGGCTAAAAACAGTATTTAAAGAAAATATACAAGCTGTTAATGATGATATATTAAACACAATTATTGATTTTAATGAATATAAGGTAGTTTCTAATTTACCATACCAAATAACATCAATGGTTTTATGGAGATTTTTGAGTGAAATTAAGAATAAGCCTGAAATAATGGTTCTAATGGTACAAAAAGAAGTTGCTGAGCGAATTCTGTCTAAACCAGGAGATATGTCTATTTTAGCTGTTATGTGTCAATTTTATGCAGATATTGAGCCAGTAGATTGGGTAAATAGAAGTAATTTTTATCCAGAGCCTGATGTTGATTCTGCTGTTATTAAATTAAAAATCAAAAAGCAAAAGACTGATGTTGATGAGAAAAAGTTTTTTAGAACTGTAAAGGTTGGTTTTAGCGCCAAACGCAAAATGTTAAAGAATAATTTATCTAATGGATTGCATGTTCCAGGAAGTGAAATTGAAAAGATTTTAAAAGATATTGGATTAAATATTAAGATCCGAGCACAAAATTTAGGAGTAGAGGATTGGAAAAAATTAGTTGCCAAATTAACATAAATATGTTTTTGGGTTTTTATGTAATTTTGTGATATAATTCATATATATATAATAAAGATACACATTAATTGTGTATAAGTTTTTTATGATAAAAAATCCCCATGATGATTATCAAGAGAAACACTTTTCAGAAGATATGCCGCAGGGACAGGATTTTAGTTTGCAAGAAAAAAGGCCAGGAAATAACAAGACAACCAAGTTAATTTTTGGTTTGTTTTTGTTTTTAGGGGTCGGAACTTTAATCTTTGGGTTTTCAAGTATAAGTCGTGATATTCATGGACCATTTGAGAAATATAATGCAACTGATGATGTAGAAGAAACTCAAATGGAAGCTTGGGAAAAAATTGTTGAAATGCAAAATAGAGATACAGATGAAGATGAAGTATCAGATTATGATGAAGAATATATTTATGGAACTTCGCCATATCTAGCAGACACAGACTCTGATGGTTTTACAGATAGACAAGAGATTGATAATGGGCACGATCCACTTTGTCCAATGGGAGTGAATTGTAGTGGTACAGATATACAGGAGACAGAAGAACCATCAGGAGATTTAGCTCCAGCAGATCCAGGAGTCGCTGATACAGATTTAACTCCAGAAATGATTTCTGAACTTCAGAAATTTACACCAGAACAAGTAAGAGAATTACTTATTGAATCAGGAGCATTGACTGAAGAGGATATAAGTCAGATTGATGATGAAGAATTGATGCAGATGTTTAATGAGTTATTACAAACAAAATAGATATATTTAAATATTTATGAAAAGGAAGTTAATTACAATAATAATCCTATTTGCAATGATAGTTATACTGGCTATCCCTCTTTTGTTGTATCCAACAAAAGGTCAGGCATTTTTAGATAGTGGTACAATCTTTTGGCCAGTTAAGGTTGGGATTGATGTTACTAATAAGGTGGCTGTGTGGGTTGAGAAAGTATTAGGTAAAGCTGGTGCTATCGCATACAAGAATGGTTTAAGCTATTTTCTCTCCAAGATAGCTGAAGATACTGCTGTTTATCTTGCATCTGGAGACAAAGGGCAAAAACCAATGTTCATAACAGAAGGTTGGGGGAAATATCTTGAAAATGTAGGCGATGAAGCTATGGGCATGTTTATGTATGATGTTTTTAACACAAAAGCAGAAGGATATTGTAGTGTGGACAAAACTACAAAATGTAAAAGAGATAGCGATTGTACTGACGCAGGAGCACAAGAGTATATGGATTATGACGATGTTTTTGATGAATTAGATATGGAAGATCAACAATATCTTTTAGACTCTGCGACTACAGGCAAAAATTATTGTGTTATTAAAGGCAAAACAGGAGTAAATGTTTGTACACCAAAGAGCTTATCTACACGTTTAACCATTCAATATTCAATTACTCAATCTAAAACAAGTTCATACAGACAGCCTAAATGTAGTTGGACAGAGATGAAAGAAAATTGGGAAACAGAAATTAATGATCCAAATTTTTTAAGAAATTTTTCTGCTTCTTTGCAACCAAAACAATCTGATATTGGAATATGGTTAACTTTGAGAACTGGTTTAGATGACACAATAAATAATGCAGCAGAAAAGGCTGTTAAAGAAAGACAAGACGCAGATGGTTTTAAGGCCGTAACAGATTTAATAGGTGAAAATGTAAAAACACCAGCTATAATGATCAGTAAAACCGCACAACAAACCATTGAGGAACGTGCCAAAAAAGAATCTACATATACGGGAGAAGTATGGGCAGATGCTGTGGGTATTTTTACAAACACATTGGCTAATAAATTAATGAATAAATGGATTAAAAGAGGTATGTATACCTTGAATGATTTAGGAAAAAATAAAGGTGGATTTGGTGGTTTACAATTTACTGATGTTGGGTCAGGTTTAACACCACAACAAGCAGCGAGAGATTTTTATGCTGACCTAGGGAAACCAAATTATGCAAGTGGTGGATCGGTTGGAATAACAACAATGCTTTCTAGTGATTGTAGTACAGATCCAGATTTTGGAAGCGAGCAGTTTTGTGGAATTATTGATAATAATTTTGCTACAGCAATTGAACAAAGAATGACTGTTGAGCAAGCAGTTAAACAGGGGATGATAAAAGGCAATAGACCTTTTGGTTTTTTAGATGGTCAGACTGAACCAAGTTATAGAGATGGTATTCCTTATCGTTCTATATTGGTTTTAAGAAAATATAGGGTAGTTCCGGTTGGTTGGGAATTAGCAGCTCAGTACATCAGAGATTTTGGAAAAGAAGAAGTTGCTGAGACTCAATCGAATGGTCAAGGTGGTGTTTTAAGTTTAAATTATTTATTAGATAACTATAACAATCCAGATTCTCCTTTCTATAAACTAGTTGATCCAGGTTGGCAATTAAAAGCTCCAGAAACAATTTGTTATCGTGAAGGACCAGGACCAGATATTATTGATGAACAAATACAATGTAGATCAGGTGAAGAAATTAAAGATTGTGCTAAAGAAGATATTTTAGTGTATTTAACAAGAAGAACATATTGTGCTGATGAAAGAAGTTGTATTATTGAAAGCTCTGATGGTAGAAGTTGTGATTTTTATGGTTACTGTGTAGAAGAAAAACCAATTTGGAGATTAAAGGGTGATCAATGTTATCCATATTACAATACATGTCAAACATTTAATACTGATAAGGGGAAAGTAACATATTTAGAAAACACCTTAACATCTTGTGATACAGTTAATTGTTCTGCATATTGTGATATATTAGATCCTGAAAACGAGGAATGGAAATGTGATGATTTAACAACATATCCAGATGCAATTATTAAATACTATAGTAGCAATGAAACGTGTGATGCATCTGAACAAGGATGTACTCAATTTAAGAGAGTTTTACATAACGATCAAACAACTCCTTTAACTAAAGAAGAAGCAACAGAAGCAGTTAAAGATGATCCATCAGAATATTTAGAATATGATATTGCATTAAAAATAGCTCCAAAATATTCAGAAGATAAATATAGCTGTGATGGGTATACTACATTATTAGATCAATATACAGATAATGATACTTGTACTACTGCAGGAAAGTATTGGCGAAATGATTTTAATATTTGTGTTCAGAGTGGTAATCAATTTTGTGAAGATTTTGCAACTCAATGTAGTGATAGTGATGTTAGTTGTCGACTATATACTCCAATATCTTTAAATGCACCTGCCGTATCAGCAGTAATTACACCAAGGGAATGTCCTAATGGAGGTTCAAATTGTTCGGATGATACAGCTAATATTTCATGGAATGATGAATGTCCAGGAGTGTGTAGTGGATTTAGAGGATATACACAACAAATTACTCAGTTTGAAAAAACTCCAGATCCAGAATGGTTTATTGCTTCAACAGCCAAAAAATGTTCTCAACCAGGCTGTGATGAGTTTACTAATCTAGACGAAGTTGCTCAAGGAGGTGATGGGATAGAATATTATTCATATTTACGTTTATGTGCTGATCCAGATGATGCAACTGTTGAGACTTTCTATACTTGGGAAGGTTCTGATACAGAAGGTTATCAATTAAAGAAATGGGAACTTAAAACAGCTGGTAATAGACCTGAGGGTGAAAGTTGTGACATTGAAGACAAAACAGTTGATTGTCGTGAATTTTATAATCCAGAGGATCAAGTATATTATCCAGTTAAATTTGATTCAGTTATTTTTGGTATAGAT
Organism: uncultured Gammaproteobacteria bacterium; assembly: GCA_964435065.1. Classification (GTDB taxonomy): domain Bacteria; phylum Patescibacteriota; class Patescibacteriia; order UBA2196; family UBA2196; genus CAYSXS01. The sequence goes on from CAYSXS010000002.1 coordinate 60,986, forward strand.
GATTGTCATCCATTTAGAAGAACTTTGGATGGAGAGACATATCATGGAACTCCAAGTTACTCAACAACTTGTAGTTCTAGTAATGCTGGGTGTCGAGCGTATAGAGATAATTCAAGCTATAACTATGAAGTAGTTTTAGATGATGATTTTGAAGACAATAATGCGGATGGTTGGATATATAGTGATAAGAGTGTACCAGAGATTAGCAGAGAATCAGTTAAACGTGCTGGGCATTCTATGAAAATTACACAAGCAACAGAATATCTTTTACCTAGCGGAAGCTTGGTTGAGGGAGATTCATATTCAATAACGTTTGTTGCTAAAGGTAATGGTGGTATAGAACTTTCTTTAAGTAGTGATAATGGTGGTTTTATAAAAAGTAAAGAATTGTTATTAGAAAGTACTTGGAAACTTAATACAGTAATTTTCGAAGATGCATTACCTGAAGGAGAATATTCAGATCCTAAATTAATTATTAGACCTACAAATACATATATTGATTACATAGTTATAAAAAGAATTAATAACACTTTGGTTATTAAAGATAGTTGGGAGCATGACCAATCATGCGATGGTTTAAATATTTCTTGGTGTGATGCTTTTGTAGATAATCTTGGCAAACAATGGACTTTACAAAATTTTTCTAATTTATGTTTAGAAGACGTAGTTGGTTGTGAAGCCATGATTGGATTGGATGATAGTGGAAACAAGGAATGGCAATATTATGTATATGATGAAGATAAGATTTGTACAGATATTGGCTGTACAAGATTAGGAAAAGTTTCTAGTGACAAATTTTATCCAGAAAACGCTTCTTTGTTCAATTTTGTAGATAAATATATAATTGTTAAAGATGGAGATAAGTGTACAGAAAAAGACGATAGGTGTTTGGAATTTGTAGATGATGAAGAAAATGGTTCACCTTATCGATATAAAGATCCACGGAACAGAAAGTGTGAATTTAATGATGGAGAATGGTGGGTAGTTGGAGAAGATCATGTCTATTGTCCAAGAACAGAAGAGGGTGTTTGTAGTAATGCTTTAACAAGTACATGTACTAGTAATGTAGATTGTGTAGTAGCTGGTGTAAGTGGTACATGTATAAAAGAAACAGTTGATATAATTGGTGCACAAAGAAATTCAGAAAAACATTGTTTAGGTGGTCGAAAAAATGATTCAGATCCTGGTGGTAACAACATTTGTACAGATGATAGTGAGTGCCTTGATTATTATACTTTTGATCAGAAAGTGGATGGGATTTGTACAAGTTGGGTTGGTGCATGTCTACAAAGTGATAGTGGTTGTGAAGAATATCAGGACCCATTCGAACCAAAATATTGTGATATTGATCTTTTGCCTTATCAAACCTCAGGAGCATCAAGAATTTATGGAGGAAGTGGTGGTAGCTCAGCCTGCAACTATTATTGGTATAAAAATATAGATGAATCGTGTAATGGAGCAGATCCAAATAATGGGTGTGTTGAGTTTGTTAATACCAGCGAAACTTTATCTAGATAAGAAAAGTTATTATTTTGATCTAAAATATATGGAAGAAAAAAAAATAAATTTACCTGATCAACAAAATCTTGTTAATAAAAACAAGATGAAGATTGCAATACTAACTGCTTTGGTGGTCATTGTTGTGGCTTTAATATTTTTTGTAATTTTTGTTATAAAAAATGATCTTGATGTTAAATTAGAATTATTAAACCCAGACACTATAAAACAAGATATTCAAAAAGATGAAGATGATGTTGTTAAAAAAGTAATACCAACTAGAAATGGAAAAATGTGGTTGAGTACAGTAGACAAAGAAATTAAAGTTGATGATGAAATTGAAGTAGATATTTTAATGGATACCCAAGAATCAAATATTGTTTTAGCTATGGCCATAATAGAATTTGATGATCAGAAATTAGAATTTATTGGTAGAGATAATATGGCAGACATTGAAGATTCTGTTTTAAACATGGGAGTATTTAATTTATTAGAAGGAAATATGGTTGAGATTGTGCGTGGTACACCAGGTGATACAGACTATTTAGATACAGATGATGGTTTTAATGGTTCAGAAGGTATTTTAGGAACTTTGAAGTTTAGGGTTCTTACATCAGGCACAACAGAAATATCTTTTGGAAGAATTTGCAGAGAAGCTGATATTTGTGATGTATCCAGTATGGTGTTAGATGATGGTAATGGTACAGTAATGAAGACTGAATTTGAAAATTTAAATTTAGAAATAAAATAAGTAGTTCATGGATGATAACAATCAACAAAATTATCCTTTGAGACCTAATTTGGTCCCACAAAAACAACCTTCAAAATTAAAGGTTGGACTTAGTGCTTTAACACCAAAAAAGAAACTTTGGTTAGTTTTAGGTTTGTTAGCTACTGTTATTGTGACTGCTTTGATAATATATTTTGCTTTAGCATCGGGAAAAAGATACTATTTTTCACCTAATTCTGACACCTGGCAACAAGGTAGTACATATACAATTAATGTTTATGTTCATGATGAAGATAATGATTTTATTAATGGAATAGAAATGCAAATAGATTATACTGATATATTTAATGATAATGAAGAAGCTGTTAATATTACAGCTAGTTATCCAGCTGGTATTAAATCATATGTTGGTGGTGATCCAGTAGTTGATTTAACAGCTAATACAATAATTGCAAAGACAAAAAATAATTTGCAAAGTATAGAAGCAAAAGGCGATAAATTACATTTTTTAGATATCCAAGTTACTGTTCCTAGTCCGAGTTCTTTCAACATATTTAAATTAAATTTTAGCAATTATGGAAATCAGTTATTTAGTGGTGAGGTAGGTAATAGTTTTATTCCATCTCTAAATAATGCATCTTTTAGTATAGAAATAGGTGAGGGTAATATATATTTTAACCCTTCTGCTAAAAGTTTTTTATTAGGTAGTACAGAAGTCATTGATTTAATGATAGATGTAAACCAAGATATTGTCGCTGTTGGAACAGTAATTAATTATGACCCAGATGTATTAAAGATTGAAATTATTGATTCTCCGGATTTTCAGGTTGTTGGATCTGAGATAAACGATACAGATAATGGTAAATATACTTTAGTCCGCGGGACTTATGGGAATGGAAATCCAACAGATGGTAATGAACTTAATAATGGTATGGGTCTGAATGGACAAGCCAAAATAGTAAGTTTGCGGGTTTTTTCATCAATGGAAACAGCAAAAACAGAGATGATTTTAGAAAATTTAATGATTGTCAAAGATGATGGTCAAGGAACTCAGGAAAGTATTACTGGTGGTAAAGGTTCGTATAAAATAACAAAACAATCACCACATAAAGACAAACTTTCAATTTCAGATCTAAATTATGTTTGTAAATATGTTAAATCAATCGACAGCAACGATTTAACTTTTTCTTGGACAACAAATCTTAAAGCAAAATCATCAGTTACTATAGAGGATCAATCTGTTGATAGTAATGATTTTAAGACAAAACACAATTTAACAATTAAAAATATTAGCGGAACAGGACAATACACTATAAAAAGTAGCTCTTTAGATGTACAGTCAGAGTTTGCTACTGTTGTAGGTAATTTTGATTGTAGTGTTGACACTGCGGATTTAAAAATAAAGAATTTAGTTGTTACTCCTTATACAAATGGTGATGCAGATGTCTTTTTCATGACTATTGGTGGAATTAATGATGGCAAGGCAAGGGGGGAGATTGTGAGCTTAACTAAGGTGAGTAATAAGGAAACGGTTTCGGGAACACCTATTGATACAAATGTACATAGATTTAATTTGGGCAATCTTGAAAATGATAAAGAATATACTTTAAGAGTTAAAGCTACAGATGATGATAGTAGTAATGAAAAAGAAATTACTTTTACTACACCAATTGACATCAGTAATAAAAAAGGAAATATTGTATTGAAAGTTGAAAGAGATAGGATTTGTGGTAGTTGGCTTTATTGTAATTCTGCTGTACAAGTGAAAAATAGCAGAAATAAGACAGAAAATTTGTGCTTTGATATAGGTTTATGTAATAGATTAGACAGTAATGGTAATTGTTTATCATCAGTTAATTTAGGAGAGTTGGGAGTAGTTGGTGGTAACCAGACTTTTAATAGTCCATCAATAGTTGATGTAGATAAAGTTTTAGAACAAGAAAATAAATTTAAAAATTTATCTGGTTATTCTAAGGTTGGCATGAGTTGGGGAGGAGATGTTTCTTTTGAAGGATATAAACACTATGCAACAATGCGTCAGAGGGGTGAAAATATAAGCATCCCAAATAATAATTTTGAATTAGGAGATAGCTGGCCGTGGGAAAATAATGCGTTTGGGTTTGTAAGTGTAATTGAGGATATTTATCAAACAGGTAATCATATTTTACAGATTGCAACTGATGAAAAAAATGCTCTTGGGAAAACAGGTGTTCTTTATGCTGGTGCAAAAATCCCTGTTTATATTCCAGCTGGAAATGATCATGTATTATCTTTTGATATTAGATCAAGTAGTGAAAGTAAAGAGGTTTTTGTGCAGTTGGATTTAGAAGGCACAGGTCAATATACAAATATTAATAGCAATGAACCACTTAATGGTGATATTCCTTTTTTGGTTGGTAAAGGGTTTCAAAAAATTACTGTACCTTTGGGTAAAAATTTTACTCAAGGTCAAAACGCAGAATTAATCTTTACTCAATCTCATGATTGGACAAAGAGTTTTGAAGAATTTAAAAAATCTTTCTATATAGATAATGTATCTTTAAAACCCGTTTTAAATGTACAAAACGCAGTAGAAGATATAGATAATTTATATGTCACTCGTAGCTGTCGGTTATACCCAGAAGTTGATGCACCTGATTGTGACTACACAAGCATGAAGGACGGTAAACAATATCAAGGATGGAAAGGTTATTGTGTGGAACCAGATCCAATAGATGAAAATATGTGTTTAAATTGGTATCCAGTTGATATTTTGACTGGTGAATCAGAGGTTTTTGGTTCAGATCCAATTTCTGGCTACTACGATCGTTCACCTTTATATTTTTGTTTACAATCAAAAGGTGGTTATCCATATTATGATAGAACAATTAGCGGTATAGGATATAAAAAAGTGTTTGATAATCCTGGTCACAAAACTTGGTCTATTCCAGTTGACGTGCAGGATATTTATAAAGATGAAATAATTCAAGTTAAAATAACAGGTGTGGATATTTTTTATGATAGAGGTAACAGGTGTAGTAGTGTTACAGCCTTGACTGACAAAGGAGGAAAAGATACATCCTCATTACCTAGGGGTGGAGGAGAAACTAATAATGGGGCTTTAATATTTGATTATAAAAACAAAGAACATTGGACCGACTCTTTGATCGGTGGTAAATGTAGTTCTGGTGGTAAAAAAAGTCAAATGAACCCATATGTTGCAATAAGATGTAGTGGAGAAGGAAGAGAAAATGATTGTAATGTAATGTCTGCAAGACTTGTGTTTAATTCAGTAGATAAGTTGACAGGTATTGAAGTAAGGGCTGATGAAGCAACAGGAGACGGCGAAGCACGTTTTGGCAGTATACTTATTACTACTCTTGGTGAGCGATGTGATGTTATAGCTCAAGTAGTAGATCCGTTTGGTAAAAATTATGCTTTTTCTCAAAATACTAAAAAGAATGCATGGATAAACAATAATCCTTTAAGTTATATATATAATCAAGATTATAAACCTTATGGAGCAGTTGTACCGCCAGCCAACGAAGAAGAAAATATTTTTCCAAACCAACCAGAAACATGGCAAACCCCATTATATGTTATGCCACCGGACACTATGGTTGGTCTTCAAAAACCTTATCAAGTAAGAGCAGGTTCTCCATATTCAGTAGGAGGATCCGGGACCGGTGTTACAGAAAAAACTTGTATTGTTGGTAAGGTCGGTGAAGCTTGTGGTGATTCAATTGATTGTACATTAGATTCAGGTACTTGTGCTTTAAAGGCTGATGGAAGTGAAGGTGTTTCAGATGATTATATTTGTACAAACGGAAGTGTTTTAAAATCAAAAAAAGATCATTGTTATGATGATAGTGATGCAAGAGAAGAATGTATAGGAGGAGTGCATGATGGAGAATTATGTAGCCCAACTGATCCTACAATACCAGGTATGGAATGTTATGATACAACCCAAACAGGTAGTTGTACAGGAATTTCTTCTAATAAATATTGTGCTTCAAATCAAAGATTAAAAGATTTTACAATTTGTTCAAGAGGACATTATTCTATGATTGGCGAAGCTTGTAGTAGTAATTATGATTGTGATCCAGAAAATAATCTTATAAGTTCGAATGATACAGGAGAGTATGCTTTGTGTGAAATAATAGATGATTGTCATATTTTAGATCCGAATTTGAATGATAGAATTTATGGTAATGGAGGTGCCAATGATAGATTTACCGGTGATTTAAGCGATGCAATAAACGGAGCTTGCATGGTAGATTGGGGTAAATGTGAATCTGGTGTAGCTGGACCAAGTGATTTAAGATGCGAAATTCCAGGTATTTGTTCTTCAAAAGGAATTATTGGTAAAACACAATGTGTGGCCGGTAGTAGCGAAAAGTTGGGCCAAGAGTGCAAAAGTAGTTATGATTGTGGTTATCCAGAAGGTTTATGTGTTGGGATTAATTTAACAGAAGATCAACAGGATCAGTTAGTTGGTGGTTGGGAAAAGGGTATTGAAAATTTGTCTGGATTGTTTGTTAGGGCATTAGGAGTCTGGTGGTGGAATAATGAAGATAAAAAGTATGTAAATCAATGTAAATATAACGATAGTATCTCAGACAGTCATTGTTGGGACAAGAGAGCAGAGTTTGGTGTCTTTCCTAAGGTATTTAATATTACAGTTAACAACCAAAAAACAAGTTTAGATTTAGATAAAAATAAAGAGATATTGGTGTTTAAAGGCACGGCTAGTATTGTTTTGAGATTTAATGTAGATATAGATGAGAATCAATTACCAATGACATCATATAGGGTAGATTGGGGTGATGGAAAGCAAAGTGCGATATCGAATTTACGCATTGCTCCTCGCCTTGATCCAAAAAATCCTCATATAATGTTACATACATATTCATGTGAAGATGCTAGTGAGTGCGAATTTACACCTCGAATTCAAGTTCAAGATAATTGGGAAATGTGTAATGGTGGTGATAAAAATACAAATGATTTATGCCCAATAAGTACAGGGGTATGGGAATTTTTTAATGGGAAAATAATTATAGAGTAATGAAAAATATTTTACAAAAATTAAAAAGCAGAAAATATTTACCATATGTTATAGGAATATTTGTGGTTTTTTTGGCTGTGATAGTTGCCAGGCCTGCTTTAGCTGAAACTATGGGTTTCTTAGCTTCTGGTTTAACCAGTTTATTGAGTTGGCTTTTTGTTGCTTTTATTAATGTGGTGGGTAATTTGTTATTAAAAGCAATAGATATTTTAATAAAGATTGCTAATTATGGTGACTTTTTAAATGCACCAATAGTGGAAAAGGGTTGGGTGGTTGTTCGTGATTTAGGAAATATTGCTCTTGTTTTTGCTGTATTAGCAATGGCTTTTGCAACAATATTTAAAAGAAGTGCATATCAGTTTAGTAGTATAATGGTTAAGATTCTTGTTGCAGCACTTTTAATTAATTTTTCAAAATTTTTAACAGGTCTTGCTATCAGTGTCAGCCAAGTATTTATGATGGAATTTGTAAGGGCTTTTCAAAGTGCAGCAGCTGGGAATTTAACTTATGGGTTTGGTATTCATGATTTATTAGCTTTTCGGGAAACAGCAACTGGTGGGGCAGTTGGTTCAGGTGCGGGTTTAGATGTTAATGAATGGTCAATCCTTGGAGCAGTTGTTTTAGGAGCTTTAATGGTTGGTGTTGCTTTTGTAATTGTTCTTTCAATGGCAATTATGCTTATGGCCAGGATTTTAATTTTATGGTTTTTGGTCATGTTTTCACCAATTGCGTTTCTTTCCACTATTTTACCAAGTCAAGTAAGTAGTTATGCCAGTAAATGGAGAGACACCTTGGTTAAGTGGTTAATTGCTGGTCCAATGATTGCTTTTATGTTATGGCTTTCATTAGCTGTTATTTCAGAAATGACAGAAGAAAAAAGAGTTATTAATCTAAGTTTACAAAGCGCTGCTTCTAAAGGTACCGCTCAGAACAGTAGCGATTGGACTGCTTTTGCAAACAAGGTATCAGGTACGCAGAATATGGTTGACTATTTAGTTACTGCTGGTTTAATGATTGCTGCTTTGTATATAGCAGGTCAAACAGGTGTAGCTGGTTCTAAATTCGCAGGCAGCGCTCTCGGGAAGATGAAAAAGTTTGGAACAGATAGCTTGGCTTACGGGAAGAAGAAAACTATAGGCGCTGCTAAGACAGGTTTTGGGACAACAAAGGTTTTAAGAAAAGCTACGGCAACTATTGCCCCGAATAGCATGCTTGGCAGAGTTGCACAAGATAGGATTAATAAGGCAAGAGGGGATAAGGTTGCAAAGAGACATAATCGGCTTAAGAAATTTGGGGCTAGTGATGAAACTTTTGAATATTTAAATAAAAAGCATCAAGACAAACTAACTAAACCTAATGTTAAAGATGTTAAGGCCAAGAAAGCAAGTATTAAGAGTGGTTTGAAGTCAGCAAATCCTGGTTTATCTGATGAAGAATTAAACGCAAAAACAGAGGCTGAATATAATAAAAATCCAATTCAGACAAGTTATACTAAAAAATTAGATAAACAAAAGGAAAAAATTAAAAAGTATAACGAAGAAAAAGGTATTGAAATGGATGATAAAGATCTAACAAAGAAAGCTAAGATGAAAATGAAAGGTGGGATGAACCCATTGATGCGTCGTTCTACTTTTATTTCAGAGGTGTCAGATAAGCATGGTTTGGCTAAAGCTTCTGATTCAAGAGCCAAAAAGATAGCAAAACATACTAAAGATGTTAAAAAAGAGAATCCTGATTGGGATGATAAAAAAGTTTATGATGAAGTTTATACAAGAGTGCTTAACGAAGAAATGTCAGAAGGAGGAAAAGGGAGTAATACTTCAAAAAAAAGTACAGACAATAAAGCCAATAAATCTAAATCTTCTGCGAGTGGTTCTAGTGAAACCACTTCAAAAGAATCAGAACCAACTTCTCCAAGAACAGAAGATGATAAATTTGAAGATGATATAACGAAATCAGCCGAGGAGTTTAAAAAAAGCAGAGCTTAAAATATTATTTTTATGAAAATAAGTGTATACAACTTATACGTTTACGAAGAACTAAAGAAAGCTTTAGAGATGCTTAGAGTAGTATTGAAAAAAGGTTCAATGTCAGAATCAGATGTTCGTATTGAGTTTTTCAAAACAGATCAAGCCAAAAAGTCTTATCAAAAAGGTTTAGAGAAATATCATGACGATTTAAAAGATTTAATTGAAGATGATTTTCCAGAAAAAGCAGAATTTGATGAAATTACGCAAGGAGATTTAGAAGATATCCCTTTATATCTAACTCCAAAGGAAATGCAAATTGAGTTTGAGGAAACAGAGAGATATATTAATGATAATAAGGATGTTTTTAAAGACACTGAATTTTTAAAATCAAGTGAAGTTGGAACGCCAGTACAATCTAGAGTATTAAATGAAAACACGGAACAAACAGAACAAAAATCAAAATTAGAAATGGAATATGAACAATATATTAATTCATCTCTTTTTCAAAATGCAGGTAGAATAGCAGAGGAATTTAGTTCTAAAATGGATCAGGATGTAAAAGAATTTAAAAATATATTTTATCAATCGATTAATGCTAATGATGAGATTAAAGTAATAGGGATGTTAATGATTGTCTTTCAAACAGGAGTTAAGAAGTTTTTTATTGGAGACAAAAGATATGAAGATTTTTTAAATAGTTTTTTAAGTAAGAAAGGTCCAGAAGAAATCAAAGAATTTGAACAGAACAAAGTTAGTGAAAAGTATGTCATTTTATTCATTCGTTTAATTTTAGAAAAGAAATTAAAATTCGATGAAGATAAATCAGCAATGATTGGAGAAAGTCTAGGGTCCCTAGCGATTAAAGCAGGGGAGCAAGAATTTTTAGATATAGCGTATGGGGATGAAGAATTAAATAAATTTATGTGGAAAGGTCTCTAAATATGTTGTCAGATAATAACAAAATATTAATTAAGGACAAGGGCGGTCAATTTAAAACCGTTAGTTTAAATGATGATCAAAAACAGAAACTTCCACAAAAACCTATTGTAAAAAAACAAGATGATATAGAGCCAGTTAAACCGGCACAGCCTGTAGTAGAAAAAAAAGAAGAAATTAAACAACCAGTAAAGCCTGTAGAACCTGTGGTTCAAAAAGAACCCCCAAAACAAGAATCAAAAGTTCCTTCTTTCTATTTTAATGTTTCGGATGAAGAAGAAGTTGCTAAATTTAAAAACAAAGGCAATGAAGATGTTCGACAAAAAAAAGAAGAGATGTTAAAGAATGAAGCACAAAGATTTATGAAAATGATCCCTAGAGATTTACCTGTTGATCAACAATCAAAATTTGAAAAGATTTTAGTATCATATTTAAGAGGCGTTAGAACAGAATTGGAAGTAGGAGAAATTTTAGTACGTGAATCTGGAAAAGGTGGGTTTGGATTTGAAAGAGAAGAGGTTAGGAAGTTTATTAAAGATCTTAAAAACAAAAAGATATTTTTTGAAGGGTTAACTTTAGATAAAATAAAAGAATTAAAAAAAGTTGAAGAAGTAAAAAAAGAAGAAACACCAAAACCAGAGACAAGTAAAGTTTCTGAGAAAAAGGATGAAGTTGTAATTGTTGAAAAACAAGTTGAGAAACAAGAAGAAGTAGTTCAAGACATTTTATCAACAATGGATAAAAATAAGGCACCAAAAGTCCAAGAAATAGTTTCTCCACAGCAAAAACAGCAAGAACCTGTAAAACATGTTAAAATTAGTAGGCCAGCACAACAACCTGCTTTTAGTACACAACAAAAGAAGACCCAAGGTCCAACAGAGGAATTATTAAACCTTACCCTAGAAGAATTTAGGAGTTTCGGTTCAAATGCCAAGGAACGGGTTAATAAGATATATGAAAAGATTAATCTATTAGAAGAAGAATCCATAGATAAGAAGAATCAAGGTATATCAGCTTGGAAAAATTCAGCTGTATACAAAGAATATGTTAAAGTTGGAGAAGAAAGTTTATCTAATAGTGCTTCAATTGAAGAAGCTGTAGATAAAAATGGTAAAATTTCTATAGATGAATTTAATTCAATAGCAGATTTAAATGAGCAATTAAACTATTAATATGGGACAACGTTTTGTAGTGCCACAATTTATTGAGGAAGAGAATAAGATCTTTGGACCTGTAACAGTAAGACAGTTCATAATTACTATGATTGTTGTAGTAACTGAGGTTATACTTTTTGGTATGGCGGGTATATCAGCTATTTTCCTGTTATCTCTAATATTTTTTGGCATCCCAGGTTTAGTAATTGCTTTTGTTAAAATTAATGGTCAACCTTTCCATATATTTCTATTAAACGTAATTCAGTCAACATTTAAAAAACCGCAATTAAGGGTTTGGAATAAGGATGTGTCGATGGATGAATTAAAAATGGAGATTGAAAAGGATCGTTTAGCTAGTAAAGTAAAAATAAAACCAAAAGTTAAAAAAGAAAAATTAACATCTTCTAGATTAGCAGAATTATCTTTAATTGTTGATACAGGTGGAATGTATAAAGGAGATTAAATATTATGAAGAACAGTAAAACAATTCAGAGGAAGCGCAGAATGGCTTCGACTCAAAAGCATTTAGAAATTGCTGAAATTAAAGAAAACACTTTGATTATGAAAGATGGTTCTATTAGAGTTATTCTTTTAGCATCTTCAGTAAATTTTTCTTTAAAATCAACAGAAGAACAAGAAGCTATTATTGGAGAGTATGTGAGCTTTTTGAATTTTTTAGATTTTCCTTTACAGATTGTTATTCAATCAAGAAAATTGAATATTGATAAATATTTAGAGGAAATTCGTAAAAAAGAACAAGCTCAAACTAATGAACTTTTGAGAATGCAAACAGCAGAATATATTCAATATGTTAATGAATTAGTAGAACTTGGTGAGATCATGTCAAAACGTTTCTATATTGTAGTCCCATATACTCCTGGTGGTGAAGAAAAGGAAAATTTCTTTGCACGTTTAGGCAAAGCTTTTGCACCAATTACAGCTATCCGTATGCGAGATAAAATATTTCAAGAGTATAGGAAGAAGATTCAGAAAAGAATTGATAGAGTTGCAGGAAGTTTACAGGGTATGGGGGTTTCAGCAGTTGAACTTGATACACAAAGTTTAGTTGAACTTTTCTATAACACATACAATTTAGAGATATATAATCAACAAAAATTAACAGATTTAGATAATGTACAAGTAGATGAATAAAATATGTTTGGAAAAAAGAAAAAAGAACAAAAAATTAAAGATGCTCCACTTGAAGTAACACAACAAGAAGAAATGCAAGCAGAGGTTAAAAAAGAAGAGAGCGAAAAAGAGATACTTCAAGCTGAAAAAGCCTATCGCGAAGGTTCTACTTCGGTTATTGATTTAATTGCTCCTTCAGCCATAAAAGTTACACCAGATCATTTGAGAGTAGGTAGTAAGTGGGTTAGAACTATCTTTGTAACTACATATCCTAGATATATAGATGTAGGTTGGTTTGAGCCTGTAGTAGATTTTTCAGCCACTTTGGATATTAGTATGTATTTTTATCCAATGGATGTAAAGATAATCTTAAAACAGTTAAGAAATAAGGTAGGTATTTTAGAAGCTCAATTATCTGGAGATGCAGAAAAAGGAGCTCCTCGTGATCCACAAACAGAAACAGCTTTGAGAGATATTGAACAATTACGTGATGATTTAACTCGTGGTGTAGAACATTTTTTCCATTTTGGTCTATATGTCACAATGTATGCTGATAGTCGTAAAGATTTAGATCTTTTAACAGAAAAGATAGAATCATTGATTGGAACACGAATGGTGTATACTCGTCGTGCTTTATGGCAGGCAGAACAAGGCTTTAATTCAACACTACCTCAAGCTACAGATCAGATTGCAGTTGGGTTTAATATGCAAACATCTCCTTGTGCATCATCTTTTCCATTTGTTTCTAGTGAATTAAGTTCAGATTCAGGAGTTCTTTATGGAATTAATAGGCATAATAATTCATTAGTATTGTTTGATAGGTTTTCTTTAATGAATGCCAATTCAGTTGTTTTCGCTACAGCTGGCGCTGGCAAGAGTTATGCTATTAAATTGGAAATTTTACGTAGTATGATGATTGGTACTGATGTAATGGTGATTGATCCAGAAAGAGAATATCAATATTTATCAGATGCAGTTGGCGGTACTTATGTAAATATATCTTTAAACTCAGATTCAAAAATTAATCCATTTGATTTACCAAAACCAGAAGATGGTGAATCTGCAAGTACAGGTGATATTATTCGTTCAGCTGTAATTACATTAAAAGGGTTGTTACGTATTATGATTGGAAAAGTTTCACATGTAGAAGATTCTGTTTTAGATAGAGCCTTACTTGAAACTTATGCTAAAAAAGATATTACACCAGACACTGATTTAAATAATTCTAAAGTTGAGTTTCCTTTGATGTCAGATTTACAAGATGTTTTACGTAGCATGGAAGGTGGAGACGAGCTGGCTCAGAAATTAGATAAATATACTAATGGTACATTTGCTGGGTTATTAAACTACCCAACTAATGTGGATGTTGATAACCAATTAATTGTTTTCAGTGTAAGAGATTTAGAAGATGAATTAAGACCAATGGCTATTTATACTGTCATTAACTATATCTGGAATAAAGTTAGATCAAAATTGAAAAAGAGAATTTTAGTTATTGATGAGGCTTGGTGGTTAATGCAACATGAAGATTCGGCTAAATTTATCTTTGCATTAGCAAAAAGATGTCGTAAATATTATCTTGGATTAACAACAATTACGCAGGATGTAAATGATTTTTTAACATCTCCTTATGGTCAGGCTATTTTAACTAATTCAGCATTGCAACTTTTAATGAAACAAGCACCAGCAGCAATTGATTTAGTCGCAGAAACTTTCAGACTAACTCAAGGTGAAAGATATTTGTTGTTGGAATCAGGAGTAGGGGAGGGAATTTTCTTTGCTGGTTCAAAACATGCTGCTATCAAAGTAGTTGCATCATATACTGAAGATCAAATAATTACATCTGATCCACGTCAGATTCTTGAAATTGAAGAAGCTAAGAAAGAATTTGATGAAGCAGTTGAAGGTAGTTAAAAATATTTATGAATAAAAAGTTAGTTATCTCCATATTTGTGGTAATATTGTTAGTAATAGCAATAGTATTGGCTGTGGTTTCAATTTTAAATCAGAAAGATAGTTCTGTGATAGAGGAGATAACATTACCACCAGTTGATGAGTATGAGAATAATATAGTGGATTTGCCAGAGCAAACCAGAACAGAGATTAAACCAAGACCACCAATAGTAATAGAATTATCTGAAGAAGAAAAAGAACGAGGTTTTTTAACAAAAACAGCTTCTGCTTTTGCTGAAAGATTTGGTTCATATTCTAATCAGTCAAATTATGAAAATCTTACTGATTTAAAATATTTCATGACAATTAAAATGAAGAAATGGGTTGATAATAAGGTGGATTCAAAAGATTATTCTAAAAGTAATGATATATATTATGGAATAACTACAAGATCGATGAAATCGGAAATTAAGTCTATTGGTTCTACTACTGCGGTGGTTAATATAAAAACACAAAGACAAGAGTTTGTTGGTGCTGATATGAATTCTAAAGTTTCATATAGAGATATATTAATTACTTTTAAGAAAGAGGGGAATGTATGGAAAGTAGATAGTGCATATTGGCAATAATACATTAATTAATAAATTTTTATGGAAGATTTAGATACACAATTATCGGGTTATGAGAAAGATAGAATGCACAGGCAGGCTTTAGCTAAAGAAAAAAAACAGGAAGGAAAAGAAAAGAAACAAAAAGAACAAGAAACAAAGGAAGGAAGAAAAAAAGAAATAGAAAACTTACCAGATAAAGCAGATGATAGTTCGAAAAGGACTTTTAAACAGCAAGTATTATCAAAATTAAACCAAGGAACAACACAGGCGGGCAAGCAATTGGCAGGTAGATTAGCAAAATCAATGTTAAAAAAGTTTCTACTTTGGCTTGGTGGTATTATAGTTTCTCTTTGGTGGTTATGGGCCATACTTATAGCTTTATTTTTGTTAGTTGCTTTATCAGTTGGTTTAGCCAAAAAAGCTTGTGATCATGATTTAACTAAATTTATAGCAACAACAGTCTTTAGTATAAGTTGTGATGAACCTAAAGCAGAAGTTGCCGGTGGTGGTGGTGGTTCAGGTTCTGAAGAAGATAAGACAAAAGAGACGTGGGAGGCGAACGGGTGTAAATCAACAGGAGAAACAAATGCTGAAGGAGGATCTAGTTGTGGTGGTAGTTGTGAAGGTTTTACAACTTCAGGAATTAGATCAACCCAATGTAGCGATGCATCCAAGGATTTGGGTGATTTATTAAGCTGTATTGATGGAAAACTTAGTGGTTATGGGATATCAAAAAATAGTGTAATATTAACTTCAATTAGTGATGATCATGGTTTGAGTAAATGTCGTGATAACTATTCATATCAATGTAAAGCTGGTAGTAACGATCCGGATTGTTGTTTCCATATGCAAGGCTCTTGTCATTATCAAGCAGATGGGTCACATGCAGCTGATATTAGAACTAAAGATAATATTTTAACAAGTACTCAAAAGGCTGATTTAGAAAAAATAGTTGAAACTGAATGTGGTGGTAAATTTGAGACTGAAGGTGATCATATCCATATTAGTGATTCTGGATGTAGTGGAAGATAAAATATATATTAAAATTTATGCTTAAAAAAATCGATAAAATCTTTATTATAATAATGACCATAGCTTTGGTAATTAATATTTTAGCTATAGGTTTTTTGTTTGTGGATTCAGTATCCGCAGCTGAAAGTAATTATACTTGTCAATTTGAAGAATCCACAGGTGACTTTATAATTGATTCAGTTGATTTTAATGAAGCTGGTGATTATCAGTGCCCACCTCCTGGGACAACGAGAGTACAAGTGGCTATTCCTGGTTTAACAAAAACATGTACATATAAGACATGGGAACTTGATGATCAAGGAGAACCAACAGATGTTGCTGCTCCTTGTTATTATGCAGCTTCTTTGCCAGATTTTGTTCGTAGAATATATACTTTTTCTATTGGTATTATTGCTGTAATCGCTGTGTTTATGATAATGATAGCTGGACTTACATTGATTTTTGCTGCAGGTAATGCAGGTGCAATTGCAAGGGCTAAGAGTAGGATAACAGTTTCAATTCTTGGAGTTGTTTTAGCGTTGTTGTCGTATGTTATTTTAGACACTTTAAATCCACGATTAACTAATTTAAGTTTACCTGGGGTTACTGATATAAACACAAAAGAACAAGCTGGTTTTTGGTGTTCTGGCTTTAGGAATCCGGACGGAACTTTAAAAGATGAAATTAAGAGTATAAAAGATAGTAGTGGAAAAGAACTTTCAGATAATGATAATGGAGATTGTAAGAAGCAATATACGATTGAATTAAAAGACAGTAGGTCTAGTTTTACGGAAAGAAAAAATAAGTGTTGGGGAGATGGATGTGCAACAGGTTTAACTTGTTTAAAATTGACATCTAACCCAATGTGTTTTAATTTAAAAGATTTGTGTAACGCGGAAGACAATAAATGTGATGAAATTAATGAGCCAATTAAAAAAACTCCAATAAAGACTTGCAGACAAAATGTTAGATGGTTCGGGTTAAGTAAAAAATGTCTTTGGGCTGATAGATGGAAGTCTTTGAATGACAAATTTAAAATAGAGAATAGTATATATGGGCAATCTGATCTTATTAGGGTAAATTGTTCTTTAAGTAATGTATGTTTAGAATCTAATAACTGTTCCGATAGTAATTTAGCTAATATGGCTGTTGATGATATGTGTGTTGTTGTTGTTAGTGGTTATCCTAGCCATTGTCTTAAAGATCTTTCAGAATTAGATATAGCATATAGTGAAGATAAGGATAGATATGTACAATTTCCTTGTGATAAAATAAAAGATCAAAACAGTTGCCAAAAAAATTGTTTTGTTCTGTCGGATTTTTTTAAGGGTTCAAAAGATTATGCCGAAGAATAATATACAGTAGTAATGTATAAAAAGCATAGATAATATACACTAGTACTGAACAAAATTGATAGTTTTTGTCTATTATTGTAAATGTATTAGATAAATATGGGTAAAGTTTCATGAACATATTAAATTACAAAAAAATATTTATAGTCCTTGGGTTCATAATTCTAACCTTAGCTTTATTGTTCCTAATTGTTTGGATGTTTTTTATACCAGATAAACCAGAACCAGGAGATCCAGACTATATTCCACCAGGAGCATATTTACCAGAAACAGGTGAAGGAGGTGATTTAATTGAATTGATTGAAGGAGGAGGTTTACCTGGCACAGGAACTAGACCTGGTGTAGAAGAGCCAGAAGTTTCAGCACCTCAACCAGATGTTATTGCACGTGGTGGAGATACATATACATTACCAATGACAGATAATAGGGTTTTGGGAGTTAACTTAAGTGCAGATGGCCAAGGTGTTGTTTTTTATGATCAAGATGAAAGTAGATTTTATCGTATTTCTGCAGATGGAAAATCAAAAATTCCAATGAGTGATGAGAAGTTTTATCAGGTTGAAGATGTTGTGTGGGCAGCTGATTCTACTAAAGCCATTATCACATACCCTGATGATATAAAAATATTTTATGATTTTTCAACAAAAAAGAAAGTAACTTTACCTAAAGAGTTAACAGAACCTGAATTTGCTAAAGGCACTGACAAGATAGCTTTTAAATTTTCTAGTTATGATACAGATAGTAATTTTATTGGTATTTCAAATCCAGATGGTACAGGAGCTAAATATTTAGAAGCTGTAGGGGATGAAGGTCAAAAGTTTGATATATCCATTTCACCTGATGAAGAAGTGATTGCTTTTTATGCAAAACCAACAAGTGTGGGTACCTCAGAAGTTTTTTTAGTAGGACAACAAGGTGAAAATTTTGAATCATTAGATATTGAAGGAACACATTTTAGATCTGTTTGGTCGCCTGAGGGTACCTGGTTGATATATCATGTTGTAATGCCAGAATATGGTTTTAGACCTGTCCTGTGGGCTGTGGCAGCTAATGGAAGTAGATTTGCTAGTGTTAAGCTTAATTTAGGATTAAGAACATGGGTTGAGAAATGTGTTTTTGAATCAGAATCTGTCATATACTGTGCAATTCCTAAATATTTAGAAGAAGGTGCTGGGCTTTATGAATATGAAGTAGATGATTTTGAGGATGAGATATATAAGATTGATTTGGTTAAGAATAAAAAACAAAGAATAGCTAGTCCTATTACAGATACGGGTTTAGATGAATTTAGAATTTCTAATTTACAAATTTCAGATAATGGTAGGTTCTTATTCTTCTGGGATGCAAATACTCAGAAAGTATATAACATACAACTTAAATAAATATGGAAAATGAAAAATACATTTGGTTTGTTATTTTATCTCTCCTTGCTTTAGCAGGTTTTTTTATCATTTTTAATTCTTTTGAGTATAATATGTTTAAAGTTGGAGAAGATGAGTTGATTGTAAACCAAGAAGCAGGATTGATGAGTAAAGATCCTTTCATTACTAAAGCTAGTGATTGGTATAAATCGTTTATTAAACCACATAATTTAATTGAAGATAATGGAGATATTCCAGTTATTGTTTTTTGTGAGTTTACACAACATGAATGTGGTGGTCTGTGGAATAAATTAAAAGAAATGAAAGACAATGATCTACCAATTATGTTGGCTTGGAAATATTTCCCTATACCAACTAACCCTGTTTCACAATCTGCCAGTAAAGCTGTCATATGTGCAGGAGAACAGGGTGCTTTTTGGGATTTTACAGAATTGATTTTTAAGAAAAGTAGTCCTTTAGAAGAATCAAATTTTTCTGTAATGATAGATTCTTTAGGTTTAGATATTCAAAAATTTGAAACTTGTTTTAATAAGCAGGACGTTATGGAACAGATTGGACAAGATATGGAAGATACACAAGATTTAAGGGTTAATACTTTTCCATATGTTATAGTAGGTTCAGAAAGATTGGATAGTGAGGAAATAGATAGATTAGAGGAAGTTGTTGAAAGTAAGATATAAAGGAAATGTTAAAGAAGTTTTTATTAGACATAATATATCCAATTAAATGTTTAGGTTGTAAAAAAAATAATATTTGGTTATGTGAGGATTGTTTTAATAAAATTGAAATTACAAAAGAAAGATGTGAATCCACATCTTTTTTAAATGGTTTAATTATTGCTACAGACTACAAGAATGAATTAATCAGAAACATGTTATCAAAATTTAAGTATTCTTTTGTACAAGAACTAAAAATACCTTTAGGTAAGCTTTTAATTAAAAAATTAAAACAGATAGATGATCAACATTTTGATTACATAATCCCAATTCCGTTATTTAAACGTAGAGAACTATGGAGAGGTTTTAATCAAGCAGAACTTTTATCTAAAGAAGTTTCTAAAGAGTTTTCAATTTCTGTTTTAGATGATTTGGTTTCTAGAATTAAAAATACTTCCCAACAAGTTGGAAAGAAAAAAGGAAAGCGTAAAGAAAATTTAAAGAATGCTTTTGAAATTAATTTAGAAATTAAAGATTTAGTGAAAGATAAAAGAATATTATTAATTGATGATGTGTTTACAACAGGAACTACAATGGAGGAAGTTGTTAAAGAATTAAAAGATATTGGAATAAAGGAAATATATGGTTTAGTTGTTGCAAAAGGATAAAATTTTGATTATTTAATTTTTTTGAGTATGAATTATTTGACTTATTTTTATTATTTGGCTATAATTGGATATAGTTAATATAGCCAATTAATCATATACATATGGTAAAAAAACAGAAAAATATCACTAAAAAGGGCGTAATACAAGACAGGCTTAATCAAAGGATTGAGCACATCCCAGCCAGTGTAATATCAAAGATAGGACAAATTGATGAATTAAAAGGAAAGTGGATTACAGGAGTACAACTTGGTCCTCAGGTTTTAGGTCGTCTTAAACGATCTGTTTTGATTACTTCTACGGGTGCTTCCACTCGTATTGAGGGGGCAAAACTTTCAGATCAAGATGTTGAGAAAATGATGAAAGGTATTTCTATTCAGAAATTCACTAATCGTGATAAACAGGAAGTTAAGGGTTATTATGAACTCTTAGAAAACGTTTTTAACTCTTGGAAAACACTTCGTTTAAATGAAGGTATTATTAAGTATTTTCATAACGAATTACTTAAATATGTTGATAAAGATCAAAGACATAGAGGTGATTATAAAAAGCAAGAAAATAAAGTTCATATGGTGAATGAGGCTGGTGAGTCTTTGGGTATTCTTTTTGATACTACTTTTGCTTTCCTTACTCCAAAAGAAATGCAGGAATTGGTCGAATGGACAAATAATGCTTTGCTTGAGAAAAAATACCACTCACTTCTTATTATTGCCAATTTTTTAGTGGAATTTTTGAAAATTCATCCATTTCAAGATGGTAATGGTCGGCTTTCTCGTATTTTAACAAATTTATTACTTCTTAAAGCAGGCTATGAATATATGCCTTATGTATCTCATGAAAAATTAGTTGAGGACAATAAACCAGAATATTATATTGCCTTACGGAAAAGTCAAAAAACAATGAATTCTAAAAAGGATGATGTCACACCATGGTTTGAATTCTTTTTTACTATTTTAATCAAACAAGCAAAAATAGCAGAAGAATTTTTATCAAAAGAAAATATAGAAAAACTCTTGTCCGAAAAGCAATTAATTGTTTGGCAGTATTTACAAGAAATAGATGAAGCTGGCACAGGAGAAATTGTTAAAAATACAAAAATATCTAGAGCTACTGCAAAACAGGCTCTTGATAGGCTGTTACATTTTAAAAAAGTAGAACGAATTGGTCTTGGTAGAAGTGCTAGGTATAGGAAATTGTAATTAATAAAACAATCACCTATTTACTAAAATAAATCATATTATACTTAAAACATACCCAAACTGCCAGTTTTAATTTATTTTAATTTTTTCTGCCTTTTATTTTCTTCAACAGCTAAATAATTTTCATTACTAATAACTTTTTCACCTGTTGCATTTTCAAGTTGTTTTTTTGCGTCGTGTAAATCAAATAGTCCGTCAAGTTTAATTCGTGTTAATTAGCATAATCTTTGTTATTAGCAGGGACGAGTGAGGGGGAAATGAGTGAGTGGAGGAGGAGTCTGGATTTTTTGCGACCAACGGGAGCAAAAAACCTAAGCCCCGATGACACGAATCTCATTTTTCCCGAACGGGTTGATTTGTTTAAAATTAGACGCTATACTTAAATTACAATTAATATTGCCTAACCCTCATATATTTTTATAAGGTATGGTAAAAATCCTCCGCAACATAGATGGTCGTCTGTCCATCCTCTGTTGCGGAGGTCTCACCCGAAAGGGTGTAGAGTAACCCGAAAGGGTTGCTGTGGCGGGCGACCTTTTGTGTTGTCTGCTTAATAAAAAACCTCCGCAACACTTATGTACAAATTAATATTTTTATTTATTCTTTTGATTTTAGTGACTGGTTGTTCAACATCAAATCAAGAGATTACTAAACAAAAACAGAGCTGTGACTGCAGGACTGATAAATATAATTGCAATGATTTTAAATCGCGCAAAGAAGCACGGGATATTTATAAATGCTGTATAGATAAGGTTGGACGGGATATTCACAAGCTAGACCAAGATGGGGATGGGATGGCGTGTGAGTGGTAATCCTCTATTGCTTATTTTTTTATTCTCATCTATAATTATAATAGATATAAATTAATGCTAATTATCTTTTGTAAAAAATATGAATAATAATTCAAATACCAAAATTGCAAGTAATCTTAAAAAATTAAGAAAACAAAAAAGTATTTCCAAAGATCGATTATCTAAGCGGGCTGATTTGTCACTCAATACAATTGTTAATATTGAGTCCGGTGTAAACCCTAATCCAACTATTGATACTCTAACTCGCATTGCAAATGGGTTGGAGGTAGAGGTTGGTGAGTTGATTAAATAAATACTATGGCAAATATATCTTCAAATAAAAATTTACGTAGTGCTAATAAGGCAAAGAAAGATGAGTTTTATACCCAACTCGCTGATATAGAAAAAGAGCTAAAACATTACAAGAAGCATTTTAAAAATAAAATTGTTTATTGTAATTGCGATGACCCTCGTATAAGTAATTTTTTTCATTATTTTTCTTATAATTTTGAAAATCTTGGTCTTAAAAAATTAATTACGAATTGTTATAAAAACCAACAAGTAGATTTGTTTAGCCAAAATAATTCTGAAAAAGCAATTTATTTAGAATATAAGGGTGATAAAAATAAAAATAATGTTCCAGATATAGAAGAAATAGGAATTAAACATTTAAAAAGTGATGGCGATTTTCGCAGTGAAGAAAGTATAGAGCTTTTAAAACAGGCTGACATTGTTGTGACAAATCCACCATTTTCTTTATTTAGAGAGTATGTAGCACAATTAACAGAGCACAAGAAAAAGTTTATAATAATAGGAAATTTAAATGCACTAACTTATAAAGAAATATTTAAACTAATAAAAGAAAATAAGATGTGGTTAGGGGCAAGTATTCATAGCGGTGACAGAGAGTTTGGAGTTCCTAAAGATTACCCACTTACCGCAGCTAGTAGCAGGATTGATGAGAATGGAAATAAATACATTAGAGTTAAAGGGGTGCGTTGGTATACAAACTTAGATTATAAAGAAAGACATGAAGATTTAATTCTTTACAAAACATATAATAAAGATGAATATCCAAAATATGATAATTATAATGCGATTAATGTGGATGTAACGAAAGATATTCCGATGGACTATAAAAGTGCAATAGGTGTCCCTATCACTTTTATGGATAAATATAATCCTGATCAATTTGAAGTTATTGACGGTATTGGAAGATATAGCATGCTAACAGGACCTACCGAAAAGACAAGAGGAACTTATTTAACTAAAATTAACGGCAAACCCAAATATGCCCGTATAATTATTAAAAATAAGAAAATTAATAAATAAAATTATGAAAATAGAACTTAAAAAAATTACAGTCCGTGAATTATCCAGTGGCTTTGAAGATAACGACGAAAATGGTGTTATTGGATATGGCGGTAAACTTGATATTCGTCCACCATACCAAAGAGAATTTATCTATAAAGATAAACAAAGAGATGCTGTTATTAATACCATCACAAAAGAGTTTCCTTTAAATGTAATGTACTGGGCTGTTCGTGAAGATGGTGGTTTTGAGATTATTGATGGACAACAACGAACAA
>CAYSXS010000003.1:0-70678 GCA_964435065.1 uncultured Gammaproteobacteria bacterium
GGGACTTTAACCCACTGGATAATTAGAGCTTAGCTTGGCGCTTCTCATATATTTACTTTATCATTAAATGTTTGGGTTGACAAAAAACATACAATATGTGAAGATATATTCAAACAATTAAATAATATTAGATGAAGGAGGTGAAGTAAATGCCAAAAGATTTTAAAATTGGTAAAGAATTGAAGTTAAGACCTTTTGACGAAATTGAAAATATTCTCCGTGAAAATGGTTTAAATAAATCGGACTACTACATCCTTGACAAAATGAAAAAAATAATTGTCAAACGAGTAAAGGGCCGCATTGAAGTTAGAGATAATATTTATTCGTGGCCAAAAGAAGCTTTTATTTAACTACAAACTTTGGAGAATCCACACTGAAAAAACCCTCAATTAAAATTCTAATTGAGGGTTTTAATTTGTATTAAATTTTTAATTCTAATTATTCATCTAATTTTGGCTTATCTAAAATTAATGGGTCTACTGTCTTCTCACCTTCTGTTATTTTAACTACATCTTTATCTATCTTGTTTAATTCTTTGTATGCTGAGTTGTACATATTAACAGTAGTTCCTAAGTTATTACCTAACTTCTTCATATATTCTTCAAAGCTTAACAAATGTTTACTTAATTTTTCTACATTACTTTTAATTTCTTTAGCAGACTCTTCAATTTGTAAAGCTTTTAAACCTTGTAAAACTGTTTGTAAATATGCAGCAAAAGTTGTTGGAGATACAATAATTACTTTTTTTTCATTAAAAGCATAGTCTATTAAACTTCTTGTGTTAACCTTAACTGCACCTATCTCGTTAATTAATAGATCATAATATATTCCTTCAGCAGGAATGAACATAAAAGCAAACTCTAAAGTATCTTCTTCGGGACGAATATATTTTGCTGTTTCATTTATCCTTTTCTTTAAATCTTCCTTAAAAGTTTTTTCTAATTCTAACTTTTTATCTTTATCTTTTTCGTTTAATATTCGCCTATAATTCTCTAAAGGGAATTTAGCATCAACTGGCAATATTTTATCTTTAATATGGATAGCCGCATCTACAGCTTCTCCGTTTTTAAAATGATACTGCATTTCAAAACTACCTGGAGGTAAAATATTATTCAAAATCATCTCCAATCCAGCTTCACCCAAACTTCCTCTGTTTTTTGAATTAGTTAAAACTTGTTCTAAATTCTTAAGTTGTCCTGTGAAATCTACAACCTGCTTATTTGTATTCTCTAGCCTCTCCAATTTAGAAGTAACGTCTTTAATAATATCCCCTGTTTGAAAAGATTGCTTCTGAATAAATTCTAAGTTCTTTTCTAAACTTCCTTTCATTTCATCTTTAATCTTCCCTATTTCATCATACATATCCTTTAATTTATCATCCTGACCATCGTCTTTTCCGCTTTTACGCGTCAAAACAAACAGAACTGCTCCGAAACCAGCTATAACGAGGATTATTAAAATTATTTGGAATATTGTTGACATTTATTTCATTTAATGTTATATTATTGTAACATAATACTAGATCATTGGAAAATTCATATAAAAAAAGAGGATGACTATAATGAAAAAAATATTAGTAGTAGATGGTGATGAAAATGTCTGTACTTCAATGTATGTTGGGTTAACTAGAAAGGGCTATTTCGTAGAAACAGCTAAAAACAGTGTGGATGGACTTAAAAAAGCAAAGAAAAAATCCTTTAATTTTATCCTGACCGATATTGAGTCACCAAATTTTAATGGCGCTGTTCTGATCCCAATCACTACTATTTTTCCTGAAATAAAAATTATTTTGATGTTAGCTCCCGGTTCTGAAAAACTTGAAGAGCGATTAACAAAATACCCACAACTATCAAAACCATTTAAGATAACTGAACTTTTAGACATTCTCGAAAATTAACAATCCAGCAAAAGAGAAGCTATGTCATTTAAAATGCAAATTAAATAATTTCCCAAAATTTTCTGCTGTGGCTTTAGCTACTTCAGAAAAATTAATATTTTTTATCTCACCAACCTTACAAGCCACGAACTCAACGTTCTGTGGCTTATTTTTTTCTCCACGATGTGGTTCAGGTGTTAAATATGGAGCATCTGTTTCAACTAATATTCTATCTAAAGGAACAAATTTAACAATTTCTCTTAAATTATCAACTGATTTATTTTTAAAAGTAATAACTCCATTAAAACCAATATACATACCTAAATCTAAAAACTTTTTAGCTACTTCCTTAGTGGCCCTAGAATCAAAACTATGCACTACTCCTTTTAATCCCCTATCTTTAACTATTTCATACAGATCATCATATGCATCGATGGGATTATCTTTACTTCCTCTTGCATGAAAAATAACTGGTAAATCATTTTTTTTAGCAAATTCTAATTGAGGAATCAATCCATCTTTTTGTAATCCTTTAATTTCTTCAAAATCCATGTTCTCTGGAATGTGCCAATAATCCAAACCAATCTCCCCTACTGCCACAATCTTGTTATTTTCATCTTCATCTAATAAATCTTGATATACCTTTTCGTTAAATTTTTCTTCACGAGATTTAAATTTAATTTCCTCCTCATCAACTTCAGTTGATGATAAGTGAATTGGATGTAATCCAATTACTGCATAGATTGGATCGTTGGGATATTCATTAGCTATTCCTAAAGCTCTTTTAGATGTATCTATCTGAGAACCAATATTAATAACGCCGATTTCTTTTTCTAAGCAATCGGCTATTATATCTCTATATTCATCTTTAAAAGATGAAAAATTTAAATGACAGTGACTGTCTATTAGTTTCATAAAAAGTTAACTAGATTCTTAGCTTGATCAAATAGTTCTGGTAACAAAGGATGTAACCATGTTCCAATACCAAATAAGTATTCTGCTAATTTTGAACCCTCAATCGCAGGAATTAAAAACTCAGCAAAAGGAAATCTAACCACAAAAACTAAAACCACTCCAACAACTATTCCTCCTTCAATAAAACCAAACATTAATCCAGTAATACGATTAATTGTTTTTAAAAAAGGAATTACAGACAATACATTATATATCTTATTCAAAATCCAGAACACCAAACTAATTAATCTACTAACAATAATGAAAATTATGAAAAAACCAACAATCCTCGCCCAATTATCCGGCATTCCTAAATCAACAAACCAGTCCGCAAAAGGTTGGAAATAGTTAGCAGCAACTATTATACCTAATATTGTTCCTATTAAAGAACCCAATGAACGGATTAATCCAAAGAAAAATCCAGCAAAGGCAAAAAAGAACAGGATAATAACCAAAATGAAATCGAGCACAGTTAAAGTCATATGTTTATATATTATTTTATATTTTTAGCTATAAAGTTTAAATAAATACTTGTTCGGGGCTGAAATTTTTGAAAGTGTAAAATTTCAAACCCGTTCTGATCTAAAATGTTTTCTAATTCGCTTTGAGAATATAACATAAACAATCTTGGTTCTTTTACCCCCTTTGTGTCTCGTATAACCTCTCCCTCTCCTTCTAACATTCCTAATCCAAAAATACCTTCGGGTCTTAAAACTCTTCTAATTTCTGTTAATGCATCTGTAATTTGTTTTTTTGATACATGTAACAAAGAGGTGTAAGCCCATACTCCGTCAAAGGTATCATCCGCAAAAGGAATTTCTAAAAAATTTGCTAAAACAGTTTCAAAACCTTTTTGTTTACACATACTCACCATCTTTTCTGATGCATCTAGACAAACTACTTCAAAACCTTTTTGTTTTAAAATTAAAGCGTCACGACCAGGTCCACTACCAACATCTAAAATTTTTCCTCGCCAAACGTACTTCTGAAATTCATCAAAAAAAGTATAAGGAAATTTTTCCCAAAATCCTTGTGTTTCCTCATCATACTCTTTGGCTAGTTTATTATATGTATCTATGGTCTGTTTGTGCATAACTATATTCTAGGAAATAGAGGATCTTGTTTTTTAATTTGTTTTTCACTGAACTGTTTAACAATTTTTTCAGAAATATCAGGCATAAATGGTGATAATAGCTCAGCTACATTTAAAATTACTTGAGCTACTGGTTCTAAAACTTTTTTAATCTCATCTTTATCTTCCATTTTCCATGGTTTAGAATTACTAATATTTTCATCGCACTGCCTTAATCTGCTCCACAAAACCTCTAAAGCCTCATTAAATTTATATTCCCCCATCTTCACATCAAATTCTTTTTTTAATTCTTCATCACTTCCTACTTGTATAGTAACTTCAATTTCATTCTGTTCTAAAAGATTAGATGTACGAGCAACTAAATTACCTAGACCGTTTGCTAAATCTGCATTATATTGTTGTTCAAAAGCCTCATTTGAAAAATCACTATCATCAACAGGATGAATATGGCGTAGTAAATAATATCGTATAGGGTCTGTACCATATTTTCCAATCAGTTCAAAAGGATCTATTACATTGCCAAGAGATTTGCTCATTTTTTGTCCTCCAGCAGTAATAAAACCATGAATGAAAATCTGTTTTGAAGTTGGTAAACCAGCAGACAAAAGCATTGCTTGCCACATTGAAGATTGTTGGCGTAAATTATCTTTTCCTGCAACTTGTACTCCTGGCCAATATTCATTAAATTTTTCTTCATTATCAGGCCAACCCAAACATGAGATATAGTTTATGAGAGCATCAAACCAAACATAGATAACATGTTCATCATCATTAGGAACAGAAACACCCCAAGGCATTTTTTCTTTTAAACGTGAGATACTAAAATCTTGTAATCCTCTTTCTGTAAATTTTGTAATTTCATTTAACCTAAAACCAGGCACAATAAAGTCTGGGTTATTTTTATATAATTCTAAAAGTTTATCTTGATAATTTGAATAACGGAAAAAATAATTTTCTTCTTCTATTGTTTCTAAATCTAAATTAGGATGGATTGGACATTTATCATTTTCCAGTTCTGACTCTGTTTTTTCTAATTCACAACCAACACAATATTTAACTTTATAACTCTTCTTATAAATATCCCCTTTATCAAAACATCTTTTCCAAAACTCTTGGGCTGCTTTTATGTGATCCCCATCTGTAGTACGAATAAAGTTATCATAACTTAAATTTAAAGCCTTCTTTAAATCATCAAATTTAGCAGCATATTCATCACAATATTCCTGAGGATCCCTTTTTTGCTCCATAGCATTACGATAAATTTTTAAACCATGTTCATCAGTACCTGTATTAAAAAAAACTTCATCACCTTTTTGGCGATTATATCTAGCCATTGCATCTGCTTGTACAATTTCTAAAGCAAAGCCAATATGTGGCTTGTCATTAACATAGGGTAAAGTTGTTGTAATGTAATATTTCATATATATAATCGTCTATCCAACTACTACCACATACTCACCCTTTATTTTATCACCCTCTACTTGTTCTAAAACTTCTTCAATGTTTCCGCGGTAAATAGTTTCAAATTTTTTAGTTAATTCTCGACAAACTACAAATCTTTTATCTTTTGTTTTAAATTCTTGTAACATTTTTAATGTTTTTATAATTCTATGTTTTGATTCATAAAAAACAACTGTTTTCTTTTCTTCCCAAACTTGTTTTAATATCTTTTGTTTTCCTTTTTTGTGAGGTATAAACCCAAGAAAAATAAACTCATCTGTTGGTAACCCGCTGACTGACAGTGCTGAAATTACAGCACTTGCTCCAGGAATCGGGACAACTTCTATATCAACCAGTTCACTAATTAATTTATTGCCTGGGTCAGATATACCTGGCGTGCCAGCATCTGTAACAAGAGCAACATCATTATCTTTAATTAAATTAATTAATGAATCTACTTTTTTTTGATTAGAATGTTGATGATAACTAATTAGTCTCTTATTCTTTATCTCATAACGATCTAATAACCTCTTTGTAATCCTAGTGTCTTCGCATAAAATATATTCTACTTGCTTTAACACATTTAATGCTCTTAAAGTAATATCTTCTAAATTTCCAATAGGTGTTGCTACAATATATATCATAAAAATATCTATTTTTTTTCTTCATCATTACTACCAAAAACACCTTTTGGCACAAACTCATTAAGTAAAATACTAAGCATAGCAGCTACTGGTACAGCTAATAAAGCGCCGACAATGCCAGCCAATCTTCCACCAACCAGAATTGCAACTATTACAATAACAGGGTTTAAACCAGTTGCCTTTTGCATAACTTTTGGTACTAATACATGATTTTCAAGCTGTTGAACGATTAAATACAATATGCCAACCAACAAAGCTTTAAGCCAAGAATCTGATACAGCTATAAATATTGCTGGGATTGCACCAAGGAATGGTCCTACAAAAGGAATTATCTCTGTTAAACCAGCAATTAAAGCTAATAACAAGGCATATTTAACACCCATTATTGTCAATCCTAAATATGTCATCAAACCAACCACCAGCATCAGGGTTAATTGCCCACGCAACCACAAACCCATTGTATCCTGAATTCGATCAATTAATTTAACTGCATAAGATCTAAATTTCTTTGGTGTAACAAATTGTATAAAATGTTTTAAACCCTGTTCTTCTACAACTAAATAGAAAACAATAACTAATACAGACAGTAAAGAAATTAAACCACCAAATATACCTGTTAAGGTAGAGAAAACTCCTTTAGTTGCTTCACCAAGATTAGCACTCAAACTACTCAGAGCTTCTGGTAAATTAGATTGTCCTCCTCCACCTCCATCCTGAACACTATTTATCCCTAACATCACCTGTTCATAATATCCTGGTAAATTCTTTGCAAATTGGCCTACTTGTTCTGAAATAGGCGGAATAAGCATAACCAAAACTAAACTAAAAACTGCAAAGATTATTAAATAGATAACAAGAATAGAAACTGCACGTGGTATTTTGTGCTTCTGAAAATAATCAACAAAAGGATCTAGTGCAGCAGCAGCTACGATTGAGATAAAAACCAAAGCCACTACTTCACGTATAACATAGAAAAAAGCCAAAACTAAAAGTACAAAAATTACTCTTAGAATTGATTGGTATGAAATTGTTTTGTCCATATATTTATTTTTTATTTTATATTTTTAAAATCTTTAAAAATTCTTTTTCAGACTTAAATGGTCCAATTAAAGCTAAATTAATATTTTTAGTCTGAAATATCTTTTTGGCTACCCTATCAACATCTTTCTTTGTAATTTTCATAATCTCTGCAATCTTTTGTTCTGGGGTTTTAGTCTTCTTGTTTAACAATTGTTCACGACCATACCATCCAGCAACAAAAGAAGAATCTTCTAAATGTAAAATAATCTTACCTTTAAAATATTCTTTAGCACGATTTAGCTCTTCTTTGGTAACTCCATTCTTTTTTATCTTCCTAATCTCATTGAAAATAGATTCTACTGCTGGGATAATTCTATCCTTATCTAAACCAGCCCTAATATTTAAATTACCAATTTCTTCATAAACATTTAAACTCGAGCTAATATAGTAACAAAGACCTTGTCTTTCACGAATGTTGATAAATAACCTAGAACTGGCAAACCCACCTAAGATTATAGACATAAGACTTATAATTGATATATCTTTATCTCTATCCCCAGGACTGATGAAACCCAAAGATAAGTGTGCTTGCTCCGTCTTCTTGTATTTTAATAAAAGGTTGGGTTTATTTTGTTTTAAATTAACTTTATCAAACTTAGCTTTACTCTTATTCTTTAAGTTATTCCCAAAATATCTTTCAACCATTTTCCTAATATCTTTTTGTTCCATGTTTCCTGCCACACTAACCAACATATTTTTTGGGAAATAATATTTATCTTTGTAATTTAACATTTTACTGCGTGTCACACTACGAACATTTTCTTTACTGCCTAATTGATCATGCATTAAACTATTTCCTTTATACATAATTTCTTCCATTAAAACCTCTGTCCAAGCCATTGGCACGTCATCATACATATTCATTTCTTCGATAATAGTACCCTTTTCTCTATTTATTTCTTTTTCTTCTAATTTAGAATTAAAAATCACATCAGACAAAACATCTAAAGCTAATTCTAAATGTTCTGAATTTATCTTTACATAAAAACCTGTATGATCTTTGGTTGTAAAAAAGTTATATTCTGCACCAACCGAATCAAGTTCCCGCGATAAAGCTAATGTTGTTGGCCTGTCTTTTGTTCCCTTAAACAGCATGTGTTCAAGGAAATGTGACATGCCGGTAATGTTTTTTGGTTCATGACGTGATCCAACACCAACCAAAACCAACGCAGTAACGGCTTTTGTTTCTTTCTGCGGTGTCAAAATAACTTGTAATCCATTCTTTAATTTATATTTTTTCATCTCAACTTCTTTTCTAAAGTTAATTCGTAGTCTTTAAAACCATTTTTTCTATAAAAATTTATTCCTGATAAATTTTGAGCTAAAGCTGTAACTGAAATATATTTAACTTTTTTCTTTTTACACCAGTTAACAAAATTTTTAACCAATACCCCACCAATTCCGTTACTTCTACAATTTTTATCAATTATCATATTTTCTAATTCTGCATATTTTTCATTTTTTCGATAAGACTGTATTTTAGATAAACCACCACACAAATACCCAACAACTTTATTTGTTGTGTTTTCAAACACAACTTCAACAAAACCATTGCTTTTTTGAATCCTATCTTTAAAATACTTCTTACTGCCGCTACTGTAAACACTATTTAAATCTAAGCTTTTGTCATATTCCTTATACTCTTTTTTGTTCAAATCTAAATTCAATCTTAAAATATCTTCTAAGTTGTTTATTGTTGCCTTTTTTATAATAAAATTTTTCAATTTGTATTTTTTCATTTTATAACCTATCTTCGAAATATTTTTCCAACTCATCAATTTTTACTCTCTCTTGCTCCATCGTGTCTCTATCACGAACAGTAACAGAATTATCTTTCTCTAAAGTATCAAAATCAACAGTTACACAGTATGGAGTACCAATTTCATCTTGACGGCGATAACGTTTACCAATTGATCCTGTTTGGTCATATTGACACATCCATTTTGCAGACAAAGTTTCAAAAATTTTCTGTGCTGAATCTTGCAAAGGATCTTTTTTGAAAAGAGGGAAGATGGCAATCTTAATTGGTGCTAAATCCTTATGTAATTTCAATACAACTTCAGTTTGATGTTTAGAGTCATCATCACCACTACGCGTCTCTACTTCTGTATATGCATCAATTAAAAACATTAAAACAGCTCTATCAGCACCCATTGAAACTTCTTGTACCCAAGGAATAAACTTATTCTTATCTTGATCTGTATAATTCATATCTTCACCACTAAACTCCCCATGACGAGATAAATCCCAATCACCACGATTGTGTACACCAGCGAACTCATTCCAATCACCAAACGGTGTCTTGTATTCAATATCCCATGCCTCTTTAGCATAATGTGCCAACTCATCTTTTTCGTGCTGACGCCAACGAATATTATCTTTTTTATTAATTAATTGTTTATACCAATTCATTGTCCATTCTTTCCACTCGTTATAGAATTTATCAGCATCTTTTTCATTCACAAAATATTGCATTTCCATTTGTTCAAATTCACGAGTTCTGAAAATAAAATTACCTGGAGTTATTTCATTACGAAAAGCTTTACCAATTTGAGCAATACCAAATGGAATTTTTTTCCGCATTGAATCTTTAACATTTAAATAGTTCAAATAAATACCTTGGCAAGTTTCACCTCTCATGTATGCCTCATCTTGTTTTCCTTCTATTGCACCAAGATTTGTTTTCATTAATAAGTTAAATTGTTTTGATTCACCTAATTCTCCTTGACAGTCAGGACATTCTTTTTTTTCTAATTGATCTTCACGAAATCTTTTCTTACATTTTTTACATTCCACCAAAGGATCTGTAAAATTTTCTAAATGACCAGATGCTTCCCAAACAATTTTTGGAGATAAAATAGCACTATCTAACCCAACTACATCCTGTCGTTTTTGTACCATTTCTTTCCACCAAGCTTTCTTAACATTATTCTTAAGTTCAACACCTAAAGGGCCATAATCCCAACATGAACGAAGACCACCATAAATTTCTGATGCTGGAAAGACAAAACCACGTCTTTTAGCTAAAGACACCAGTTTTTCCATTTTTTCTGATTGTTTTTTATCAGCCATAAAGTTTTTGAATAATTTGCGAAAATTCTAAAATATCTTCCAGATTTTTATGTAAAATATTATGTACAAGGTTATAATCTATTTTTCTATAATCATGGACAATTACATTTCTAAAACCTGCCATATTAATAAGTTTTCTGTATAATTCTTCGTTTATTACATCTTTATCTTTTAAAATATAAAAGCTTTCACTTAAAGTAGTTGGTTTTCTAAAATTTTTAGCAGAAATAAAAGCTTCTGCTAAATCAATAGTCGCTTGTGTTGCTAAATGCAGATATCTTTCGACTGCTCCTCGAATATCAACATTATTAGTTATTTCTTCAACTGAATATTGTTTATATCGTTCAAGAATATCCAAATATTCTCTAATAGCACTAATCTTATTTTCAATAACATCTGATTTAAGCATAAGTTTCTTGATATTTAGTTAAACCATAACGAGAAAGTATCATTTTAAAATCAAAATATTCATTTAATATTTTTGGTTCGATTATAACTTTTTGTTCTTTATCTCTTTCCAAAATTATATCTCCATTAATTATTGCATACTTTAACTCTGGAGATTCTGTTAAATTTAAAACCACCACATCAATATTATCAGTTTTTAAAAATAAACTTAAATCACTTATTAATTCCAGTTTAATTTTAAACATTTCAGTTTCATTTAGCTTTTCGTCTAAATATATTGCAAAATCATAATCACTCATTGGCCCCGAATTACCATTTGCTTGAGAACCAAAAAGATACGCTAATTCAACTGACTCACGTTTTTCAAAAATTAATTTGACTTTTTTTATCAAATTTTGTTTATTTTCTTGATTCATATACTCTAATTGTATAATATTTATCAATTTTGAGCAAATAAAAACAGATAATAACACCTATTATCCATTATTCTCCAGATACTAAATTCTAACAGCCTTCTCAACCTGTATATCCCCTACATTATTCAATATAATCTTATCCCTTCTAGTAACTTGTTTAGCTAAAATTAGTTTAGCGATTTCATTCTCAATTTTATCCTGGATAACCCTACGTAAAGGACGTGCTCCAAAAGCCGGGTCAAATCCAAGTTCAGCTATTTCTGCTACAGCCTGTTCTGTAAACACAAATTCCATACCTTTTTCTGAAAGATTTTTAGCTAAGCCATTTAACATTAAAACTGTAATTTGTTTTACATCATCTGTGGATAAAGGCTTAAACACAATTACACCATCAAAACGATTAATTAATTCGGGCTTGAAATGTTTACCTAATTTTGTATCAATTAATTCTTCTTTAATATCCTCTATATCCCTATTCTCTCTCAAACCTTTCTGAATCAATTCAGAACCAGCATTTGATGTTCCAATTATGATTGTATTAGTAAAATCTATTGTTTCTCCATTTGAATCTGTTAATCTTCCATCTTCCATAACTTGTAAGAAAAGATTATGTACTTCAGGATCAGCTTTTTCAAGCTCATCAAGTAAAACTAAAGCAAAAGGTCTTTCTTTGACTTGGTTAGTTAAATATCCACCACGCATATCTCCTGCCTGCCCAATAAGTTTGGGTAAAGCATCAACAGCTCCATATTCTGACATGTCTAAACGAATCATATTAGATTCACCTCCAAAATATATTTGAGATAATGTTTTAGCAACTTCTGTTTTACCAACACCAGTTGGTCCAAGAAACAAGAAAGAAGCAATTGGTCTTTTACCAGTACGTAAATTAGCCCTAGCCCTACGTAAAGCTTCTGCAATATATTTTACTCCTTCAACCTGATCAACCACCCTTTTATGCATTTCCTCTTCTAGATTCAATAGTTTCTGTGATTCAATCTCTGTTACTTTAGTAACAGGAACTTTTGTAATTTTTGAAACAACTTTAGCAACATCTTCTGCATCAACTAATGCTTTTTCTCCTTTTTCTTGTCGTACAGTTTGTGCAACCTGCTCCAATATTGTAACTGCTTTAGCAGGTAAGTTTAGATTATGTATATATTTAATTGAAAAATCTATTGTTGCTTCCAAAGCCTGATAAGTAAAATATATCCCATATTTATTCTCAAAAATTGGTGCTTTAGATTCTAGAATCCGAATAGCTTGGTTTCTTTCTGGTTCAACAACATCTACTTTAGCTAAAACCCTAGCTAAAGATGTTTGACTTAAATGTTTTTTAAACTTATCTTCGTCTGTAGCTGCAACTAACAAAAAGTATCCTTTTTGTAATTCACCAGATAACATTTCTGCTAAATCCAAACTTTCAGAAGTTTCTGTTCCCAAACCAACCAAAGAATCAATGTTATCAATAACTAAAATAATATTACCTGCTCTTCTAACTTCTTTTAACACAGCCAATAGCCTGGCCTCAATCGCCCCTGGTTTATCAGCTCCTGCAACTAAAGCAGAAACAGACAAACGAACCAGTCTTTTATCTTGAAAAACTTTTGGAACTTCTTCAGCAGCCATTAACTCTGCTAGGCTGTCTATAACAAAAGACTTTCCTGTACCTGGTTTACCTACCAACATAACACCAGATCTACCAGAATTAAAAAATGAAAAGAGATTTTTTAATTCTTTTTCTTTACCAATAGTTGGTTCTAAATATCCTAATCTAGCATATTGAGTTAAATCTTCTGAAAATTGATCTAAAAAAGGAGAAGCTACTGCTGTATATGCTTTATTAACTTGTCCTTTAGGTTTTAGAACAGCCCTTTGTTGTAAACCACGCCAGCGTTTAGAAATGATGGTTTGAACACGAGACCATTCAACCATATTTTCTAATTTAATATCATCTATTTCTAAATCAAACAAAACTTCCTGTGCTAAACCCTGTACTTTAGATAAAGCAACTAAAACCTCCTCTACACCAACATATTCCTGTTTTGTATTGTATGCTTCTATATATGCTAGAAGAAATGCTTTAATTGATTCTTGATCTATACCCTCTCCTCCTTTAACCTGAGAAAAATCCTTTTCCAAACGTTCTTTTAAACTTTTAGTATCAATACCCAAACGGAAAAAATATGCTCTAATTTTTGATTCTTGCAAAATTGAATGTAAAAGATGAATTGGCCTTAAAGGTTGTTGTAAATCTATTGATTTTAAATATGATTTTTCAATCAAACTTAAAG
Organism: uncultured Gammaproteobacteria bacterium; assembly: GCA_964435065.1. GTDB lineage: Bacteria > Patescibacteriota > Patescibacteriia > UBA2196 > UBA2196 > CAYSXS01. The sequence continues at coordinate 13,278 of CAYSXS010000003.1, forward strand.
CTTCAAAAGAAAAGGCCTCCGCAATATTAATTTTCTCTAATTTTGATTCTCCCCAAACATCTTGTTCGTCAATATCTGTTTTCTCTTCTTCTGTTTTATCTATTAATTTTTTAATAACTTTATGCTCTCCTGATTTTTCACTAGACATTCTATAGAAAATATATGTTGCAACTAAAATTACTAACCAAAACAAAGAAAGAATAATATGTTGTTTAACAAAAAAATCAAAAAAGTCTCCTCCATCACGAAGATATGTATAAAGGAAATATATTACAACTAAAAATCCTAAGGTACAGAAAGTAAATAACAAGATATCAATAATCTTCTTAATTGTCTTCCACAATCTTTGATTGTAAATATATGAACGAGAAAGATTTTTTTGCCAAAACAAAACCTTATCCATTAAAGGTAGTGAAAATCGTATACCTTTACATACAGGACAGTTATTATCTTTTCCTTCGCAATGTGAACAAGTTATATACATATATTAAAAACTTTGAACCAACATATATATTACAAATATTGGTAGTAGGATATATATTAGGAAGAGAGTAAAATAAAAAGCAAGCCAAAGAAAAAAGGCTGCTGTTTTATACACTAACATTATTATTCTAATAAAAAAACTAATAAATCTACTCAAAATATCATAAAAACCATACATTGGAACAAATATATTTTTTAACCAAATTCTTAAAGCCAATCTTCGCTCAACACCCCTCATTTGTTTTAAAAAAACAAAAAACCTTTCCTTTAACCCTACTGTATACCACCATATTGGAAAGTATATTAAATCGCCCACAATTTTGAGCGAGATAAACTTAAAGGTACTTGTTACGATACTTTCTTTATGCATGACTTAATTATATCATAAAAACGAATAAAAAATAAAAAACCACCCAGGTGTCATGGTACTATAGAGTAACACCTGAATGGCTGCTTCTTTGATGTGTCATATCTCAATCCTCTGCTGTTTCGTTTACAAAAAAGAGGCCATTTTGAAATTCGACTCGAAAACCCAATTCAATAACAAAAAAATCTACTATTTTTTCGAGTTTTTTCATCCCCCGATAACCTCTATTACACGCACTATAAAATAGTTCCGAAAAGAACATTTTCTTCCTCCTATTAACAGATTATTAAAAGCACTATCTACAAGTTATTTCTACTTATATTATCTCTTATTCTATTCATCAAGTCAAGATAAAACTTAATGTTGTTTAAACTAGCCAATCTTAGAGCTAAGGGCTCTTTAGCCTTAAATAGATGATGTAAGTAGCCTAATGAATATTCTACTAAATTTTCTTTATTTATACTCTCTGTAGATTCTCTATATTTTGCATTATTAATATTAATAACTTCATAAAACTTACCTGTTAACTTATTGTTCTTAAATCTATACAATCTACCATGCCTAGCCTCTCTAGTAGGAATCACACAATCAAACATGTCTACACCTTGTTTAACAGATTCAATAATATTTTCTGGTTTTCCAACACCCATTAAATATCTAGGTAAATCTTCTGAAACTTTAGGAATGGTATATTTTAAAACCTTATACATTAAATCGTTAGACTCACCTACCGCTAAACCACCTATGGCCAAACCATCAAAGCCTAAACCTGATAAGAACTTAGCAGATTTTATCCTCAAATCTTTATACACAGATCCTTGAATAATACCAAATAGCAAATTTTTGTTTTTTGATTTCTTTTTATGATACTCTAAAGATTTTTCAGCCCACAAATGCGTTAATTCTAAATCTTTTTCTGCTTGTTCTTTAGAACAAGGATGTGGAGAACAAACATCTAAAACCATTTTAATGTCAGAATTGATAACATCTTGTATCTCCTGAACTTTTTCAGGAGTAAACATGTGTTTGGACCCATCAATAAAAGATTTAAATTCTACACCCTTTTTGGATAATTTACGCAAACTATTCCCTTTTCTTGTTCTTTCAGATAAAGAAAAAACTTGATAACCTCCACTATCAGTAAGAATAGGTCCATTCCAATTCATAAGACCATGTAAACCTTTAAATTTCTTTAAAACCTTTAATCCTGGTTGTAGATATAGGTGGTAGGTATTAGATAATATTATTTGTGAATCCAAATCTAACATATCATTGCCACTTAAAGTTTTAACAGAACCTTTGGTGGCAATGGGCATGAAAAAAGGAGTTTTAATTTTACCGTGAATGGTTTCTAGCTCCCCCAACCTGGTCTTAGATTTTTTTGATTTTTTTATTATATTAAACATAATTTTTTAAAAAATTTTCAGTTAAAAGCTGTTTTTCTAAAACTTCATTTAGAAATATCTGCGAATCTTTAAATATTAATTTCAAATCTTTAGAATTAATCTTTTCTTTTAAAAATTCCTCTGTTGGTAGATATATTATTTTCTTAATCAAATTAAATTCATTTGAATTCTCTACTTTCTTAAATAACGGACTAAAACCAGACAAAGCCAAAAACTTATATATGTATATTATCCTTAATATAGATAAATCCGAATTATCTGACTTTGATATTTTATTTAAAAAATTTAAAAGTAATTCAAATATCTTTATATCCTCATGACTATTTTCTGTAGCTTGTTCAACTATTTCTAAAAAATACATCCCATAAGCTGTTTTAATTACATCGTTCTTTATATCTGAAAAACTGGAGCTAATTACAGCCCCAGTTAGTTTATCTAAAGTCTTACCTTTTACCCATTCAATGTCCACCAAACTGATTGGTTCAACGTGCCCAGCCATCTTACTCTTAATTTTCTTTGCTCCTACAGCCTGTAAAACAATCTTACCGTATTTCTCAGTATATATTGTAATTAGCAAATCATCTTCACGAAAAGTCTTTCGTGATAACACGATAGCTTTATCTTTGTGGTACATATCTATTTTTTATCAATTCCCAATCCAACTTCTATATTATTTACTTTAACTTTTTCTAAATCATCACTCACAGATAATTCATCAGCTAAAGTTTGTTTCTTTAAATCTTCACCAAACTTTTCAAATACAGCCTTTAGTGTCTCATCTGATGTATTATATTTAATTCCTATCTTATCACCAATAGTTAAACCTGTTTTCTTACGTAAATTATTAATTGTACGTACTAATTCACGTAAATATCCTTCTTGTTTTAATTCTTCATTAATTTCAGTATCTAGTTCTACAGATAAATCTTCATTTCCTTCAACACACACTACTTCTTTTACATTAACTTCATCTTTAATTAATTCTAAATACTCATCTTCTAATTTACAATTCTTAACTTCTAATTTCTGTAAAGGTTGTCTAACTTTTATTCCAAGCTCAGCTCTTTTGGCTAAACCTAATTCTACTACTTTACGAGTTTGCTCCATGTAATCAATAACTTTTTGATCTAAAAATTCTTGTTTTGTTTCAGACCATTCCTCTAGATGAACAGATTCTTTTTCACCTTTAAGCTCTTTATATATATGATCAGCAGTAAAAGGCATAACTGGTGCTATAACCTTAGATAACTCTAATAAAACATACCTTAAAACTTTGAGAACCTGTACATTGTCTTCTGATTTAAATCTATCTCTTGAACGGCGCACATACCAAGTAGACAATTCATTAATAAATTCACTAACTGGCCTAGATGCTCTAATTAAATCATAATTATCATATGCTTTAGTAACATTGTTTTTTAAATCTTCTGTTTTAGCTAAAATCCATTTATCTAAAACGTTATCTACTTTATCAATATTAATATCCTCTTCACCTTTTTCAAACATTTTATAGAAAGAAAGTACGTTGTATAGGATTAATAACACCTTTTTGTATACTTCATCTACACCTTTTTCCGAAAAAGACAAATCATCAGCTTTCATAACTTGAGAAGTGGCTAAATAGTAACGTATAGCATCAGCTCCATATTTATCAATAACTTCCATTGGATCTGGATAATTATTTAAATGTTTTGACATCTTCTTCCCATCTTCAGCCAAAACCATTCCGTTAACTATTACATTCTTGTATGCATGACTATCTTTTAAAGCTGTTGCTAAGACGTGGGTGTAATAAAACCAAGCCCTAGTTTGATCTACTCCCTCAGCAATAAACTCAGCAGGGAAATTAGCTTCAAACTTTTCTTTATTTTCAAAAGGATAATGCATCTGTGCATAAGGCATGGATCCTGATTCAAACCAACAATCTAACACATCTGGTACACGTTTCATGGTTCCATCACATTTTTCACACTTAAATGTGATTTTATCCATAAAATGTTTATGTAAATCTTCTATTTTCTCTCCACTGATTTTTTCTAATTCTTCAACACCACCAAAAACTCTTTTTTCTTCACATTTATCACATTGCCAAATTGGAATAACAGAACCCCAAAATCTTTGCCTAGAAATTGACCAATCCCTAGCACCTTCTAGCCATTGACCAAACCTACCAACTTTAATATGTGAAGGAACCCAAGAAATATTTTTAGCTGTTTCTAAGGCTCTTGGCTTAATATCTGTAACTTTTACAAACAAAGAAGATGTTGCGTAGTTTAACAAAGGACTTTCGCAACGCCAACAACTTGGGTACGAATGAGTAAATGGAATTTCTTTAAACACCAACTTCTTCTTATCTAAATATTCCAAAACTTTCTTATCAGTCGACATTGGAGCATCTTTTGGCTTAACTTCCATTCCTGCAAAATCTTTTACATCCTCTGTGAGTCTCCCATTTGATTTTACATGTTGAATAAATGGCAGATTTTTTTCCTTTCCTAAATTCATATCATCCTCACCAAAAGCTGGTGCAATATGTACTACTCCAGTTCCATCCTCAACTGTTACAAAATCTGCTAAATAAATTTTGTATAAATTTTCTTTGTTCTCTATGTTTTTGTCTAAATAGTAATCAAACAAAGAAATATATTTCTTTCCCTCAAGATCTTTGGCTTTAACTGTTTCTAAAATTTTATATTCTTTATTTTCAAAAATATTCTCCAAATTTTGTTTAGCTAGAATATATTTTTCATTTTCAGATTCAACCTTAACATATTCAATTTCCTCACCTAAAGCTAAAACCACATTTCCAGGTAATGTCCAAGGAGTTGTCGTCCAAGCTAAAATATATGTACCTGGTTCATCTTCTAATTCAAATTTAAAAATTCCTGATAAATCTTGTACATCTTGATATCCTTCAGTTACTTCATGCTGTGATAAGGTTGTTTCACAACGTGGACATATATGCATTGATTTATATCCTTCATAAATCAAACCTTTGTCCCACAATGATTTAAATACCCACCAAATACTTTCCATATATTCTTTATCCATTGTTTTGTAATCATTATCCATATCTGCCCATCGTCCAAATCTATCAATTACTTTACGCCATTCATCGGCGTACATCATAACTTTACTGCGACAAGATTCATTAAATTTATCTATTCCAATATCTTCAATGTCTTTTTTACTCTTAGTTTCCATTTCTTGTTCAACAATATTCTCAATTGGAAGCCCATGAGTATCCCAACCCCATTTTCTATCAACATGAAAACCTTTCATAGTCCAATACCTTGGAACTATGTCTTTCATTAAACTAGCTACTATATTCCCATAATGAGGTGTACCTGTGGCAAAAGGAGGTCCATCATAAAAAACATAGTCCCCTTTTGGACTATCTTTTTCCAAAGATTTCTTAAAAATATCCTGGTCTTGCCAGAATTTTAATATATTTTCCTCTATTTCAGGAATCTTTATCATATATGTTATTTTACAAAAAAAACCTAGTTTTGGCAAATTTTAGGAAACAAAAAACAGCCAAAGCTGTTTTTAACTAAACTTCTTATTCATGTACGGCATCAACCATTTTCTTTTCTTTGTCTTCGTCTCTTGAAAGTAAGCTTTCTATTGTTTCATGGCTAGACAATTTATTATAGTCTGGTAATTGAGATATCTCAGTTAAACCTAAAAATCTTACAAAATCTGGTGTTACATTATATACTGTAGTTTGTATTTTTTTATCTAATCTAGCTTCTACTAATCCTCTCATTAAAAGATTACGTAAAATTAAAGAACAGTTAACTCCCCTAATTTGTTCTAACTCCATTTTAGTTACTGGTCCCCTATATGCAATAATAGTCAAAGTTTCCAATTGTGGTCTAGTCATTTCTCCAGTTAACTCTTCTTTTAAGAATTTTTCTATGATTTCTGAAGAATCTTTATCGGTAGCCATCTGCACCTTTCCATCATGTTCAATAATCTTAATTCCTTTTTCACTTTCATTATATTCTCTTTTTAAACTTTCTATAACAGTTTCAACTTCTGCTTTTTGTCTATTACAAATTTCTGCTAACTTCTTAGAAGTTAGTGGTTTATTAGAGATAAATAGGATAGATTCAATTTGATTCTTTATCATAAATTTGCTTAACTATTTATACTTCACTTTTATTTTACCTTAACTAAACTAAAAAAACAATTTATGATATACTTTAGGTGTAAGATTTTATATCAAAACCTGTCTTAATATATGAAGCAAAATAAAGAATTACTTAAAAAAATTAATCAGGGCGATAGTGACGCTTTTGAGCAAGTTTATGATCTTTATATAAAAAAAATATATAGATATATTTATTACAAAATCAATTCGCATACGCAAACAGAAGACTTGACTAGTGAAGTATTTTGCCGAAGTTGGCAATATATTTCCCAAGGTAAAAAAATTGATAATCTCAATGCGTTTATATATAAAATTGCGCATAACCTAGTTGTTGATTTCTATGCTCAAAAAGAAAAAACTCCCATAGAATTAAACCAAGAATTAAAAGAATCGATTCCTGAAAAGAAAGATTTTACTGAAAAAATAAGTATAAATTTTGAGATAGAGGAAATAAAAAAGGTAATAAAACAACTTCCCCCTTCATACCAAGAAGTAATCGCTTTACGATATTTAGATGAATTATCTATTTCAGAAATAAGTAAAGCATTAAATAAATCAAAAAATTCGATTTATGTCCTAATTCACCGCAGTTTAAAAGCTTTAAAAAATATAATATAATTAATCAAAAATCTATGCAACAAACAAATCAAACAAACCAAGAAGTTCAGCTTGAACCTCAACCAAAATCAAGTAAGACATTATTAATTGTCATTATTGCCATTTTAATTACAGCTATTGTAGTTGGCTTAGTAATGTATTTTGTAATGGCTAAAACTAGCAATAATAAAATCGAACTACAAAAAAAGATAGAATCTCTAGAAAAACAAATTTTATCTCAAAAAGGACAAGGCGAGGGCGGAATCTATAAAAAAGAAAATGACGAATCTGATGACTGGCAGATATATCATGATAAAACATATGGATTTAGTTTTGAATATCCCCAAGAATGGCTTACAAATAAAAATGACAATGAAATTGTTCTACAATCAGCCGACGATAAACAAAGTATTCATATAAAAATCTTATTAAATTATGAGGGTTCCTTGGAAGATTGGAAAAATACACAAGCCAGCTCAGAGGTTTTAACATCAGAGAAAGATATTTTAGTTGATGGTATTGAGGCAAAATCAATTGAGTATTTTGGAATGCTCCCGTGGTATGGAGCTACTGGTGTAAAATATAACGGAAATTTGTATCAAATTATAATTTTTGACAATGGGCTTGATAATATTTACAACCAAATCCTCTCTACTTTAAAATTCACAGACTAATTCAAATATGTTTAACAAAAAAATCAAAAACAAAATAAAGCTATTAAATAAGGATAAAGAGGCTTATCCTGCTTCAAGCTGGCTTAAAAAGGATAAAGAGCAAATAAAGCAGTTTATGGCAGATAACCCAGTAAGTGTAAGAAAAGAGATAAAACAAAGTCGTAATATAATAGAAAGGGTCGACTTTTCAAAATTAAATGCTCAAAAACAGCAAGAATTTGCATTTTTGGGCTTAAACTTATCTCTTATGAAAATCAAAACAATTATTGCTTCTTTTTTACTTGCCGCTATATTAATTGGCGGTGGAGCTAGCGCAGTTTCAGCTAAAAATAGCTTACCTGGTGAAGCTCTTTATCCTGTTAAATTAGCAGCAGAAAAAGTCCAATTAGTTCTTACCAGCGATAAAGGCGATGTTAAATTACACGCTAAATTTGCCAGCAAAAGAGCTTATGAACTTAAAGAATTAGTATCACAAGCAGAATTAGATTCTACATTAGTTGAAGTAGAATTAATTAGAAATACTGCTTCAAAGCTTAAAAATGAAATTGAATCTTCTGAAAAAGGTTTAACTGCATTATCTAATAAAGGTGAAGATGTAGCTGAACTTGCTTTAGAAGTTGAAGAAAAAGCTAATCAACAAGTTCAAACCTTAGAAGATGTAACATCTTTAATGTCAATTTATCAAGACAAAGAAAAACAAAGTGCTATTGATCAAACCAAACAAGCTGTTAAACAAAGTCAAATTAATACACTTAAAATTATCAGCCAAACTGGCAAAAATGACGAGAAATATCCTGAAGCTATGAAATCTAGAGCAGAAGAAAGAATAAATGTCAGACTAGAAGAAGCTACTATTAAAATTAAAAGTGTTGTTAATGGTGGTGAAAACGCAAGTTATCCAAAAACCACTACTAAAAACAATGAACCTATCACAATAGAGGGAAAGATAGAGCAAGTTAAGAATATTAATATTATTCTTAATGAAATAGAAAACAGCGAAACACAAGATAATAAAATTATTCCTGGCGGAGGAGGTGGTGGTTTATTTATTCCTATTGAACCAGACAATATAGAACCAATTTCCCCTTATGATAATCAGAGAATGACTATGGAAGAAGCTGTAAAAATTGCCTGGTCTAATCCAGAATGTATTCAATACGGCCTAGAAACTGATACTGGATCATATAACTCACAAACTCATACATGGTGGTTTAATTTAAAATACAAAACCGACACCTGTGATTATGCTTGTGTAGTTTATACTTTAGAAAGACGAGCTGAAGTTTATCCAATGTGCCGAGGATTAATTTTACCAAAAGGTGATGTTAATAAAGATGGTAAAGTGAATTCAACTGACGCGTTAATTATCATGAGCTATCTAGATGGTTTAACTAAATTAACAAAAGAACAACTTGACATAGCTGATGTTACTCAAGACAATAAAGTAACAAAACTTGATGCTGATGTAATATTAGCATTTGATGTCGGGATACTAAGTAGCTTACCTATTCTTTACGGTGATGTGGATGGGGATGGCAAAATTACAGATACTGATGCAGATCTAATTATGCAATATGATGTAAACGCAATTAATCTAAACTCTAGTCAATTATATGTAGCTGATGTGAATTTAGATGAAACAGTTAATAGTACTGATGGATTAATTATTAGTTCCTATGTTCAAGGTATTATTAATAACTTACCACTTACATCTTAAAAAACAACTAATCTAATTTTAAAATAAAATATCAAAAAAACAAGGCTGATTATTTATGCCTTGTTTTTAATTTGTTCCATTATTTACTTTACTTCATACTTTTCTAAAGTTATTTCTTCAAACATATTATCTTGTTTAACAACAACATGTCTTTGTTTAACTAATTCCAGAACTCCTAAGAAAGAAACTACAACTTCTGTCCTGTCTTTAGATTCTTTGATTAAATCACTAAAATTTAAATTTATACCCGATAAAATTTGATTTCTAATGTATTCGATTTTTTCTTTAATCGAAACTGCTCGTAACATTGATTTCTTTGGTAGCGTGATTACCGGTTCAATTTCTTTTATTACTTCAAGAAATGTTTTTCTTAATTTATTGCCTTCTAAATTCTTTGGTGGATTAAATATTACTTCAATATCTAATGGAATCTTATTCCTAACAAATAAGGCTTTCTTTTTTGCTAAAATCTCCTCTATCTTCTTTGAAGCATCATGATATTCTTTATATATCTTTAACTGTGTTTCTAACTCAATTGCTTCACTTTCATCTTCAATATGTAAATTAGGTAAAAGGATTCTTGATTTGATTAATAGCAATCTAGAAGCTACAACCAAAAAATCTGCTAATTCATCTGGATTCTTATCTTCAATAGTAGCCAAATATTTCATAAATTGATCAGCTACTTCTGATAAGGCTACTTCTGTGATATCTAAATCAGCTGATTCAATCAGCTGTAAAAGCAGGTCTAAAGGACCTTCAAATTTCTCTAATTTAAATTTATATGACATTTTTATTTTTTCTTTTTAGTCTGCTTTTTCTTGGCTGGTTTAGCTTTTTTGGCCGGTTTCTTTTTTACAACTGATTTTTTAATCTTCTTAGCTACTGAGAATAAACCAACTTGTGATTCCTCTAGTTTAACAAAATCAGCAACTTTCATTTTTACACTTTGAACAAAGCTTCCACCAGAAAAAACAACTGAACCTTTTAGGCTTTTATCAACAAAAACAGGTGTTTTATACATTGATCCAAAAGCAGCCATAGCTCCTGGTTTAACTTTAAATTGAGATTTCATTACTCCTTCTTTAGGAATATCTACTTTAGTTATTCTAACTTCTTTAGTAGTCATTGCTTTAGCTAACTTCTTTAAATCCATGTTCTTATCTGCAGGAACTATAGCTATAGCATAAGGTTTTTTACCATGCTCTAATGGTTTATTAGTCTTAACTAACAAACTCTTAGCAATTTGATTTAATTTAACGTGCATTGTTTGGGCAGCATCATATGCGGTGTAAACAGTTCTATGATCTATTACTTCATATGCCTTGCCACTTTCTTCTAAGATTTTGACCAGTTTTTTTGAAATCATATATTTATTTTTTCTTTTTAAATTTAATTTTTAATTGTTCTCCTAATAACATTTTAGCTTGTTTTTTACCTTGTCTAGTCAACTTGATGTCTTTAATAAACCACTTGTATTTAGTTCTTTCTCCAAAACCCACTAACATATCTTTATCTATTAATCTCTCTATGCTTTTAGTAATTATTTTAGTTACCATTTCAGGTTTAGGTTTTTTCTTTTGAGTTTCGTAAAATCGATTTAAACGTAAACGTGAAATACGTCCTGTTTTTGATTCAAGACATTGTAGAATGATAAATTTTTGTAAATGCGATAAACGCATAATCAATATCTAATTGATGTTCTTATTATATCATTTTTTAATTTCTATCCCCAATTCATCCAGTTGTTCTTGAGAAACTTCAGATGGTGAATCCATCATTGGATCTCTAGCATCTGAAGTTAAAGGAAATGCTATTACCTCTCGAATTGAATCTTCTGATTGCAAAATAGATAAAAGCCTATCAAATCCAGACGCAATACCACCGTGAGGAGGAACTCCATATTTAAAAGCTGTAAGAAAATGGTTGAATTCTTGTTTTTTCTTTTCATCAAAACCAATTAACTCAAAAACTTTTTCTTGTACTTTTGCATCATATATTCTAAGTGCACCACCAGCCACCTCAAAACCATTCAAAGCTAAATCGTGTTGGTATGATTTTACCTTTCCAGGATCTTTGTCTAATAGTTCTAAATCCTCTTCTTTAGGACGAGAAAACATGTTATGTGATGGGGCCCAAGCTCCTTGTGAACCATGGAAGTGTTCTTCTGAACCTTTGTCCTCTGCTTGTTTTTCAAATAATGGGAAGTTAATAATGAAGGCAAAGGCTAACTCATCTTTATCTTCTTTGTTCTTTCTTAAATCAGGTTTATCTGTACCATATTTATCCATTACTTCTTGCCAATCAAGTCTTGGCCATTTATCAAAAGTCATTTTTTTGTTTGGCCACAGTTCTTTAATCATTTTAGTAAACATTTCTTCAACCAATTCTAAAATTTCATCCTGGTCCATAAAACTCATTTCCATGTCTACTTGATAAAATTCTCCTGGACTCCTGTCTGCCCTAGCGTCTTCGTCACGAAAACATGGAGCGATCTGAAAATATTTTTCCATCCCTGCCACTTGCAACAACTGCTTATACTGTTGAGGGGCTTGTGGTAATGCAAAAAACTTACCAGGAAACTTTCTAGAAGGTACTAAATAGTCACGTGCACCTTCGGGAGTAGATTTTGATAAAATTGGAGTATGCATTTCAATGAATTTCTGATCGTGTAAATATTGTCGTAAAAACTGCATCATATTTGAACGCATCTCCATATTTTTCTTCATCCTATCGTGTCGCAAGTCCAAATATCTATGTTTCAACCTCAACTCCTCACCTGCTTGTCTATCTTCATTTTCAATTTCAAATGGTGGAGTTTCAGATTTAGATAAGATATTAATTTTCTTAGCTAAAATTTCAACTGTACCAGTTACCATTTCTTTATTAACTTGCTTCTCACTTCTTTCTTGTACAATACCTTCAATTTCTAAAACAAACTCCGGACGAATTTCATTTAAAATTTCCACGGATTCTTTGTCTAATTCATCTGGTACACAAACTATTTGTGTAATGCCCCATCTATCACGTAAATCTAAAAATGCTATCTTGCCCATATTTCTACGAACATGAACCCAGCCGTTCAATTTAACAGTTTCACCTACTTTTTTAATTGTTTCCGTTGATATTGTTCTATTCATATGATTAAAAACTAATTTATTTAGTTTAATTGTATCATTTTAAACTTTAAAAAACAAACAAATAAGACTGCTAATTAATCATTAGCAGTCTTATCTCTTTATCTAAATTTTATTCCTTTTCTGTTTTTTCATCTACTTCTTCTTTTCGATCTTCAACTTTCTCTTCTTTTTCAACTTCTTTTTCGTCTGTCTTGTTTTCTTCTGGTTTATTAAAAAAATCTTTTGTTACTTCGCTAACACGATGATGACGTTCACGTTGTGGTGATCTTCCAAATGGTCTTGATGTTCCTCTATTAAATGCCATATATTTTTATTCCAAATACTTGAAATTAATTATTAAATAAGTAATTTAAAACCGACCTTTAATAACTATTTGTTGAGAACTTTATAACTATTTTAAATATATAATGCCTTGAAAAATAAAGCAATAATTAAATTTAAGGCCTAATTCTATTTATCATCCTTGGAAAAGGTATAGTTTCTCCTACTTTTTTAATTGTTTCTCTTGATACTGTTCTATTCATATATTTTAAATTATACTAAAAATTATTAAAACACAAAAATAAATAAGTTCCGTTATTTGTACAAAACGATGTGAAATATGATTAGAAATGAATCTCTTAGTATAGAATGCCAAAAACTCTTTCCTATAAACCCAATGAAAATTATGTTTTTTTCTAAAATAATTTTCCAGTTTCAAAAAAGGACAATCTCGAAAAATAACCCAACTCAAAATATTTAATGCAACCAAATTTAATGCCACTATTTTATATCCATCAAAAATAATTACCAAAGGCAAACTAATCACCATTAATACAACCCATAGCCAATGTATTATAAATGTTAAATTTGCTAATTTTTTGTATTTATCTTTCATTTTTTTTGATTAATAATTATATATCAAATTACTTTTAATTTATCCGCCAACCACAACTTTTGTTTTTATTATTATATTTTTATATTTTAAACCTTTTCTCTCCACTCTCAAAATTGTTCTTTTTTTATCAGGATCAATTCCTTCATATGTTATCTCATGCAAATCATTGTCCATTCCATCACCAACTTTTGTATCTATAAATGAAATTCCAAAAACCTCGGCTAATTTCTCTCCATCTAGCTTATATTTTAACTGAGAGGTGCTCATTCTTATAATTGGCAAAATTCTGTTTTCAACAAAGCTACCAATTTCCCCTTGAGAAACATTCTCACTATCTTTTATAATATCACTTATTATTTTAATTGTTTTACCTAAAACCCCTGATACTTCTTGATATGTATCTGGGTTATCTGCCCACTTATTTAATATTTGTAAAGCTTCGTTATATTCACTTGGAATGCTCTCATGACTATCAATATCTTTTTCTTCCAATTTATTTGTAATATAACTTTGCAAATGTTTAAGTTCAGAAATACTTAAAGTATCTATTCCTTTTTTTAGATTATCAAGTTCGTTGCTATTTTCTTGATAATCTTGTTTAAATTGTTTATCTGGGTTAAAATTCATATTTTAATTGTTAATTTTTATGGTCTAATTCTATTAATCATCCTTGGAAAAGGGATGGTTTCGCGAATATGATGAATGCCTGTAATCCAACCAGTTAATCTTTCAAGCCCATAACCAAATCCTGAATGTGGCACTGATCCATATTTTCTCAAATCTAAATACCACCCAAAATCCTTTATATTTAATTTTTCTTGAATAATTCTTTCTTTTAAAATATTATAATCATCTTCCCTTTGAGATCCGCCAATTATTTCTCCATATCCTTCAGTAGCAATTAAATCAGAGCCTAATACTAAATTATCATTTTCTTTATCTCGTTTCATATAAAATGCTTTAATATCTTTTGGCCATTTTTCAACAAAAATTGGCACATCAGAATCTTGAGTTAATAAAGTTTCATCTTCAGCACCTAAATCATCTTTTTCAGTAATTTTTGAACCTAAAGCTTGTAATTTTTTTATAGCTTCTGTATGTGTAATTCTACCAAATGGTGCTTTTATTTTTTCCAATTTTGAGATATTTCTTTCTAATATCTCCAGCTCTGCTTTTCTATTTTTTATAACCTTAGCCACGATATATGAAATAAGGTTTTCCTGTATTTTCATATTACATTCATGGTCGCAAAACGCTGTTTCTGCATCCATCATCCAAAACTCTGTTAAATGCCTTCTTGTTTTAGATTTTTCTGCTCTAAATGTTGGACCAAAATCAAATACCCTGCCATGTGCCATAATAGCCGCCTCAATATATAACTGTCCTGATTGAGACAAATATGCTTTACCTAAATCAAAATATTCCACACCAAAAAGCGTTGTTGTTCCTTCACAAGCATTAGGGGTTAAAATCGGCGAATCAATTTTAATATAATTATTTTCATGAAAAAAATCATAAGTCGCTGAAATTATCTCATCCCTCACCTGCTGAATTGCCCACTGTTTTTTACTTCGCAACCATAAATGACGATTATCTAATAAGAATTCTGGCCCATGTTCTTTTTTTGAAATTGGATATTCTTCTGCAATCTGATAAATCTTAAAATCTTTAACTTGCAACTCAAAAACACCTGGTTGTTTTGGGTGTTCAACAACTAATCCAGTCATCTCAATCGATGTTTCAATTGTAATTTTCTGAGCTTGTCTCCACTTTTCTTCACCAACATCATCTTTACTTAAAATACATTGAACAAATCCTGTTCCATCTCGTAACTGAAGAAACATAATTTTACCAGATGATCGTAAATTATATATCCAACCTTTTAAGGTTGTTTCTTTATCTTTAAATTCTTGTAGGTTTTTTATATACATAAATTAAATAATTATCACTGTTTAAATATAATTAACACCAGCCAAACAAATACGACCATTAAAACAAAACCAAAAAACAAAATAAATACGGGTTTAAAAAATTTAAAGAGTGAATTAAAAACAATACCTATCTTTTTCCACACACCTTGGTTTCTTCCTCGTCTATCAATCTCGTCTGTAATATATACCAATAATGGTTTTTTGATATCGTCCTTACCTTTTTGTTTTTTAAAACTCTGTGCACCATTATCTACATAAAATGATTTAGTTTTTCCTTTTGGTTTTTTAAAAGAAATATATATACTAAATATAGCAACTAATATAAGTATTACTTTTACATACCACGGGGAAACAATATAATATTCTTTTACTTCGATACTACGCCCATAAGAAAGGGCATATATTCCTAATAAAATTAGTACGTCTAGTACCCAAATAATTCTTTTGAACATAAGATTTTTAATTTAATTATGGAAAAGTATTTTTTAATAATTTTTATTTTTTTATTTTAACATCTTTTTTACTTCTAATTTTTTTATAAACAAATTCCATACAAATTTTTGTTTTATTATTGCAATAATTACAAACAAAAATATTTTCAAATTGATCATTAAACGGCGCTTTATCACCAAAACTTTCATCATCATTTTTAGTGATTTTCCTGCACCAAGCACATTTTTGTTTTAAATAATAATAATCAGACATGTTATTTAAATCTATAAATTTTTTATTACCTTATTGCTCTATTACTTTATTACCTCGTGATTTTCCACGGAATCCTTTGTCGTAACTCCTCAGGACGGGCTAAATAATCTTTTTCTGATATTCAACACTCGTAGGATAAGCAAATTCTATACCCTCTTTTTTAAATATTTCAAATATTTTTAAATTAATTTCTTGGAGCACGTCTAAATATTCTACATAATCTTGGGAATTGACATAAAAAGCAACTTCAAAATTTAAACTAAAATCCCCAAAAGACTTAAAGTGACATCTATCAAATTCTGCTATTTTATTCTGCATTACAATAGCTTCAACTAACCTAGGGATATTCTCTAACTTTTGCTTTTCTGTTTCATAGATAACCCCTAAAGTAAATAAAGCTCTTCTTTTTTCTAATCTTTTAAAATTCTGTACTCTAGTTTCTGTGAGTTCCTTATTACTCACAATCAATTGCTGCCCGTCAGGTGTACGAATTCGAGTAGTCTTAATACCAATTTTTTCTACTTCACCAATATCCTCTCCAATTTTAATAAAATCACCAACCTGAAACGGTTTATCGATAATGATTGAAAAAGAAGCAAATATATCACCTAATACATTTTGTAAAGCTAAAGCAACAGCAATACCGCCAATTCCTAAACCAGCAATTAAAGAAGTAACATCAACCCCTAAATTTCCTAAAATTAATATCAACCCTAGAGACCACAAGATTATTTTAATAATAACACTCAAAGTTCTAATAGCTGATTTATTGGCTTCTTCATCTTCTTTTCCACTTTTTAACATTGCTTTGTAAACCACATATTCAATAATCTTCTGTAAGGCTGAAATGGCTTCGTACACTAAAACTAATAGGAATATGGCTGAAATAACCTTTTCTAATATATCGGGCAACACAAGCGAACGTACGCCCAAATACAGAGCTATTAGAAAATATATAGGCGGTTTAATGTTAGATATAATCTCAACAATTGTATCATCAAAATCTGTTTTACTTCTTCCGGCCAGCTTCTTTAATCTACCAACAATAATAGTTTTAAATATCTTTAAAACAGCTAAAATCCCTATAAAAATCAAAACAGCTAGTAAATATTCTTTACCAGTATTGCTATAATACATATTAGATAAAAAGTCTTGAAACATATATTTTATTACCTTTATTGTACAATTCCTTAAGCTTTTAGTCAAAAACTAAAAAACCTGGCTTTTGCCAGGTTTAAATAGTTATTTTTCCCATCTCAACTTCTTAAATATTAATTTAATAAACTCAATAACTCCAATTACTAGGAAACCTATAAAAAGAACATACGCCCAATGCCACATCCCAAGTGGCGTTGTATGAAATATTTTTTGTAAAAACGGATTATAAATCGCCAAAGATTGTAAAACAAAACCAAAAGCCACACCACCAACTAAAAATTTATTGCTCCAAATTTTGGTTTGCCAAACAGGTTTAGATAAATCACGAACACTAAAAACATACAATAAAGTAGTAATTCCTAATATGGTAAAAGCAATAGTGTTAGCTAAAACAAAATTATCTGGCTCTCCTTGCCAAAAAAACCAAAAAGACAAAAGAATAAACGCAGCAATAATTAAACTAATAACTGTAATCAAAAGTCTATTTTCTCGATCTAATATATCTGTTTCTTTTTTAATTGGCTTGTCCTTCATAACATCACGTGAACATGGATCTTGGGTTAAAGCCAAGGCTGGAAAAGTGTCATCAATTAAATTAACCCAAATAATTTGTGAAGCTAAAATTGGCAAAGGCCATTTCAAAATCAAGGCAATCACTATAACCAAAACTTCACATAAAGAATCCGAAAGGAAATATAGAATAATTTTTTTAATATTTTCATAGATAATCCTGCCTTGTTTTACTGCTTCCACAATTGTCTTAAAGTTGTTTTTCAGTAAAATCAAATCTGAAGCTTCTTTAGCCACATCAGTAGCTGTACCTAAAGCTACACCGATATCTGCTTTCTTTAAAGCTGGGGCATCATTAATTCCATCTCCCGTCATTGCAACAACAGCGCCTCTTTCTTGCCAAGCATTTACAATCTTTAATTTTTGTTCAGGAGTGACACGAGCATAAAGTTTAATATCTTTAACTTTTTCTTTTAAATCTGTTTCTGATATTTTTTCTAAATCCTCACCTTCCAAAATATTTTTATCCTCTATTTTAAAACCAACTTCTTCAGCAATAACTTTAGCTGTAAATTTATTATCTCCAGTAATTACTACAGAACTAATTCCTGCTTTACGGGTAATATCCATTGTTTCTTTAACGTTTTCACGTACAGGATCTTTAATACCGACTAACCCAACTAAAACAAACTTAGTATATATATCTGGCATTGTTTGTTTAGTAAGTTTATCTTCTTCAGCCGTCTCTTCCGCTAAACTTTCAATGTGTTCTTTCATCTTATCATCAGAAATTATTTTAGCTTTAGATGACACTTTTTTGTATCCTAAAGCTAAAACACGCAAACCTTGTTTAGACATATCTTCATAAGTTTTAACAAACTTCTCACGTTTAGCAGGGGTTAACTCTTTATGGTGATTATCTTTAGTGTAGATATAGTTTGAAAAAAGTAAAACTTTTTCTGGAGCTCCTTTTAAATATATGATGTTATTATCATCATCAAACTTATTAAGAGTCATCATAAACTTGTATCTCGAATCAAAAGGAATCTCATCTAAACGAGGTGTTTGTTTTTCTAATTCATTTCTTTCCATACCTAATTGATGACCAGCTAAAAGTAATGCTCTTTCTGTTAAATTACCAACCAAGTGGTCAATCTTTAATTCACCTTCTCTATGAGCAATATATGCGTTATTACACAATGTACCTATACGTAATACAAAAAGCTGTTCCTCAGCAGCTTCAGAACTAAGTTCTGGTGCTCCACTCTTCAAATCTATTTTCACATCTTCTGTAACTACTTCTACTACCTGCATCTTTCCTTTAGTTAAAGTACCTGTTTTGTCTGCACAAATAACATTAGTTGATCCTAAAATCTCAGCTCCAAGTAATTTTTTAACCAAAGCACCTCTTTTCAAAATTCTCTGCATGCCAACAGCTAAAACAACTGTTACAATTACTGCTAATCCCTCAGGAATAGCTGAGACAGCTACAGCAACAGCTGTAGCAAACATCTCAGAAAATGAATGATTAAAAATTAAACCCAAAAATAAAATTAAAAGAGCTACAGCTAAAACCATTTTAGTTAAGAATAAAGCGAATTTATTTAACTTCTTTTGTAATGGTGTTTGTTCTTCTTTAACCCCAGCTACTAATTCAGCTATTCTACCAATAGCTGTTGAAATACCAGTTTCTACTACTACACCCATTCCACTTCCCTGTACAACATTAGTACCCATAAAGGCCATATTAATTCTTTCAGCCAAAATTGTTTTTTCATCTAAAACCTTTTTCTCCTTATTCCTTGATTCAGATTCACCGGTCAATATGGCTTCATTGATTTTTAAATCAACTATTTTGAATAAACGTAAATCTGCAGGTACTTTATCTCCTGCAGATAAAATTACTACATCTCCTGGAAATAAATCTTTAGTGTCAACCAATCTTTCTTCACCATTTCTAATAATCTTAGCTTGTGTAACTACAATCTTTTGTAAAGCTTTTAATGCGTTAGATGTTTTAATCTCTTGCCAGAAGCCTACTATAATATTAATTAAGACAGCTAGAAGAATAATGCCCGCATCAATTACATCACCAAGAACTAAACTAATCAATGCTGCTATAACCAAAACCAAAACCATAGCTGATTTCATTTGTGACCACAAAACATGCATCCAACCTTCGGCTTCCTTTTGTGGCAACTCATTAGTTCCACAATGAGCCCTCTTGCTTTTAATTTGTTTATCTTCCAGCCCCTTTTCCGAAGAACTCAAACGATCAAAGGTTTCTTCCAAATTAAAACTCCACCACTTTACTTCACGTGGCTTTTCTTTTTCTTCTGTTTTGTCTTTTATCTTTAACATTCATCCTTATTATATATCATTTTAGGGAATAAAAAAACCCACATCGTATTGTGTACAATGTGGGACAATCTCTTTGAGATTGTTTAAAGAACTTATTTCAACAGAATCATTCGCCTCGAAGAAACAAAATCACCTGCTTGGATGCGACAGAAATATATGCCGCTTGGTAGCTCCGTTGCGTTCCATTCAGTCTTATAATCTCCGGCTGTCTGTTGTTCAGAGACTAATTCAGCAACTTTCCGACCATTAACGTCATAAATAACCAACTCAACATGATTATCCGCCGGTAAGTTATATTGAATAGTTGTTACAGGATTAAATGGATTTGGATAATTCTGGTGTAATTCAAAATTATTAGGAATACTCTCTACTGCCCCATCGAGCATGTTAATTCCCATAATTTGATAAAATTTATCCAGATCCAATTTTCCAAAATCTGCTTCAACCTGACTAAGAACCTGTTTTTTTGAAAGATTTTTCGCCAAAGAATTGTTAGCACAACTTGGCAATTCAAAGGATCCTATTAATAATTGGCAATCCTGAGTTACTGGTAACATGTATGCCCGGCCAGGTTCAAGGGTATCGGTTTCAACACAAACTTGTCCGCCGTCGATATAAAATGCAACGGGCATGAACGAATTAACAGGAAAACTGTTAATTCCTCCATTAATTGGTGTTCCTTTTTTTGAATAAGGAACAGCAACCGGCCACCAACCCTTAACCGCATCCGTAACAATAAAATCTACTGGTCTACCACGACAGGTCCAAACACTACTTGTTAACCCATCACCATTAAAATATATAAGGTATGGTTCGACAGGATAATAAAGACCATGCCAAATAGGTCTCCAAACACCACTAACAAAAGCAAGTGTTGGCCAATCGTATGGTGAATAATGGCCACCATCTTGATATTGAAAATGGTGTACCGGTATAGATGTTGTTCTCATACCCAAAACATCCATTGGTATTTGAAATTGGATATCTTCTCCTATATAAACACGACACCTACCTTCAACATCTACTTTCTGAGGAAAGTGTCCTGTCATAAAGAGACAGGAATCCAACGTCACTCTTGCCATTTTTGTCATCAGCGTATCAATCACAGGAATGGTAATTTCAAGAGTTGTAAGATACCAAAACGAATCCAAATAAGTTGTTCGTTTTCCATTGATAGCAAACCGCCTAACAAAACCAGTTGAATCATTGGTTATCTCTTTAAAATTAAATGACATGTTTGTGTCCAAGACACTAGTAAGAAATAATCCGTGGGTCGTGCTTATCTCAAAATAGACAGAGTCTATTGAGAAGCCGGCTGGGTATTGAACCCAACTATGAAATGTACCCCATCGAATTTCTAAACTTACCAAATCACCAGTCATTGCATGATTTTCCATTGGCCCCATTGTCATCCATAAGTCCGGTGTGGATTCTTGAGTAAATCCAAAAGAAGAAATAACCAATAATATTAAAATACTACTAACTACGACTCTTTTTACCATAACAAAGTCCTCCTGAAAAATGAATAAATATAATGAATTAAAAACGTACTGTGTGCATATATTAACATTTATACACCTTTTTGTCAACCCTAAAAAACAAACAAAAAATGGCTATAATTAGCCAAAATATATACCCGAATCTAGGTTCGGGTTACTAATTTAGGGGGGAACCTAGGTTCCCCCTACCTTATTTAACCTCTTTTAATATCAAACTACCTAGATTATACTCTAATTTCTGTCCTGTAAACATGTCTGTGCCTGATATTTGTACATTATCTATAAGTCTAAAATTAGCACTTGTAGGAATAAACTCTATTTCAAAGTTAGATTGTATAGTATTTAAAGTATTTAATTCTTTAATTTCCCAGGTTATTATGTTTGAGCCAAATTTTAAAGGTTCTCCTTTATTAACAACAAAGTCATCTGTCCAATTAATTTGGTCAGATAATTTTATTGTCACCACTACATCTTTAATACGATTTAAATAATTTAAAGGTTGTACAAAAATTCTTACAGATGTTTCTTCTCCAATTACTGGTGGCCAAGCACCAAATCCTAATTGTTCCCCTTCTTTAGTAAAATATATATAGCTTGCAGAAATTTTTAAATCACTAGAAACTTTAACTTGCATAGCATCTGTATCTTGTTCAAAAATTTGATTTGAAATTATTCCAGAGATATTTGCTTGAGATGATATTTTTGGATTAGAAACAGGTATGATATTTTTAACTTTAAAGATATAGCTTAAACTTACCTCTTCGTTACTTTCTAAACTAGTTAAACTTTCATTCTGTTTTGATGACCAAATAATATTATTACCCTCTACATCTCCTTGTGTATTTAAAGATTCAAAATCAATTGCTTGTCCTTGTAAATCTACTTTAACTATTACATCTTCCATTATATTAGAAGTAATATTTTTAAAAGTTAAAACATATTCCAATTCATCACCTGGCTTAGCAGGCAAAGTCCCCTCTTTGTTAACAAGAAAACTAGCATCTATGTATGGCCCATTAATTACTTGATTATGTTTAGGAACAAAAATATTTGGAATATCAAATTGTTTAAATATTAATATTGCATTGGTTATTAATAACAAGATGATAATTATGACAAACATAACATCCATTACTAAATGATGTTTTTTCTCACGATAATGTTTATCATAGCGTTTACGCGCAGGTCTAGTAAATACATTCAATGTACGAATGTAAATAGGGCGACGTGGTTCTTGTAAGTCGCTTTTTTCAATAATTTGTTCGTCTTTTGAGACGTCAATTATTTCTTTTTTGTTATTATCTTCATTCATATATATTTTTATTGCATTCCTAATATTTCTACTTGTCCATCATTATCAATATCTACAGCAGCTACTTTAACGCCATTTCTAGATGATGAATCAAAGGCAAAGAATCCAGGATCTACTAAATGCCCTATTTTATCATAAATCATAATATGAGGACCTCCAGTTCTTCCTGCACCTGTAATTATCTCATCTTTACCATCATAATTCAAATCCATACATGTAACATTTACACCACCTCTAAAGTTCTTGTTATATGGAAAAAATCCTGGATCAAACAAATGTCCTGTATAATCAAATATCATTACATGAGGACCGCCACCAAAACCTGCTCCTGTTACAATCTCTTTATACCCATTTCCATTTAAATCACCTAAAGCCACTTGTACACCACCTCTAAAGTTGGGATGATAAGCCATCCAACCTTTATGTAATGTTTCTCCATTATAGTTAAATATCTTAACATTAGGACTTGCTCCATTTTGCGTACCAGTTACAATTTCTAATTTAGAATCATCTTGAACATTGCCTACAGCAATGTTTATACCTCTTGTATATGATTCCCCGTAAGGATAAAATTTCTTTATTAAAACATCATTTTTAAATATCTGTATATCTGATTTACCAGCAACAATTTTTTCTTTAACACCATCTTTGTCTATATCAATATTAATTATCTGAACTCCACCAGGAAAATTAGGATCGTAAGCATAAAAACCTGCTCTTTTAGAATTTCCTCTTTTATCAAAAACACGGACAAAATCACCATTAGTAAAAACTACATCTGTAATTTCTTCACCTTCTAATTTACGAAGAAGAATTATTCCATCCTCTGGTTGTAAAGTTACTTTTTTAACCAAACGTCCATTATTAACATTCAGATCTTGTGTCCCACGAATTTTTTCATAAACACCATTACTACCTAAATCAATTGTTTTAGTTTGATTAGTTGAGTTAACTAAAGCAACGCCATTAGAAAAATCTCTTTGCCACACGCTTGGAATATATTTATTATCTGAACCAAATAAATTTTTAGAATCTCCAACAGGTTGTCCTAAATTAATATTGTATTCATCATACCACCAAATAGCTTCGTGTTTAGCAATTGAATTATCATAACCAAAATATGCATCACCTATTAAACTTGATGTTAAGCCAAAACGCATATTTTGATAATCATTTTGATTCCCTAAACCATTTAAAACAAACATTTGTGAATAACCAACTTGGTTCTGATTTGTCTTTAAAGCATTCATTGAATCTTGCCAACGTCCACTGCCTTGCCACGGTGTTGGAAAATCTTCAAACATGCGACCATTAACATTTGATTGGTATTTAATTTCTGATGCGCCATTAATAACAAGGATATATTTTGAACCAAAAGTTTGTCTTGAATTCTTAAGTAATTTTTCAAACCCCAATTTCCATTGATTATCAATATATCCAGCTGTATCTTTTTTTCTATCATTATTAATATCAATATTTCCATTGTTCGCCCATGCAATCCCCGGATCAACCATGTCATAAAAAATACCATCCCATAATCCTGTATCTAAAACTTTACTTTTCACATATCCAGGAAACCAATCAGACCAATCACTAGATACATTAATATTTTTAATTCCAGGCCAAGTTGATATTGTATTTCCACTAGGATCTTTTAACCACCAAGAACTTTTAATTTGTTGTTTTAATTGATAATTAAAACTTCTAGTATCACCTAAAGCAGAAGTGTTAACACTCTGAGCTGGAGTATATGCCAATATTTTTATGTCTGGATTCTTACTTCTTGCATAATTAAAAAAAGCCTCATTGTACAATTGAGTATCAATAGGCAAAATAACTAGGTCATATTTAGCTAAACTATCATAATCAAAGCTTTGATCTGATGATAGATAATAGTTAGCTAACTTAGGATAATCCAAAACAGCTGAACCCTGTTCAGCGGAAACAAAAAAACCTATTAAAAATAGGCTAAAGATAAGGATATATCTACTTAATATTTTCATGTTTTTAAGTACCATTAACATCCTTTATTATATCAAAAATAATCTAGTTTGTCAAGTTAAGGCTTAAAAACAAGGTTTATGAGTGTTTTATAATATTCTACTGGATTATTGTTATTTAAAACAAATTTTTTAACTTTCTCTCCTTCTTTCTGAACCACTCTACTATTTTTCCATAAATATTCAATCTTGTTTATCAAATCTTTTTCATTACTTATATTAAAAAGAAAACCTTTATTTAAAATTATTTCTGGTAACCCACCCATATTACTAACTAATGCTGGTACTCCTAAAGAGTAGCTTTCTAAAATAGATAAAGGATAATTTTCATACCACTTAGATGGGACAACAATAAAAGAAGAATTAGAAATATATGAAGATAATTCTTCACCACTTTTGTACCCAAGTAATTCTACATTATCTAAATGATATGATTCAATTTGTAATTTAATTTTTTCCTCTTCAGGACCACTACCAATAATTTTTAAATTAACATTTGGTAAATGTTGCATTGTATTTATTAAAACATCAATCCCCTTTTCTGTAGACAAACGACCAAAGTACAAAACATATTTTTCATTGAAATCTTTTTTAATATTTTTATTCAAGGGATTAATAAAATATGGCAAATGAATTAATCTTTTTTCATCCCAACCAGCCTGAACAAATTTTGTATACATGAATTTGCTTGGACAAATTACCATATCAATGTTCTTACGGTAAACATTTAAAACCGAATGATGCCACCAAGTTTCTAAACCTGAAATCAAACTAGCTGAAAAAGAATTCCTAACACATCTATCTGAAATACATCTTAAAAATTTGTGACCACAAATTTTATCATAAACCTTTCCCCTAACAAACATGTTTTTATTTGGAGATAATAGCCCATAATCATGTGCAACTAAAACAGTTTTAATTTTATTTTTCTTTAATACTGATAAAATTGAAGGTGAAATTTGATGATAAAAATTATGTAAAAAAGCCACTTCTGGTTTTTCTTTTTTAATAAGTTTCTTAATTTTTCTTTTTGCTTCACATGACCAAAAAAACCTACTAGCTGTTCTAATGCTTTGCCATATATTTGTAGATTTTTCTGTTTGAATTTTAGAAACAAAATATTTATCATATTTTGTTTTAAAATTCTTCTCATGTTTCATTGCAAAAGGAATAACTGTATTTCCTTTTTTTTCAAGTAATCTTGAAAGTTCAAAGTAGAAGCGTTCTGCCCCACCAGCTATATAATGAAACTTGTTAATATTTAATATCTTCATAATTTAATAAATTTGCTTTTTAAAACCCACAAACCAACAAAAAATATATTCCTTCTAATAGCTGTACGTACTGTACAAATCATCCATGATGGTTGTGCTAAACCACTTTTAAGCTTGCTTCTTAACTCATCATTCTTGTTTGTACACCAAGCTTGTTTAAAATCTTTTGCTTTAGATAAGTTACCCATTAATTGACTATCAACAACTGAAGGATATATATCTCCTTTGGGATCCATAAAAAAATGATCATATGCTGCTTGTATTGGTAGTTTCCTTCCTTTACCAATTAAAAAGTTGTATAACCCATTAACATAGTACGCACGGGCCCATTTCTTTAAAGACCATGTCTTTAATTCTTTTTTAATTACATATTTGAAAATTTCTTTCATTTTAACATTATCATGTCTCAACACATTCTTCTTATTACCAAAATATATATCAGAATTTTGCATAGCTGACATTGTAAATTCAACTTTTAATTTACGAGACAAATCAAAAACTTTCTTCATTTCATTTAAATTATCATTTGTTAATGTAAAAGCTATTTTAATCTTCTTTACCCCTATTTTTTTCAATATCTCTATTGTTTCTAAAGCTTTAATATATATCCCATCAATTCCACGTACTTTGTCATGAACTTTACCTATTCCATCAATTGAAATAGCTACGCCAATATTTGGATCAATTTTTAAAATATCTCCTACTCTTTGTTTAATTAATTCTACAGCCAAACCATTTGATGAGAATATGATATTGGAATTAGGACAAGTTTTTTTAATATTTGATATAATCTCAACAATTTTTGAATGTAAAAAAGGTTCACCACCAGAAATATTAATATATTTTAATTCTCTTGGTAGTTTTGAATAACTCAAAACATCCATATCGTCATGGTTTTTAATTTGCCAAATGTCACACATCTTACATTTAGCATTACACCTATATGTCACAGCCAAAACTGCATCAATTGGCATTTTACAATTTTTCATAATGTTTAACACCCAATTTCAGTTATGGGACATATATGTCCCATAACTGAAATTGAGTGTCATGCTGTATATTTTTTTAATTCCTGAATTAATACTTTTTTAAAATCTTTTAATATGATTTGATGGCTTTTAGGTAAAAATATTTTTAACTCTTTCTTTATATCACCCTTGTAATTCTCAAATTTATTCAAAATCTCTGGAAATAAATCTTTTTGTTTATTGTTTAAATAGTCATTTTTAATTAAAAAATATAAATCATACCAATCTCTAGGTTTACTACGTGCCATTAATGCAGCCAGTTTTCCGCTAACAACACCTTCTCGAGCTAAATGATATATATCATAAGTGTTAATAAATTCATTTTTTATTTGACTTATTTCTTTTTTAACCCTCTCGCGACTAATCCTAAAAGAAATTTCTATCTTTAACTCTAATACATACCCACTAAAAGAAAGATCTACTTTTGATATATACCCACCAGTTGTTTTCTTGGCTTCTTTAATTTCAACATCAAATCCAAAATTATCTAAATTCAAAAACACCTCAGTTAATAAACTTTCTATCTCTGGATAGGATATATTCTGGCAAGCAGTAAAATCTAAATCTTCTGAAAAACGCGGGCTATTAAAAACTAATCTTAGACAGGTTCCTCCTTTAAATAAGATTTTATCTGAATCTTCTTGTTTATATAACTCTGATAAAAAACAATGTTGAATATACTCTTGGGCAATTCTAGCTTCACCAACCTGATATCTAGTAGATAATTTCTTGATTTGTATTTGATTCATCATATGTTTGCTTAATTAATCGATCCAAACTTTTTCTCTTAAAGATCTTAGAAAAATATATCAATTTTTTGTAATCTATCTTCTTAAGATCGATCCTGTCATTTAAAGCTTTTTTGCCTAAACTAACAAAATACAGATAATCAACAAGGGCCTTTTCTGGTTCAGCGACATAAACAGATCTCCCGCCAATATCTTTTTTAATATAACCGGTAAAGTATTTTTTTTTGAAACGCGAATAAGAATATATAATATTGTTTACACTAAATTCCCTAGTTGCTTTAGTGGTTGCAGAAGTAATTGTATAAACCATTTCTGGAATAATATTGTAATACATCAAAGCATATTCAAAAGAAACATAAGAGGGCTCATACAACCTATTGGCTATTTCAAACTCATTTGGAGCAAATTTTTTATCAAAATATACTCCTCTTTTAATTTTTGTATATAATCCTTTTTTTACATTCCTGGAAATAAACACCCTGGCAATATCATATGAAACATTAAAATATCTTTGCAAATCTAAAGGAGTAAAAATAAATTTTTCTTTATCTATAATTAAATTTTGGATTTCAGTGATACTTAGCTTCTTTTTCATATATTTAATGGATTCATTAATGAAACAATATTGTTTCATTAATGAATTAGCTATTATTTTAATAATACCCTCTTTTTAACTAAAAATCAACCATATTATCCACACCCTACTCCTTAAAACTAATCAATATCCCTGCTGTAGCCCAAAAGTAGAAAGAAATAGTTCTAACTTCAAAATATGGACCAAAAAAGCTTTGTAAAGGATATATGATCAATATTCCCATAAAACCTAAAGCTAAACCTTTAGTTAAATTATCTTTTGAATTTAAATATATTTTTCTTGTTTGTCTATATAACATAACAAACAAACCAAGCCATAACAATAATCCAATAGTTCCATATTCTCCCCATAAACTCATCCAGTTATTATCAATTTGTCCATATCTATCTTGTACACCAAAAGGCATACCAAACTTCTCATATACCTGATATTGATTTAAACTAGCTGCTACGCCACTTCCATAAGTACCAGGACCTACTCCAATTAATGGACTATATCTAACTACTCTTAAAGGAGTATTTACCCAAAAGAATATCCTACCATAACCATAATAGCTATTCTGTAATTCATATTTAGAAAAGGATTGTAAAGCTCTTTTAGGTAAACTTAAACTACTAGAAGTTTCTTCATATGTTGTAGGATTAAAACCTGTAGACACTAAATATATACCAAAATATACAATTAAAAGAGATATCAAAAGAATCAAACTAATAACAACCTTCTTGTCTTTCTTTATCATAATCCCTATCCAAAACAAACCCAAAACCAATCCTAACCAAGATAATCTAGAAAAAGTAAATATTAAAGCAACCAAACCAATTAAAAATATACCAGACCACAATACTTTATCTAATTTCTTTCTAGAATAATATATTCCAATAGCTAAAATTAAAAAGAAAGATAAAAAGATTCCTAATTTATCATACCTACCAAAGGTCCCCGAAATTCTTTGAGACGCATCCCACCCTATACTTCCTGTATCAAGACTAGCTCCTCCTACAGATATCTCTGAACTACTAGGTAATAATAGATTACTATATGACTGAGGTAATATTAACTGAGATAAACCAATACCTGCTTGCAAAACCAAAACCACAGCCATAACAATTACAAAGTTACGCACAAACTTTTTATTAACTCCTAAAAATATTAGGAGATAAAAAATTAAAGCGTAACGTAATAATTGACGTAAAGACAGTAAACCAACAGATAACTCAACTGAGTTATAGAAAATGGAAATCAAACCAATAACTAAAAAAAGAATAACAATCAAATCAATCCCGCTCTTTTTGTATTTAAATTTCCTTATTCCAGTTAAATATTGGAAACACAACAACAAGACCAACAAGACAATCAACCCCTCACCAGCAAATCTAGCAAAAGCATAAATCTCCTCAGGGACAAACTTTAACAAAAATGTTTCAAAAGGCAGATATATAGATAAAAACAAAACTCCATTTAAAGGATTCTTTAAAGAAAAATATAAAACTAACAAAACACCAAACAAAACAAAAACAGCAACTGAAGACAAGAAGACAATTCCTAAAGCCAAAACCAAGGCTCCAACAAGCCATATCCAATTTTTCTTTAAAAACCTAAACATATGTTAACTTAATTTTAACATTTTAGCAGAATTTGAGCAAAATAAAGAAGCGTTTTTCTCTGAGAGAAAAACGCTTCAAAACCGTATGTAAAAAATTATAACATCATCGGTGACTTACGGTGTGCCGCCAATAACTGTGGAGAAATGATATTCTCCTCGGTTCCATATAACTTCCCCATCGCCAGTAAGACCAAACCAGGCCTTTGAAACATTCGGGTCAGGAGCGTTATAATCAAAACGTTCAATATGTTTCTCAGACGTAAACGGTGCTAATCCGGTTGTTTGGTTGTATTCCGCATATTTGACATAAACTTCACGGAGTCCATCGTCATTCGGAAAAAGCACCCAATTCCAGACTGTATCGTTCACGACCGGTGTAAGCATAAATTCATAATAGTCATCCTGGTCACGAAGAACAACACCCTGAAGTTGATCCTTTGCCCAAATTGTGTGCTCCCATTCTACGTTCTGACGAACGCGGAACACAAAATTTGTTGGGATATCGCCAGCGTTTGCAATTTCACCAGTCTGGCTATCGTATTCAATGCGCACCAGTTTACTACCATTAAACCACTCACGAATCGGAAACTGACTGAAATAATAGAGAGTACCGATTGTATCCGAGATATTAAAACTTGAATCCGGCATACTCGGAATCCCTATTTCAAAAAAAGGATCCGAACCATCACCCATTTGATGTGCAAAGTATACATCTCTCCAGTTTCCATTAACTGAAACCCATTCCGTACCATCATCTTGTACCTTACCCAAAGCTTTATTAATTTCATTCCAGCGACTATTGCCGTCTTGTGCTTTGCTAGATACTCTATAACGGAAATGATACATTGAATCAGTCGGGTAAATACCATCTTGATCAATATCACCATTCAAACGAATATTAACAAGACAAACCGGCCCTGAGCCCTGAACATTGGCGTTATATTTCGGTGCAAATGACTTTTTTGTACCATCAGGCATATGAATAACGATAGTAAATTCATAAAGTTCAACACCATCAGATACTGCAAAATACAAACCATTACCTACAGCAGCATTAATACGTTGATCAATTAAGAAATGACCAATATACCGGACGTTATTACTGTCCAACGAAGCGTTGGTGGTATAAAATACGGTTCCACCAGTTTGAATTTTCATCAAACCAACCGGGTCAGTAACCTCAACGCTAAACTGTGTACCGGTTGTTTGCTGGGCCTGATACCAAGCATCCAGCTCTGGGTAACTTACTGGTCGAACATTATATCCATCAAAAATAGCAGCTAAATCTCCACCATAAGAATCTCCAAATTGATCATAAGCGTGGGTATCCCATAAATACAGTTTAGACGCCCAGTGTTTCATTAATTCTTCATCTGGCCATTTTTCGCCCTGAGTTCCGCCACAAAAATTCCATTTTTGCAAACCAGAATAACTTTTACGAACGCGAAACCAGTTATTGGCTGGACTTGTTGGTTGTACAATCCAATCGTCTGCTGAACCATATAGATAACAATCATCTCCCCAATTTTCTGGGGTACTTGATGTTCGAACCCAATGTTCATATTCAAAATGTGACGATGCGTTTTTTGCTGTGATTTTATAATCATCACTAGCGAAAACTAATGTCCAACCGTCTGGGGCTTCAAAATCACCCGAATCAACAACTTCTTCTGGTTTATTGGGCGCTAATTTTTCACAGCCACCCAAAAACACAAAAGATACGATGGTTAAAATAACCAATACAAAATACAATTTTTTCATTTCGCTTCTCCTAAAAATTTAAAGTTATTAAATGAATATTACTTAATTATTTACCAAAATTGATACGTGCAGCAATTACAGGGGCAAAAGAATAATATTCCCCTTCTGTCACATCAATTGATGTATATGTGACCCCGCCACACAGCTCAAAACTAATTGTATCACTAACTGGAATATTTATTCCGGTCAGAATCTGACTTAATCCGTTGTAGTGATATAATGCGGTATCAGTCAGGTTATTAACTTTTTGACCGTAAAAAATACCAGCCTGGGCAGTCAACCATCCATAGCGAAACTGCAATCCACCACCAACAAGAAATGAATAAATTTCTATGTTGGACAATGAATTAGTTGAAGCACTCATACTTCCAAAACCTCCCCATTCAAACTTATTACCGTTGGTCAGGGATAAACCTATCTCCATGTGGTTAAGATGACGATCCTCTTTAAATAAAATTGATCGCTCTCCAACAAACATCCTTATATGAAGTGAAGGTTTTCCAAAGACTTTTTCTTCCAGTCCCTTAATACGGACATCAAAACCGTCATCAGCTTCAGCTCTTATTTTAGCCTCAGCTCGATCGCCGGCGATCCGTGCCGCTTTTTCCAGTCGATCAGCTTCTCGTCGAGCATCTCTTTCAGCTATTACAGCACCAAAAAAAGTATAATAGGTGTCATTTCTTACAAAATAAACCCCTCGTTGACCTTCGCCTCCGAAATATTCTTCGGTCCGGCTTACAACCCAGCCATATATATTAGCCATCGATTGGGCCAGCATTTTCCGTTTTTTGATTAACCTGGAGTCATAACCAGGAATCTTCGACGCCTCTTCACCACGGCTGGCACAAACGTGCATAATGACGCGAGTACCTTTCGGGAACATCCCGGCCTTGAGATAAGATGGCATCTTCTGAATCTGGTCGATTTCGGCAACAAAATGGTTCGACAATCTTCCGTTAATCTGAGCAGATAAGATGGTCGGCAAAAACACGACCAAAACGATAAAATAAATCAGTGATTTTTTCATTTTTAATTACCTCATTTTAGATTGTGAATGTTCAGTTTTTTATCTTTTTGTTTTATTACTCTCCCCCACAAATTAAATTTATGAGGGAATTGTTATAAAACAATGTATATATATTAATAATATGTAAATCCAGTTGGATAAGAACCTAGTTCTGAATCTGAAACTGTGATTACATCAGCCCAATCATTACCATATCTACTAAATACAGATGCGTCAGCAATTGGTCTTTTTTCATTATCCCATACCCAATAAACTGTTGGGCCAGAACCTTTTAACAAAGTTCCATCAGGATATCTTGACCATGCATAGAATTCACCTGCAGTAGTAAATTGGTCAGCTTCGTCATAAGAAGCATTAGTTATGACTGGATGAGATTTAAATCTCTTTAAAGCATTTAAATCAGAGATATGTAGTTTTTGGTTATCACGAGTGATAACATAAACTTTACTATCTGGTGTTTTAAATAACTTGCCATATGAGAATTTTCTAACTTGAGCTCCTGCAATTACACCAGCATTAACGTCTTTACGTTTATCAAATGTGTACCAGTTCATTTCACCAGCAACATATGAGAAAGGTATAGCCCAGTTACTAAGTTTAAATTCATCAATTTGACCATTTGTCCAAGCCATGTCATGACGGAAGTTATTACCAATCATAATTTGACTAGGTAGATTAGATTTATCGTAAGCAACTTCATCGCGTCTACGACCATCTATATAAAGCTCTAAATTACCGTTATTTCTACCTTCCCAAGTCATGGTAACTAAATGCCATTCACCTGGTGTCCAAACATTATCGCCTGAACCACGAGTATTGAAATGATAATAAGCTTCACCATCACCAACTCTAGCCACAATACGACTAAAACTGTTAAAATTCTCTAAATACATAGCAAAGTTTGAATCATTAGTTTCCCAAACAACCATGTCTTTATTGAATTTTTCAATTCTTAACCATGCGCTAGCATAACCACGGTCTGCACTAAAAGCTTTGTTATATGGATCATTGCCAAAGATTCTATCAGTGTTATAAGTTACATGACTATTGTCACTCTTAACTTGTAAAGCACTGTTATATACAGCTGGTTTTACAAACTTTAAATCATTTTGATTTAAGATTTCAGCTGGTAAATCACCGTTATGACCATATAATGAACTGTCAAAATCTACATAAAAAATGTCTTTGATTTCTTGAGTTCCTGAACCTTTAGTTTTAAATTCACCAGTTTCACTAGTTAATACTTTACCATTACTATCTTTAGCAACAGTTTGGTATTTATATGTAGTGTTTGGCTTAAGGTCTCTTAAAGTATATCTATGCCAATCAGTTCTTTTATCTGTAGTAATAACAGATCTAAGACCTTGACTTTGAGGACCATACTTTAATTCGCCTTCAATTGATTTGTTAGTATACCACTTTACACTTGCAGTAGTAGACTGTGCAGATACTGAAATATTAAATATTTCTGTATCTTCAGCATTAACTCCTAAACTAGTTGGTAATAGTGTAATCACCATAGCTACCAATAGGCTAAGAGCAAATGTTTTTAATTTAAGGTTTTTCTTGTTCATAATATTTATCTTATTTACTTAATTATTAATAATTATTTAATCTTCAAAATAATATTTCTTACCAGTTGGTTCAGACAACATTGTTTTAATTGGAGTTTCCTCCATTTCAGGATCAAAATCTGCATCTTTCGCTTGAAATCCTTCATTACTTATTTCTTTTGGAGTTTCTATTACATCTGAATTAAGATTTTGATCTGAAATTTTGTTATACCCTCTATACATCACATATCCAGAGCTTAAAACTAAACCTAATATTAAAGCTGAAAAAACATTCAAGATAATATTTGGTCTAACTGGATAGTTAGATACTAATGGAGTATTAACCATTTTAATAACAACTGAACTGCCACCACCGTGATATTCTTCAGAATCGTTAATTAAAACTGAAGCAATTGCTCTAGAAACTATTTCTGTCTGTGCTTTATCTTTGTTGTACACATTTACAGTCATGATTCCAGATTCTGGTGATACATTAGTATCAACCATGTTTTGCCAAGTTTTTCTTAATTTACTTTCTTTCTCCGGCCAATCGATATTAATTCTGAATCCAGCATTTAATACTTTGTTATAGAAAGAATCAGTCTCAATAACATTGGCTAGATTAGACGCTAAACGTTCTGAAGCTCTAGCAGCAGCATAAGCATCTAAGTTCTGTGTTTGTCTTTGAACAATCAAAAACCCAGTCTTAGATCTATACTCAAATGGTTGAATCAAACTTGCGATGATGGTTAATAATACCAAAATAGCAGTAAACAATGCAACTACATTTAAGTTCTTTTTTATTAAGTTAAAATATGTATTTTTATTCATAAGAGTTATATATATGGTATTTCGGCTAAAATTAGCCTTGAAAACACTATATCCACATGTTTCAAGATAATATCCAATATTAGCATATTATTTAGAATCTGTCAACTAACACTTCTCCACTTTATCATTATATATAGATACCCTAGTATCTTTAAAAGACATATATTAAGAATATATACAAAAAACACATATTAGTACCTATATTCAGCCAATATTAGCCCAAATACATACTTATTCACATAAAACCCCTTGACATATGTTAACATCTATGTTATATTAAAACCATCATAATTAAGAAGAGTTAAGAAGAGAGATAAACATATTGAGTATTTCTCTGCTTGGCAAAAATTTAGCCAAGTTTTTTCATTCCTATACAGGATTGACAAAACTAAAAAATTATGCTAAATTAACTTATTAATTTGTACTTTCACAACTTAATATATACCTCTAAATATATCTCCTAAGATTACACGACACTGGAACAGGATTCACTTCCCTTTTCAGTGTCGTGTAGTCTAATTAATTTAATTATTTTTTATCTAACTAAAACGGAGGTAAATCCGATGAGAGATTTTTTTGATCTAAAAGGTGGTCTAATTATTGCCTTAGCTCTACTGCTCCTTGCTGTATGGTTAAGTATACCGTCACAACCAAATGATGTAGATGTAAATTGTTTTATGACTTTGGATGATGTTCGTGAAAACTTTAAAGCTGACATGAATAATTCCGATGTCAAAAAAACTGTTGATTCTTTGCTCACAGTTGAATTTGTGACTAAAGAGAATTTGCTGGAAATTTGGGAAGGTCTCGCAACAGAGAGAAAGCATCTCGAAGATGTTGAAACTCTGAAACAAAACTTAACAAATTGTGATGAATTGTCACCGGATCCGATGGTTTTTGAAGAAACTCCTACAACGACTGAAAGGATTTATAACCAGGTGTTCAGTGCTGAAACAATGACACCTGAAAGAGATTTTGATAATTTTAAAAGCTCTTTTGAATCAATCCGCCACAACCAGAGAGTTAAATTTGTTAAAGCTGTTGAAGAAGCCATTTTTGGTAGGTCAGGTGCTGATTGGGTAAAATATGCTAAAGCCGTGTATAACATCTCACAAGATCAATACAAGGCAAGTATGTGGACGGCCTATTTTAATGTTATGTCGCCATATCTTGCATATAACGATATCCATTCAAGCTGGGCGGAAAGCGAAGATGGAAAATCTAAACATAAAGTTGAAATTTTCAA
The DNA here is from genome assembly GCA_964435065.1 of uncultured Gammaproteobacteria bacterium. Classification (GTDB taxonomy): domain Bacteria; phylum Patescibacteriota; class Patescibacteriia; order UBA2196; family UBA2196; genus CAYSXS01. Next base: position 49,838 of record CAYSXS010000003.1, read on the forward strand.
AAACACATCTTTGGATTCTATGATGACTGCTAACGAAGGCAATTCCGATGAATTTAGTGTACGAGTACTTCGCCACGAAAAGCTTTTTCGTTTAATCGCGGAATACGCTAAAATTTTCTCCAATGATGACATGGTGGTTGATTGGCAAGAAAGAATGAATTCTTATGTTATTGAAGACTTGCCACCAATTGGAGCTGTTGAAGCTGCTGCCGGTAAAAAAATTCCAACAAAAAAAGCTACTAAAAAAAGTGGCTTTAGTTATTAAAAAATGATGTTTAACAAAAAATAATCTATCACAAAACTATTCTGGAGGCAAGATCATGAGAAGAACATTAACAATTACATTCACGTTAATCCTTGTTATTTTATCGTCAGTTTCACTGGTTTCTGCACAAGATTTTAATGCCTGGAAAACATCCCAAGATTCAACCGCCCCCCTAAGTCTGATTGCAATGGCTAAAAAAGCATTTGCAGCCGGTGACTTAACGTGGGCAGCCCGGTATTATAATTTACATCGTTTCATGAGTACAAATTATATGAATATGCCAAAATGGAACACAAAAGGTGAAGCTGTAAATGTTGGTGCCAAATTGTCTGACCAATTAACAAAGGTCCAACAAAACGAAACCGCTATTGATGCATTAATTAATAAGCTGGAAGTTCTGGGTAAATCCACAGAAGTTGACTGGAGACCTACCCCCGGATCAATGAGTTATATCGAACTCATGGAAAAAACTACCCCAGCGAATGAACTACGCGCTAAACGTGTTGCGAATGGTTCTGACTTAATTTTAACTGTTTACGATTTTGACAACATTGTTGGTGAAGCAAAGGTGTACGCTGATACATCAAACGCGACATGCATGTCTGCAACAAACGAAACAATTGCCCAAATGAAAACATGGGCAGAGGAAAATTTTAAAAAGAAATAAGCAATTTTTAAAAAATTTCTCGAATTTACAAATTTTCAAACAACCCCTATCACATTCAGTGAAGGGGTTGCTTTATTTTTGAGAAAAATAATGAAAATTAAATTTTAGAGAATTTTTTTATAAATCCCTGCAAATCTTTATATATCTTATAATCTCTACCTTTATCTTTTAGCCCTTCTTCTAGAGTATTTGCTAATTCATTCTGTTTCAAAAAACGTAACTTTTCAAAAAGCTTAGGTGCATCATTTTCAATTTGTTTATAAATCAACTTATCTTTTATCTCTCCATTTTCAATATTCAATACAGCAAATGGTTTATCTGCCTCATCTTTCATTTCAAACATATTGTTTTCACCCTTAATTGGATCTAACTTAACATTTAATTCATGCTCCCCTATTTTTGCATGAGCCAATAAACTATCACCTTGCTGTTCTTTTATAGTTATAACAGTATCTGTATCTAGCTTTAAAACCGAACCAACCTCTAAGTTAGCGGCCCTAACATGTTGTTCTATGTTATTAGCATCAACAACCTCACCTAAAAAAGAAGAATTACCCTTAACTTTTTCTTCGGCAAGTAAATTCATTAAACTATAATATAATGAGTCTCCCCTTTTGATACGAGCATCTACAGGGTTAATCCCATAATCAGGTGCATTCATGGTATCATATGCTCGTTCAAAGGATTGTTTCTGTATTTCACCTAGAGGACTTTTTGTAATTTTTTCTATCTCTTGTATAAATTGATTTTTGTTTAACCCTTCAAACACCTTAGCCAATTTTTCTGATTCACTGCTCGCCAATTTAACAATTTCTGGACCGATTCTGCCCTCAACTCTAATAGTTTTAAGTTCTTCTCCATCAGAAGTTGTTCTTATCCTTTCAGTACGTTTAATATCGTCTTCTGTAACTATTTTCTCTGTTGCTCCAGGACGATGTTTAGGAGCCTCTGGAATATCCTCTGGTTGAAATTCTTCTATTTCCTCTGCTGTCATATCTTCCGGGATGTCCTCTGCTTCAGATTCAATTGATATTACGGGCTTTTCTGGCTTAGGAATTCTATCCATGTCTTCGTTTGATGTAAACTTATTAGAATCTACAGCGGTTTCTTCTTCTAAAGCTTTTTCAGCCATTGAGAATATAGCTTTATTTCTAACCTCTAATAATTTATTTATCTTATCTGGTGTAAGTTTAATCCCCCTACCTGGTTCTGTTATGTAATAAAAATCATTACCATCCTTGCTACGAAATATTTCAAAATTATTTAATTTAACTGTTTCACCGTTAGAAATAAATCCTTTTAAAGAGCTAATTTTATCTTCAAAAGAGACAACTGGATCAATAAAATCATCAAAAGCCTTCGTGCCTTTATCTAATTGATCAAAATTTTCATTAAGTTTTGTCTGACTTTCATAAGTTCCGCTTTTATTTTTGATGGTGTTTATTTTTGTTTTGCTTGAGTTTTTTCCATATTCTTCTTCCCAACCATCTTTATTAGACGTAATGTTTACAGGCTTTGCTTCACTGTGGCCACTAATTACTGATTGGCCTAGTGTTCCTTTTCCAGCAGACATCCTATCCCACACACCTTTATAGTCATCAGGGTTTTGGCCTGTTTCTTTTGCAAACTTTAATAAATCTTCTTCGTTTTTTATTTCTCCATTATGTATTTTTTCTGTAACATCATCAATAAAATTTCTTTCAGGGACTCCTATATCTCCTCCAGAAATGGCTTCTAAATTACTAGAAGTCTTTTTTTGATCCAAAAGATCTTCTAATGTATTTTCTTGAACAAGTTTAGGTTTTTGCCCATCTCCAAAATCTATTAAATAATCCGTGGATTTATGTAAATGATGTTGTGGCTTAACATTAAAATACTTTTCAATAGAACCACCTTTACCATCTGATATTATCTCCATTCTTGGTTGCCATACTTCATCAGTTGGTATTCCTCTCAAATGGGATTTTGCAAGAAAATCATGAAAAGAATTATTTAAATAATCTCCTGATCCATTACTAATACTTTTACGAAGAATATCATCTGACTGTACAATATAACTAGCAAACAATCTAGCCTGTTGAGGACTATTTTCGCCCCAGCCCTTCGTTGATTCTTTACCAAATTGCTCAAAAGTACGTCTAATAATTCCAAAATCACTTTTGGTTGGTTTTTCAAGTTCTAAGAAATTAACTATTCGTTCTGTTGGAGAACCTTGTGATATAAGCTTTTCTTTTGTGTCTTCAGCTATGGAGGCTATTACTTTATTATGCGATTTAGATAAATCCTCTAACATCTCTATATTATCAACTTGTCCAACCTTTTCCATTCCTATGTTACTTTCCAAATATTTATTAAATGATTTTATAACTCGTCTCTGGTCTGCTTCAGTTTCAGCAGCTTCATATTGATCTTCAAACTGTATAACACCCCAATCTTTATCTATATATGTAGCCTCATGATCAAACATATCAAGACCTCTCATTTTCATTTCAGGCTCCTTTATCTCATATTCTACTGGTTTCTTCTCAACTTCAATTGGATCCATTTCATGATCATCCATTCCTTTGGTGCCCATTATTTTCTTTTCTGTTGGGTCAACTTCATGAATAGAAAAGCCTTCTTTTGCGTTTCCTTTTAACACATAGGCTACTTCATCTGGTTTTTTAACCCAGGTATCTCCATAATTTTTCATACCTTCTTTATTAGCAAATTTAGATGCCCAACTCTCTAAATCTCCATCAGTCTTAGCATTATAACCAAACTGATCTGGGTGTTTAGACAGTTGTTGATATAAAGCATAAATTACACCCTTACCTTCAGGAACTGTTGCTTCTTCAAATTGTCCTGTATATGTTTCTCCGATTGAATCCCCTACTTCTAGATCCTCTAACGCTTTTTCTTCAACCTGTCGTTCAACAACTGGGACTACTGGTTTACTTTCTTTCACACCTGCTATTTTATCAACTTTATCTTCAATATCTGTTACTGAAATATTTTTAAAACTGTCTTCCACGTTTAGTACCTTACTACTATCTTGTATACTATTAAAAAAAGTTTCTTTAAGTTTAATATCAGCCAATTTATCATATTTATCTATTATTGCGATTTTAATTTCAGGAGAAATATTAGCTTTTTGGATAGCCTCATTAAGTTGTACTCTGGCTTTTACAGAATCCGCTTGAGTCCAAGAAACAAGTTCAATTGGACTTTTATTATTTACATCTTCAATAGAATTCATTCGTGTAGATGGATCAATGGGCCTGTCAAGTTTTATTACTTCTTGATCTATTTCAAGTCCTTCACCTGATTTAGAGGGGTCCATTATAACAGCTTTATTGTCACTCAAAAATACCTCTAACATTTCTTTGTTCTTACCCATTACCTTTTCCCATCCTTCTGACATTCCTTCTTTAAAACCACCAAACCCTCTTAATAGGTCCCCAAAATTAGCTTCTCCTTTTATAATGCCTGACTTAAATACATCTTTTAAACCAGCAAAGCCTTCTTTAAAACCACCCAAAAAGCCTTTTACAATAACCCGCGGTAATCCAATTGCAACAAACCCAGACATAGCAACCCCAGCCATCTTTCTTGCTCTTTCTTGATTCTTTTGTGAACTTATATGGTCTTCTATTTGATTTTCAGCTTGTGTTCTTTGCTCTCCTGCCCAATCTATAATTGAGGCAAAATTTGTTTCTACTTCTTCTGCTTGTGCTTCTAACTCTTCATATTTTGTCTTTAGTCTACTTCTAAATTCAGCCTGAACTATTTTATAACTTTCATAACCAGACGTGTCCTCTATTTTCTTTTCTTGTCCTCTGGCCTGGCCTTCATAATATTCTAATTTTTTAATTAAATCTTTATTTTCAAGTTCCTCGCATTGTTGTTCTAATTGGTTTATTTTAAGTTCTTTAAACTTAGCTTTTTCTTCTTCTAAATCTTTACCAGCGATATTAAGCAGTTCTTCATTACCACCATCCTTCTTAATATTATCAAGGTTTTTTCCTTTTTCTTTTAAGATTTCCACCAAACGTATTTCTTCCTTAATTTCATCCATTTTTTCTGTATCACCCGTTCTTTCGGCCTTACTTAATTTCCATCTCAATTTGGCCATACTAACCATACCTGTATCAAAATCTCCTACGCCAGACATCATCTTTTTTGAACCCATAGCAGTGGCAAGGCCATCTAAACCATCATATGTTCCATAACCAGCTCCAACCCCTAATACAGCTTTACGAGTTGCTAATAGACCTAAAGAAATAGGGGCACCAAAACCTGTAAAAGCTGTCATTGCAGCACCACCAGCTAAAAGAATACTAATTCCAGTCCTATATTTTGTCATACCAAAACCAACACTCGCAGCCATCTTCTTAAGCCAACTACTCTCGTTTTCTCCTGATTTTATACGTTCCAATTTTTCTCTCCATTTTCTGCCTTTTAGAAACAAATCAAGTAAAGAACCTTTGTTGGACCAATCAACAAATCTTCTAAAAACATTTTTATTCTGTTCACCTTGTTCGCCCTGAAACTCAGCTAATTTTTTAGTAATAATTCTGTCTTCATAAGCTAAAGTTTTTTCTAAAAAATTAGCTCTTTTTTCAACACCCCCTTTAAAAGACTCTTTTTCTAATGTTGTTCTAATAAACTCCTGATAAGCTACATCATATTCTTCTTTAGCTTCTACAATACCCTCCTTATCCTTCACCCCTCGAGCATCTATGAGTTTCTGTCTGGCATCTCTTAAGATCCTTGCAGCTAAGGCCTGATCTGATCTTTCATTCTCACCCAAAACTTCATTAATATCTTTTCCATCTTTTGCCTCAAAAAAAACTTTTTGTTTTTTAGCTCTATTAATTAAATATCTTTCAGCATCCTCTTTTGAAAAATATTGCCGAATATTGACCAAATCAATTACTAATTCTTTTAAATCACGATCTACTTCCTTTAAAACTTTTTTATCTTCCTTTGTCTTTTCGGTTTTTTTATCTAATTCATCCTTCTGTTTATATTTCTCAACAAACTCTTCTACAACCAAAGATATTTTTCCTAATTCTAAATCAGCTTCAGGCGCATCTCCACCAAAACTCATTGTTTCGTGTATTAATACTTCCCTACCTTTATCAGGCATATCAGGCCCCACAGAACCTTGTTCTTCCAAAATTTTAGATATTTTCCTTGCTTCTCCAAGCTTAACGTCAAAATTATCCATTATCCATCTATTGTTAATAATGGCGGTTGGATTTTTTCTTAAGTATCCTTCTACTTCCAGTGCAAACTGTTCTTCCAATGTTTTCTCTGCCTCATTCAATTCATTCTCAAAGTCATTGGGAGCATTAAAAGCTTTTTTAAATAAACTCTCCATATATTTATCCTTTATTTTGTTTAAATTTGGCAATAAGATCTTCTTTTAACTTTACCACCTCTTCTTGAACTATTTCCAAAAAATTAGGAAAAACCTTTCCTAAGAAATCAGAAACTTTTTCTGGATCATTTTCCAGAATGTCTTCAAACTCATCTTTGTGAGAATCTTCCATTTGATCTATAAGGCGAAGAGTCAATCTTTTTTGTACAACTTCACTCATATTTTCAATTAAGGCCATTTTTTTATCATCATCTAGAGCTTGTAAATTTAGCTCATCAATGATGTTTTGTTGTAGAACTTGTTTGTTGATCATATGCTTATATATATTTATTATTAATTTATATCTAAATTATATCATAAATTAAAAAATTCCTGAAAAAACAGGAATTCTTTTATTCTTTAGTTAAAATCTCGCCTCCTTTATCAGTAATTAGAATCGTATGCTCAAAGTGTGCTGCTAAAGATTTGTCTACTGTAGCATATGCTTGATTATCTTTTCTAAACTCTAACTGCCACCCTCCTTCTGTAACCATTGGCTCTATGGCCAAAGTCATGCCAGACTTTAAAATTGGACCCGTACCAGCTAATCCATAATTAGGAACTTGTGGGTCTTCGTGTAGTTTCTTTCCTACCCCATGTCCAACTAAATCTCTAACTACATTAAAACCATTCTTCTCAACATACTTCTGAACTTCAGAAGACATATCTCCTAGATGAATACCTGGTTTAATTTTACTAATAGCTAGTTCTAAAGATTTTTTAGTTACACTAACTAACTTTTCAACTTTCTTAGAAACTTTTCCTACCTTAACAGTTGTAGCCATATCAACAACCATTCCTCCTTTACTGGGCAATCTCATACCTACATCTATACTAAAAATATCTCCGTCCTTTAATTTACGATCAGGGATAGCTGCTGCATGCACAACCTCTTCATTTATACATGTACACAACGTTGTTGTAAAACCTTGATAACCTTTAAAAATTGGAAAACCTCCAATTTTACGTATCTCTTTTTCGGCTAATTGATCTAATTCTTTAGTACCAACTCCAACTTTAACTTTTTTAACAACCAAATTCAAAATCCTAGCTAAATTCTTTCCAGCTTTTCTCATTAATTGTATTTCTTTTTCAGTCTTAATTGGAATCATTTATATACCTAATTTACTAAATATTTCTTTTCTAACATCTTCAATGCTTTGTTCTCCATTGATTTTAATTAAAATTCCTTGAGAGTTATAGTAATCGGATAAAGGTTCTGTTTCTGTATAATATGCTTTTAAGCGCTCCTTTAAAACCTCTGGTTTATCATCTGAACGAATAATTAATTCTTTATTACACTTATCACATACTCCCTCTTCTTTCGGTGGTTTAAATTTAATATGGTAAGCAATATTACAATTTTGACAATACCTTCTACCACCTAAACGATCCATAACTTCTTGATCTGAAACTTCTAATTCTAATACATGAGTTAATTTAGTAATATTATCTAAAAACTCTGCTTGTGTTTTTCTGCGTGGAAAACTTTCTGATATAAAACGAGAATTAAATTCAGGATCATTTAATTTTTCTTTGATTAGTTCGAACACAATATCATCATCAACAATAACACCAGAATCCATTTGTCCTTTTGTGCGTTCCCCTCTTGGTGTGGTTTTTTTCATTTCTTCGCGCAACAGCTGTCCTGTTGAAAGAGTTGGTAAGTTTAACTCATCAACCAAAAAATCTACCTGTGTCCCTTTTCCTGAAGCAGGAGGACCAAATACTAACATCTTGTATTGTTTTTCTTCTGACATAAATATATGTTTAATTACTGCCTTCAGTTTAACATAAAGAAAAATATTTTTCTAATTCAAAAAACAACCCAAACTAATAGATTGCCTATACTAAAAACTATACAAAATACATCAAACCCTGATATCTTTAATCTGCTTTTTCAACTCCGGAATATCGTCCTGAATTGTATACCATAGAACATCCCAATCAATACCAAAATATTCATGGATTACCTTATTTCTCATTCCAATAACTTCCCTCCAAGGAATACCTTTATATTTATCTTTGAAACTTTTCGATAATTGACTAGCAGCTTCACCTATTATCTCTAAATTTCTAACCACTGCATCGATTGTTTTTTCATCACTTTCAAAAACTTTTTTAGAAATCTCTTTTGTATATTTCTCTATCTTATTAATCGATCCTTTGATATCGTCGATATATAATTTGGGGGTTCTTTTAGACATAAATAACATCTTTTAAAACCTGCTGTTTCATAACAGGCTTTAAAGCTTTTTTAGTGACCAAATCAACTTTGCGTCTCAATTTTTTACTCAATTTATCCTCCAGTCGAATAAATTTAAAAAAACCGATTGATTTACTTTTATCAAATTCAACCAAAATGTCAATATCACTTTTTTTTGTTTGTTTACCTTTAGCAAATGAACCAAAAATACCGATTTTTTTTACACCAAAGTCCGCCAATACGCCACCTTGGTTTTTCTTTAAAATCTCTAATTTGTCTTTTAATTCTTTACTCATATACATCTAGTATATCACAAAAAGACCAAAAACACAAAACGCTCCTAAAAGGAGCGTTTATTCTCTAAAATATATATCTATTATAAATGTTCATAATCTCTCATAACCAACTGAGAATCAATCTGTCTAACAGTTTCAAGAACAACTGATACAACGATCAATAATGAAGCTCCAGATAAAGCAACATTTGCAACACTTTGACTGCCTTGGAATATGAACGAGATGATTAGAGGTAAAATAGCGATCAAAGCTAGAGATAAAGCACCTGCTAACATAATCCTATTTGAAACCTTAGCTAAATATTCTGCTGTTTGTCTTCCTGGTCTCATACCTGGAACAAAACCGCCTTGTTTCTGAAGATTATCTGCGATTTGTTGAGGATGAAAAATGACAGCAGTATAGAAATATGTAAAACCAAATACTAATATAAAATATGTTAACCCATACAATATGCTTTGTGGATTAAAGTTATCTACCAAAAATTGAGCAATTGCTCGTAAAAATCCTGAATCAGAATTCACAAAAAATTGACCAATAATCGGAGGCAACATTACTATTGAAATAGCGAAAATGATTGGAATCATTCCTGCTTGATTAACCCTCAAAGGTAAATGAGTTTCAAAACCACCATACATCTTATTCCCTCTCACCCGCTTTGCATACGATACCGGAATATGCCGCTGTCCTTCTGTGACAATAACAATACCTGCTACTGTTAGGATAATAATAGCTAGGAAACCAATTAAGAAAGGCAATTCTGTTGTTGAAAAATTAACAAATACATTACGTAATGCACCAGGAATTCCAGCCACAATACCAGCAAAAATGATTAAAGAAACACCATTACCAACTTTCTTTTCTGAAATTAACTCACCAATCCACATTAAGAATATTGTACCAGAAGCTAAGATGGCTATAGTTGTAGCATACTGTATATTTGTAAGATCACCAATAACACCAGCTCCAGATTGCTGTAATAACTTAATCATTGCAAAGCCTTGTAAAATAGCTAAAGGAACTGTTAATAGTCTAGTATATTGACTTATCTTCTTAGTACCAGATTCCCCTTCTTTAGAAAGCTCTTCTAAAGCAGGTACAATCATAGTTAATAACTGCATGATAATAGAGGAAGTAATATATGGACCAACACCAAGAGCAACTAATGAAAAGTTCTGCATTGCACCACCAGAAAATATATTCAAAAACCCTAAGATAGATGAAGATGAAAACAAATCCTGTAAAGCCTTAACATCTACTCCAGGAACTGGAATATGTGCTGTAATTCTGAAAATGATAAGCAAACCTAAAACATATAGAATAGATTTTCTTAAATCATGATCTTTCCAAATTTGATATATTTTTCCTACAAATTTCATTTTGTATGATTATTTTTTATCTTCTTGTTTAGGTTCAGTTTTTTCTTCTTTAACCTCTTTAACTTTCTTTTCCTCTTTTATTGTACCGCCAACTTTTTCGATTTTCTCTTTAGCTGTTTTTGAAACAGTACAATCCTCTATTTGTAATTTTACCTTAATTTCACCATTTCCCAAAATCTTAACACCTCTTTCAATTTTATCTACTAAACCTTTTTCTTTTAATATTTTTGGTGATATTTTATCATTATCTTTAAATTTTTCATTCAAAATATCTAAATTCAAAATATCTGGTTTTGCATTACGTGATTTAAAACCTCTTACTTTATGGGTTTGTTCAATAAGCTGTCTCATACCAAGACGTTTCAAACCTGAAACACCTGAACGAGATTTCTGTCCCTTCATACCTTTACCACTATATGAGCCTCGTTTACCGCCACGACCAATTTGTTTCTTATTTTTCGTACTGCCTTTAGTGGGATGAATTGTGTGTAATGATAATGTCATATTTTTTAGCTTTTCTTTTCTTCTTTAATATCTTCTATTTTCTTTTCAACTTTTTTCTTTTCTTTTAATACAGGCAAACTCTTTAATGCATTATATGTAGAAACTACATAATTAATTTTGTTTGCACTTTTACCAATCATTTTACCTACAATATTTTCAATACCTGCTAAATCTAAAACAATTCTAACTGGGCCACCAGCTTTAACACCAGTACCAACTGGTGCTGGTTTTAACATAATTTTAGCAGATTTAAACTTTGTTCTAATTTCAAAAGGTATTGTTCCAAATTTAGTTAAAGAAACATTGATTAACCTCTTTTTAGCTTTTTCAACAGCTTTAGTTACAGCAATTGTTACATCCTTACCTTTACCTACACCATAACTAACTCTTCCTTTTTTATCACCAATAACAACAAGAGCGCGAAAACTTAATTGTTTTCCACCTTTTGTAACTCTTGTTACACGTGCTAAGTCAACCATCTTTTGTTCAAATTCTGGTTTTTCACGTTGTTTTTCGGGTCTTCTATTGTTTCTTCTTTGCATATTGTTATATTATTAAAATTTTAAACCACCTTCTCTAGCTCCTTCAGCTACAGATTTAACTCTACCATGATACTTATATCCACTTCTATCAAAGACACATTCTTTAATCTTTTTTTCTACAGCTTTTTCAGCTATACTCTTACCTACTTCAAAAGCTATTTCTGTCTTGTTTTTCTTATCTAATTTCAATTCCTTTTGATAAGTACTTACTAAAGTTTTACCAATTGTATCATCAATTAATTGAAGATTAATATTCTTTAAACTTCTAAAAACTGTTAGTCTTGGTCTTTTTGCTGTACCAGAAAACTTAGCTCTTGCTCTAGCTTTTCTTCTTTGTTGTTTTTTAATTTTAGCTATTTGTTTATTCATATGTTTTTTAAGCAGCACTCTTAGCTTGTTTCCCAGCTTTTCTAATAATAACCTCATCCATATATTTAATACCTTTACCTTTATATGGTTCTGGTTTTTTAATTTTACGTATCTGAGCTGAAATTTCACCAACTCTTTGTTTATCATTTCCAGTTACAGTAATAACATTCTTTTCAATAGTAATATCAATATCTTCTGGAACATCAAATATAACAGGATGAGAATAACCAACATTTAACGTTAACTTCTTACCACTTATTTCAGTACGATAACCAACACCATTAATTTCAAGTTGTTTTTGGTAACCTTCTGTTACTCCAATAATCATATTTTCAATCAATTGTCTTGTTGTTCCCCACAAAGATCTTTCCAACTTGTTACTCTCATTCTTTACAGAAACATCTACAACACCATCTTTTATAGTAACAGTAACCAAAGGATGAATATCTTGTTTTAATTCACCTTTAGGTCCTTTAACAGTAACTAAATTATTGTCGATTTTAACTTCGACTTTATCTGCAATCTGAATTGGCTTTTTTCCTACTCTAGACATATATTTAATATATTTCACAAATTACTTCTCCACCAACATTTTCTTTCTTGGCTTGTTTGTTTGTCATCAAGCCTTTTGGTGTAGAAATTACTGCAATCCCCCAACCATTCAAAACACTTGGTAAATCATCTTTAGTAACATAGATACGTCTACCTGGTTTAGAAATTCTTTTTAAACTCTTAATTTTTGGTTGATTATTTGTGTATATGATATTTAATTTAATTCTATCAAAACGTAAATTCTTTTCTTCGCTGATTTTCTTACTTTTAGTTGGTATTCCTTTTACAACTTCTACATTAGAAATCCAGCCTTCATTTTCTAAAAGCTTTAAAATATTTAATTTTAATTTTGAATATGGTAAAAACACCTCAGGTTTTTTAATCATCTGAGCATTTCTTATTCTTGTTAACATGTCTGCTATTGGGTCTGTAAACATAATATTTTAAAGTTATTTACCAGCTACTTTTCTTTACTCCTGGTAATTCATTTCTATTTGCTAATTCACGAAAACAAATTCTACACATATCAAAATCACGCATGTATGCATGTCTTCTACCACAACGCCAACATCTTCGTACAATTCTTGTAGAAAATTTTGGTTTTTTGTTAGATTTTGCTATTTGTGCTTTTGTAGCCATAAATTTAATTTATTTTTTCTTAAAAGGAAAACCTATTAATTTTAACAGTTCTGTTCCTTCTTCTTTATTCTTAGTACTTGTAGTAATTACTATTTCTAAACCGTGAACCTTTTCAACCTCATCTGGATTAATTTCAGCAAATGCTAGATTTTCTTTAAACCCTATTGTTAAATTACCACTTCTATCTATTGATTTTAAAGATAATCCTCTAAAGTCCCTAACACGCGGTAAAGTAATATTAATCAATTTCTCAACAAAATCATTCATTCTTTGTTTGCGTAAAGTAACTTTTGCACCAACAACATTACCTTCTCTAATTTTAAAAGAAGATACTGACAATTTGGCTTTAGTAAATACAGGTTTTTGGCCAGTAATTCTAGTTAAAGTATTTTCTACTAATTCTAAAAACTTATCATCTCTTTTATTAGCTGAAATACCAACATTTAAAGTTACCTTTTCTATTTTAGGAACAGCTAGACCATTCTTGTATCCAAACTTTTCCTGCATAGCAGGTATAACCTCTTTCTTAATTTTTTCTTTAAAATTATTCATATTTAAAATATATTCTTACATTTTTTACAAATTCTGGTTTTCTTTTCTTTAGAAACCTCACTCTTACCTTCTCTAATTTGATATCCAACTCTAGTTGGTTTACCACATTTTGGACATACAATTTGAACATTTGAAACATCCATAGGTGCTGGGAACATAATACGTTGTCCAGATTCACCACCCTTTTTAGGTCTCAAGTGCTTAAATCGTAAATTCAAACCTTCAACAACAACCATTTGACTTTGTTTTCTTCTTGTTTTAGCTGAGCTTGCAGGAGTTATCAATTGTAAAACCTTACCAGTTTTACCACTGTCTTTTCCTTTCAAAATCTTTACGTTGTCGTGTTTTTTAATTTTCATAAGATTACAATACTTCTGGTGCTAATGATACAATTTTATTAAAACCTCTAGCTCTTAATTCTCTTGCAACTGGTCCAAAGATACGTGTTGCTTTTGGCTCTTTTGATTTAGTATCTACAATTACTCCTGCATTTTCATCAAATCTAACATAGATACCACTTGCACGACGAACTTCTTTTTTAGTTCTAACAATAACAACCTTAACAATCTCACCTTTTTTAACATTACAATGAGGTTGGGCTTCACGAACAGTACATGTAACAATATCACCAACTGATGCAAATCTTCTTCTGTATCCACCAAGTACCTTAATCACACGTAGCTTTTTAGCTCCGGAATTATCAGCGACTTTCATTTGTGACATTAATTGCAACATATATTAGTAAATTACCTTCCACATTTTATCTTTAGAAATTGGTCTACATTCAATAAATCTAACTGAATCATTTATTTTAAACTGATTCTTTTCATCATGAACCTTATATTTTCTAGAAACTGTATATCTTTTTAAATATCTTTTATGCAGTTTTGTTCTATCAACCTTAACAACAATGGTTTTATCCATCTTATCTGAAACAACAATACCAGTAAAAGTTCTTTCAATCTTTTTCTTAGTATCTTTATTTTGATTATCTTTTTTATCTGTCATAAAAATTATTTATCTTCGTTATTTTTCTTTGAATTAAGAACTGTAAGAACTTGAGCAATTGACTTTCTTGTCTCTCTAACATCTCTAACTTTCTTAAGTTGCTTTTGTGATACTTTAAAATTTAAATCACGCAACTTATCTCGTAAGTCTTTCAACATTGTTTGTAATGCTTCTTTTGATTTATTTTGTAGTTCTTTAATCTTCATATTATTTACTTACTACCTTTGATTTAACTGGTAATTTATATCCAGCTAAACTTAAACCTTTTCTTGCTTCACTTTCTGGAATACCACCTACTTCTAATACTACTGTACCTGGTTTGATGTTTATAACATAATGGTCAAGAGCACCTTTACCTTTACCCATCTTTTGTTCACTACCATGCATAGTAATTGGTTTATCTGGAAAAATTCTAATCCACATTTTACCTGATTTTCTAGTATATCTTACAACTACTCTACGAGCAGCCTCAAGCTGACGTGATGTAATTCTACTTTCTGTAGTTGCTTTTAAACCATATTCACCAAAACTGACTTTGTTTGTACGCGAAGCTAATTTACCACCAGATGTTCCTGCTGTTAAATGCCATTTTCTATGTTTTGTCTTTTTCGGTGATAACATATGTATTACTTACTATTACTATCTTTTTTTTCTTCTTTATTTTCTTTATTTCTTTTACTAAATACATCCCCTTTATATATCCAAACCTTTACACCAACAGCACCGTAAGTTGTACTAGCAGCTGTACGAGCATAATCAATATCAGCTCTTAAAGTTTGTAAAGGAACCTTACCTCTAGTCATAGTTTCCTGTCTTGCAATCTCAACTCCATCAAGTCTTCCTGAACAAATTATCTTTGAACCTTTAGCTCCAGCTTTCATGATTGTTTCAATATTCCTTCTCATTGCTCTTCTATATGGAATACGTCTTTCAAATTCAGCTGCAACATTTCTAGCCATAATCATAGCTGAAAGTTGTGGTTCTCTGATTTCCTTAATATCAATATTCAATTTAAATTTCTTATCTTTCAAAATCTTAGCAACAATGTATTTTTTAATTTCTTCTACTCCAGCTCCACCACGACCAATAATGATACCTGGTTTTGAGGAATAGATGATAACCCTAATTTTATCTGGAGATCTTTCAACATCAATATGGTCAATCCCAGCATCTTTTAAAGTAACAAAAATATGTCTTCGGAGTTTTACATCTTGCTCTACTTGTTTTGCATAAGAAGGACCCCAGCTAAACCATTTTGATGCCCAGTGGGTTGTGTGTCCGACTCTATATATTTTTGGATTTACTTTATGTCCCATATGTTTTGATTATATACTTTTTCTTCTAAACATTTTTTTAATTCCACCACCTTTTTCTGATTTACTAGCAGTATCTAAATGTTGTTGATTATGATCAGAACCTTCACGTCTAACATCTGCTAAATTATCTTCTGTACCTGATTTTTTACCATCTTCAATTTTTAGTTTTTCTTCTTTTTCCATTTCTTTAACCTCGTCTAAACTTTTAACAATTTTAACATCTTTCTTGTCTGCTTTTTTATCTTTCTTATCTTCTTTAATTTCTGTTTTAATTCTTTCTTCTAAAACAATATTAATATGTGATGTTCTTTTGTTAATTCTAGTAGCTCTTCCTTGTGCTCTTGGCATCCATCTCTTTAATATTGAACCTTCGTCAATTCTAATTTCTTCAATAAATAGATTGTCTTTTTTTAATTTTGAATTATTCTCTGCATTAGCAATTGCACTGTTTAACAATTTAAGCATTGGTTTAGCAGCTCTTCTACTCATAACAGATAATTGATCTTGAGCAATCTTAACATCAAGTCCGCGGATCACATCTGCGACTAATCTTACCTTTCTTGGGGCCATTCGTAAACTACTAAGTTTTGCTCTTGTTTTCATATATATTATTTACCTTTTTCAATTGTTTTCTGCATTCTACCACCATGTCTTACAAACTTACGTGTTAGAGAAAATTCACCCAACTTATGTCCGACCATATTTTCTTCAATATATACTGGTATATGAATCTTTCCATTATGAACTGCAATTGTAAAACCAACCATTTCTGGAGTTATTGTTGATGCGCGTGCCCAAGTTTTAATTTGAGTTTTGTCACCAACCTTAAGATTCTCGATCTTTTTCATCAATTTCTCGTCTATGTATGGTCCTTTTTTAAGTGATCTGCTCATATATTTAATATATATTTAAGTTTGTCTAATTCTTTTTCTACCTTTAATAATTAACTTATTACTCCATTTTTTCTTTTTTCTGGTCTTAATACCATACGCTTGTTTACCAAACACATTCTTTGGTCCTTTTTTCAAACCAATTGGTTGGCTACCTTCACCACCACCATGTGGATGATCACATGGATTCATAGCTTTACCACGTACAGTAGGCCTAATACCCATATGTCTTTTTCTACCAGCTTTACCAACTCTAACTAATTTATGTTCTGGGTTAGAAACTTGACCTAAAGTTGCCAAACATTCCTTCTTAACTAAACGAATTTCACCAGAAGGCATCTTTAACTGAGCAAATTTTCCTTCAGCGTTTTGTAAAACAATTCCAGTTCCTGCTCCTCTAGATAATACACCACCTCTACCTGGCATTATCTCCACATTATATACTGTTTGTCCTTGAGGTACAAATTCTAAAGGCAATCTGTTTCCATTCTTAATCTCTATCTTACCTTCTGAGCTAACTACTTTATCACCTACTTTCATTTCAACAGCAGCTAATATATATGAAATGGTATTATCTTCATATTTAACTAAAGCTATTCTCGCATTACGGTTTGGATCATATTCAATAGCTTCTACTACAGCAGACATATCAAATTTAGTTCTTTTAAAATCTACCATTCTATAAATCTTTTTAGCACCACCACCTCTATGTCTTACTGTAATTTTACCACGACTATTCCTTCCTGACTTCTTATTCAAAGATTTACACAAACTTTTCTCACGATCCTTCTTGGTTAAATCCGAAGAAGTAACAACAGATGTTCTGCGTCTAGCCGGAGTAGTTGGTTTGTAAACTTTAATAGCCATAGATTTTATACACCTTCGTATACATCAATTTTATCACCTTGTTTTAATGTAATAACTGCTTTTTTCCAATTCTTTCTCTTTCCAACAGTTCTACCATGTCTAGTTGTTTTTCCACGTACATTAATGATATTTACTTTAATTGGTAATACACCGTATAGTGATTCAATTGATTTTTTGATTTCTATCTTGTTTGCTTTAGCAGATACTTCAAAAACATATTGGTTATACATTCCTAAAAAAGAAACTTTTTCTGTAATAATTGGTCTAACTAAATTCTTATACGCATTGCCATGAGTTTTCTTAACATCTTCTTTTTTAGTTTTCTTTACTTTCTTAACTGGTTTTTTTTCTTCAACCTTAACCTCATCAGTTTTCTTTACTGCTTCTTCAACTTTCTTTTCAGTTTTCTTTTTTGAAAATATTCCCATATTATTTTAAATATGTTTTTTCAATTACTTCTAAACTATTTTCAGTAATTAAAATATTTTTATGTTTTAATAAATCTACTACATTTAATGAATCTGCTGTAATAATTTTAATACCATCTAAATTCTTTCCTGCTTTAACAATATTCTTATCTGCCTTAGCAATTACTAGTAATAAAGATAGTTTAAAATTTTTAATATCAAATTTCTTTGATTTCTTTTCTTCTTTCTTCTCTTCCTTATTCTCTTTCTTTTCTTTCTTAACTTTCTTTTTAACTTCTTTCAAATCTAATACTTTCTTTAAATTCTTTACAATTTCAACAATTTCTTTAGTTTTACCTTCTTTTGTTTCAAATTTATCTAACATAGTTAACAAATTTCCACTAACTTTATCTGAAAGACACATGAATAAAGCTTTAGTTTTCATCTTTTTATTAACTTTCTTAGAGAAATTTCTATCTTTAGTTGGACCAAAAGTTACACCACCACCAACCCAAATTGGAGAACGACTTGAACCATGTCTAGCTCTACCAGTTCCTTTTTGTTTCCAAGGTTTTGCACCACCACCATGTACTTCACTTCTATCTTTTGCATGAGCAATAGCAACTCTTGAGTTAGCCATTTGAGATGTGGCTACCTGGTGTACAACACCTTCTTTAATATCAATACCAAAAACTTTTGGATTTAAATCCAATTCTTTTACTCTTTCTCCAATTGTGTTGTAAACAGGATAGTTTTTCATATTTTACTTATCTTCTTTTGATTCTTCTTTAACTTCTTGTTTTTCTTCTGCTTTAGGCTCTTCCTTTTTTACTTCTTCAACTTTTTCTTCTTTTTCTGACTTGTCTTCTTTCTTTTCTTCTACTTTTTCCTCAGTTTTTTCTTCAACCTTAACTTCTTCTTTCTTTTCTGCCGGTTTTTCCTTAACTACATTAACTTTTAATTCTCCATTGCCTTGAATAATTATCAAACCGCTTCTTGCTCCTGGTATTGCCCCTTTGATATATATCAAGTTGTTTTCCTCATCAATCTTAGCAATTTCTAAATTTTTAACTGTTACTCTGTCATCTCCCATATGTCCAGGCATCTTTTTACCTCTAAACACACGTGCTGGCTCTGTTGGACCAGCTGAACCAGGCATTCTTTCTTGATCCTTATTACCATGAGTCTTTTGTTGTCCATGGAAACCATGTCTTTTAACTACACCTTGGAAACCTTTACCTTTAGAAGTACCAGTAACTTTTACTTTTTCACCTTCTTCAAAAGTATTAATTTCAATCTTATCGCCTCTTTTTAACTCTTTTGAATCTTCTAAACGAAATTCTCTTAACCATCTATATGAATCTAGATCTTTTAAATGGTTTTTTAAAGCTTTAGATAAGTTTTTCTTTTTTCCAAAACCAATCTGTACAGCTATATATTTATCTTTTTCTTCGTTTTTAACTTGGGTAACTAAACAAGGACCAGCTTGTACTACTGTTACTGGAACTACATTGCCTTCGTTATCAAATAACTGAGACATTTCAATTTTCTTACCTAAGATAAAATTCATAGAATTTCAATTAAAAAATCTGGTTGCAAAAAACCAGACCAAAAAAAATATATATGGGATATGTATTTTCTCAAATCTAAATTTTTGCCTTCTTATCATTTCAACAGCCTGCGAACTGTTCCCTGTTTAAAGGACATCATTCGTTATGCCTAAATGATATATTTATTTATTTTTTAAGAGTCTCCACCAGTGTTAAGTTACATTTTAATTTCAATATCAACACCAGATGGTAAATTTAAATTAGACAACTCATCAATAGTTTTAGATGAAGGGTTAAAGATATCAATCAATCTCTTATGAACCCTGACTTCAAACTGTTCTCTGGAATCTTTATGAACAAAGGTTGAACGATTAACTGTATATTTACTCTTTTCTGTAGGTAAAGGTACAGGTCCTTTAACTTCTGCTCCAGTTCTATGAGCATTATCAATAATGGTTCGTGTAGCTTGATCTATTAGTTTATAGTCAAAAGCACGAACTTTAATTCTAACACGAGTACCCGCCTCTTGAGCAGCCGCTTCCTGTTTACCTTCTACTGTTTTGTCTTTTAAATCTTTTTTGTCTGACATTTTTTTAATTGTGAATTACATTAATTATAACTTTCTTCTAATTTTGTCTCCAACAAATTGGGGACAAAATTAGAAGTCCTGATGTAAACACCAGGACTCCAAAATATATTATTTTTCAATCTTTAATACAACACCTGCTCCAACAGTTCTACCACCTTCACGAATAGCGAATTTTTGCTTTTCTTCTAAAGCAATAGGTTGGATAAGTTTAACTTTAACTTTAACAGTATCACCAGGCATAACCATTTCTGTACCCTCAGGTAATATTACATCACCTGTTACATCAGTTGTACGGATATAGAATTGAGGTTTGTATCCATTCATAAATGGAGTGTGACGACCACCTTCTTCTTTACTTAGTACATATACTTCTGCATCAAAGTCTGTATGTGGAGTAACTGTACCAGGTTTAGCAAGTACTTGTCCGCGTTCAATGTCTTCTTTCTTAGTACCGCGTAAAAGAATACCTGCGTTGTCACCAGCTGTACCTTTATCTAACTGTTTGTTAAACATCTCAATACCAGTAATTGTAGTCTTTGCAGTATCTTTAATACCAATAATTTCAACTTCTTCATTAAGATTAACTTCACCACGTTCAATTCTACCTGTTACTACTGTACCACGTCCTTCAATTGAGAAAATATCTTCAATTGGCATTAAGAAAGGTTTATCAGTATCACGTTCTGGTTGTGGAATAAATTCATCTAACTTATCCATCAATTCTAGAATTGATTTATAGTTAGCACCATCAGCATTATCTGCTTCAACTTCCTCTATTGCTTTAAGAGCTGAACCTCTAACAATTGGAGTTTCATCTCCAGGGAATTCATATTTCTTTAATA
>CAYSXS010000004.1:0-55855 GCA_964435065.1 uncultured Gammaproteobacteria bacterium
TTATTAAAACAAGCCCCAATGTTTACCATTGGGGTATACCATGGCGGTTGACAAAAAACAGCGGCTCGGCCCTTAACTAATTGACCATCAGTTGTATTACAAAGTTCATTGTAATTATAACCTGTTTCCCATGTAATCAAATCATGATTATCGCTTTGAATAACATCACAAACTAAATTTATTCCATCTGCTTGGGTCAATTTTACTAATTCATTTTGCTCAATAAGAGCACCACACCCACCTTCTGGGTTATCTATTTCAGCACCATCTACGTTATGTCCACAATCAGCACCTCCTTCTTCTTGTGGGGTGACTAACTCATGTCCTGTAGTGTGCATCTTAGTGTTCTCTGGCCAAAAGATTTCAGCATAGACATTTCTTATGTTTTCAATAACACCATCTGGGCCGTGAATAACAGAACAAACATTGTATTGAAGATCTTTGCCCCATACTCCAGGAGCAGCAAATTGAGCTCCAGGTTGGTTGTTAATACTAGCTGTCCCGTCTCTGAAAACAGGCATAAATTCATCCTCACCTAACATTGCTGGTCTGCTTCCTCCATATTGATAGCCAGGGGTATACATTTCCCATTTAGCTTTAACAACAATAGGGTCTGTAGCACCACTACCACTTGTAGGTGTTAAGCCAGTAGTTATGGCTGCAGCAGCACCGCTAAAACCAAACACCATAGCAAATGTTAAGCTTAAAATTAATAATTTTTTCATAATATTTAAGACCTTTGTCAAATTTGTTGCACATAAGTTTCTCTAGAGAGTAAACCTATATACTAACGAATTTAACATTTTAATTTTAATATTTGTAATTTACTTCCTCGCGAGTTTTTCGCTGTGTGAAATAAATTACATATGTATTTCTACGCTTTTCTTTTATGCGCAGTCGACCTTTAACTAACATGGGGTATAAATATAAACGCCCCTGCAAAAACAATTAAATTCAAAAAACATTTAATTCCTTTTGTCAGGGGCGCTGATGTCTGTATTTATAGACGTTATGTACCCTTTTAGTTTTAGTATATATTATTATTTAAAGCATATCTTAATTTAATTAATAATCGTCATAATATCCTACATCTGAATAACCGTTTGTATTTGGGTTAAATAACTTACATTCAATTGATATTTCTTTTGATGTTAATGTTATTACATTTAATGATTTACACTTTGGACATTTCTTTTCTTCTTTAAGCATACCCTCTACTTTAGAGATGTTGGCAAAATGATATGAACATTTTGCACAGCGCCATATATATGTAGTAGGAGATTGTCCGTTCATAGATTTTCAAATTAAAAAACCGGAATGGCTCAAATTAGCACAATCCCGGTTCGGAAAAGCTTTTTAGGTAAGTATAGGTTCATCCAAAAATTAAACATTGATGAGAAAACTTAGTTGACGATTAGTTTATTATATCAGACTTTTTCAAAAGTCCAATGTGGATAATTTATTGCATTTTGTCAAGTGGTTTTTTCAATTTAAAAAGCCCTATCTCGTATCTTTTATAACTATTGAGTAGGGCTTTTTATTTAGATCTGTATAGATTAATCCATTACTCCGCTGGTTGACTAGCTAGATAGTCATTGATTGCTTTAATGACTTGTGATTCACCTTCTAAATTTTCATAGAACAAGATGTGGTCGTTATTAATAAACATCTGGTCTTGTGGTCTATGCATTTCTGTACCAAACTTTACTAAAACCATTTGTTGAGCTGTTTGTTCAGCCGGTTGTACACCTGCTTCATCAATTGCAGGTTCAGCTGGTTGAATTGGTACTTCCTGTACTTGTAAATAATAAATATTTGTTAATTCAGGGTAAGCTGAACCAACTTCACTTAATTGTCCAAAATACACTTGTCCGTTTGTTAAAAAAACTGCTTGCCAGTCACCAGTTACAGAAACAGTCTTTGTTGGTTCGTCATTTTTAGAACCAAATAGGCTGATTGCACCAGTTGTATCTAAAACAAAAAGAACAACAACAACTATGATTACAACGATAAGAATCGATACAAACCAGCTGTTGCCTTTATGCTTTCTTGGCATTGGTTTCTTTAAAATGGGTTCAAGTGATTCTGGCGCTAAATCCGCCATTTCACTAGCAGACACATTGTTTTTATGTGCTTCTTTCATAATACGCTTTCCTAAATAATCCTAGCTTTCTAGGCTGTGGATTACTTTAAATTAGTACTTTTATTATATCACAATACTTATCAAGTTGTAAAAGACAGCATATTTGGTATAATGGAGGTATGAAATTTCCTCGTACAAAAAAAGTCTTATTTGCTAATAATAAAGGTGGAGTTGGTAAAACAACACTGGCTTTTAATTGTGCAATGTCTTTTGCAAAGCAGGGTTATAAAACAATATTGGTTGATTTAGATCCGCAATGCAATCTTTCGCGATTATCTTTAGGTGATAATTATTATGAAAAAACCTTATTTTCTTCAAAGGAAAAGGATATTTTTGATGTTTTAAAAGGAGTAGTTGAGGGCGGTTCTGACATTGATTTAGATGTGCCTTTTATTCCAATTTCAAATAGTAGCAATAATCTTTCTTTATTAAAAGGCAGTGTTAATCTTTCGCTTTATGAAAATTTATTAGTCACTGCTTATGGGCAGGCAGCAGCAGGACAGCAGCTTGGGTATTTCCAAACAAGTGCAATAGATAGGTTTCTTCGAGAAAAAGGATTAAGTGATGAGATTGATATTTTTATTATTGATACATCTCCTAGTCTTTCGCTTCTTAATCAAATTATTTTTCTTGGTGCTGACTATTTTATAGTGCCAATGATGCCAGATGCTTTTAGTGTGCAAGGAGTTGAAAATTTGGGTGTTGTATTTGAAAAGTGGAAACAGAATTGGAAAGTAACAGCTAAGGCACTTTCTGGCAACACAGAGAGTAAATTTGTTCTTTCAGGTGATGGCCTTTTTGTTGGGTATGTTATGAATTCATATAATGTGTATGGTAAACAGCCAATTAAAGATCATAGGCGATGGATTGAGGAAATTCCAAAAAAAGTGAAACAGTATCTTTCTGAAAAACATGGTCGAAATGGTCTTGTTGAAGAAAGTTGGAAAAAATCACTTGCTGAAATACAAGATTATGGAAGGATTCCAGCTAAATGTCAAGAAGTAGGTGTTGCAATTTTTGATCTAGACCCGGCACTGATAGAGGATGTTCATATTGGAACAAAAGAAAACATTGAAAAAGCAAAGGAAGAATTTGGAGCATTAGGAGATAAGATTTTAAAAATATTAGCTGAATATTAAATTAAAAATCAAACTAGAACAAGCCAGAGAAGCATTATTAAACTGTGGATATTTGAAATTTTTTTCAACCAGTGTAGTTATGGTTTTTTTTCAATTGAAGAACAGGTTTTAATTTCAATATTAGAAATAGAACCTGTTTTTTAAGTTTCATATGAAAGTATAAATTAGCAAAAATATGATTAAAAGAGATAATTGGATAGGTAACCATTGTTTCCAAGGAAGAAATATTGATTTATACATAATCTCATGTGATTTGTGATTTATTGTTTTAAATATCTTCATAAATCTAAATTTAGGAAAGATAAGATAAGAACCCCATAAAAAGTCTAAGATTACAGAGCCAATAATAGCAGATATGATACTAGGGGTTAATTCAAAGCCATATATCCCAAAAAGGGCTATTAATATAATGGCTATTAATGGAATTTCTATTAAAAAAAGGATTATTAAAATTTTAGTAACTTCTGGTTTTTTCCATTTTTCTAATTCAATAGAATCATGAGGGATTATATCTAAGATAATGTGGGAAATAAAACCAACCACAAAAGCAAAAATTGCAGATGGTATATATTTGCCTATTACAAGACCTGAAGCTACATGAACTGTTAAAAACATATTATGTTAATTGTATCACAAATATTTGACTAAAACACACTTTTAGGCTAGAATGATAATAACTGTTTTTTGAAATAGTTTTTTAATTTGCCGCAGTGGCGGAACTGGTAGACGCTCAGGATTCAAAATCCTGCGAAGGCAACTTCATGAGAGTTCGAGTCTCTCCTGCGGCAGGACAAACCTATTTAGGCGGGGTAGCTCAGTTGGTTAGAGCGTAGCACTCATAACGCTAAGGTCGCGGGTTCAATTCCCGCCCTCGCTATAGAAAAATCTTGATAAAGATATATTTTTGTGTTATCTTAGATATATTGTATAAAAATTAAAATAACGCGGGGTAGAGCAGTCTGGCAGCTCGTTGGGCCCATAACCCAAAGGTCACCGGTTCGAATCCGGTCCCCGCAATGAACAGATTCCACCCGAGTAGGGTGGTTTTTGGGTACTCCAATCACACGGGACTGTACGGTTACTTTGACAACAGTTTAACAATAGTTTAAAATTTGGTATAATATAAATAATAATTAGTGGATACAATTGAATGAAAGATAAGGAGCAATTTCTAAAAATTTATGCTAATTTGCCCTTAGGTGCTAGGGGTGAGATTATTTGTGTACTAGAAAACGAACCCATCACATGGAATGTTGCTTACTTAGAAGTAAAAAATGATACTTCTGAAGGTATAAAAATTTTAAAAATTTTAAAAATTTTAGATATCATTTAATATGTCGGAAGAAAACAAAAAAAAGCAGATTAAAAAATTAGTTACTGAAAGACTAGAAGTTTTGCCTAGCAACAAAAGTATTTCAATTGGTTCCGAAGGAAGTTTTTCCAAAGAGGATTTAATTGAAAGTGTTGAGAGAGGTGATGAGATTGGCAAAAAGATTACAAATATTCAGTTAAAATATTTGCGATCATTAAAAGAAGGTATTTTCTATGACTAAATTGTTGCTGATTACCAGACCTTACTATGACATTACAACTAGCTATCTATACCACTGGGCAGGGGAAATAATAGACAGCATTAAGAAGAAAGACATTCAGATATTAGATTTAAAGAAAGGTAGGGCTAACAAAAAAGAATTTAATAGTATTACAAAAAAGAAGCAACCTTCTTTTGTTTTTTTAAATGGTCACGGAAGTTATGATCGTGTAACTGGTCAAGACGGCCAAGTTATTATCAAATCAGGTGAAAATGATGAACTTCTTCATGATAAAATAGTCTATGCTCTGTCATGTAAGTCAGCCAAGAAACTTGGGAAAACTAGCATTAAAGAAGGAGCTCAAAGTTATATAGGTTATACTGATGATTTTGTTTTTTGTCTTGACCAGGACTTTGTGCAAAGGCCGTTAAAAGATGAAACTGCCAAGTTGTTTTTAAAGCCATCTAATCAATTAGTAAATAGTATAATTAAGGGTCATCCCGTTAGAAAAGCTTGCGAGCGCGCTAAAGATTTATTTAAAAAGAATGCACAAAAGATTTTTGTTGAAAAATCATCAGGTGAATCTTACTTGATCCCTTATTTATTATGGGATATGGAACATTTAGTCTGTGAAGGAGATGATGATGCAGTTTTTTAAACTTTGTGGGAAGTAAATTTTAAGTCAAAAACAATTAAACATAAGTTACTCTAGCCATCTTCGCATTCTGTTCAAATTTCCAAATCTCTTTAATATTCTCAACCAATTGGTGCAGATTCCGTTCTACTCCCGCAATGAGCGAAAACCATCCGAGTAGGGTGGTTTTTGAGTTGAAATAGTGATATAATCAAGATATATGGGTAAAGCAATTTATGTTTTTATAGATGCATCGAATTTATGGCAGGCTCAAAAAGCAAAGGGTAGGTTTTTAGATTACAAAAAAACAATTGATTATATAAAACAAAAATTTAATACTAAATCAATTAAAATATTTTATTACACGGCATATCCTGCTGAAGGAACCAGAGATTATAGTCTAGATGGGAAACATAAATTTTTTACTTTTTTAAAGAAAGGACTACATTTTGAAGTAAGGAAAAAAGAGTTAAAAAGGATTTCGGTTGTTGACAAATATGGGGAATCTATAAAAGAAAAGGGTGATATGGATGTAGAGATAACAATAGACGCAATACATCATTTGAAGAAGTATGATATAGCAGTTTTCTTTACAGGTGATTCTGATTTTCTCGCGTTAGTGTCATATTTGAAAAATATCAATAAAAAAGTATATATTTTTTCTTCACGAAATAATATATCTGAAGAGTTAAGAACTGGTGGAGATGGCTATTCTGATGTTTTAGAAATAAATAATATTTGGGGTAAGGAGTTACAATATAGGGAAGAAAAGAAATAAAATCACCCTCCGCAAGGAGGGTGATTCTGGGATGTAATACCCTAACGGTTCTAGGACAGAACCGAAAGACATAGTAAGAGTACAGTATTTAAATGAAAAAGTCAATATTTTATCCCCAACACTATAAATTAAGCTATTTAGCTATAATTTTTAATTAAAATATATAAACATATGCAAGAAGAAAATTTAACACCTGAATTAAACGAATATTCAGTAAAAAGATTTAGTTTTACTAAAAAGCTAGTTATAGGCATAATTATCTTTTTAGTAATCTTTTTTATTGCTTTAACTGTTTTTGCTTATTGGTTACTCAACTCACAGCAAGGAGAAGAAATAGTTTTAAAACAAGTTAATATTCAGTTACAAGATTTAAAAGATAATGATTCTAAATATAGTATTAGTGAAGTTAAGGAAACTTCAGAAGATGAATGGTTAGAATACAACCATGATATTTTGGGTATTAAATTTAAATATCCAAAAGAATGGGGGAATCCACAAACTAGTCCTTCTACACAGATCACAGATTTAGAAACAATTACATCTAATTTTTATGGGGACAATATATATGTTAACTCAATATATATTAGTTTTCCTGAATCTGAGACACATGTAAGTATACGTTTGTTTAATGAATATTATGAAGGGGAGACATATACAAGTATTCCATATAGTGTTATTGATAATGTTAATAAATTAAAAGAAACAAAAAATGTTTGTGACTATAAAATAGATTTAGATAATAAACCAAATCCATTAAATACAGTTAAAGAAATATATCAAGATTGTAAAAATGACACCAAAACAATATTAACAGAAGAAATAGAAAATTTTGTTGATTTTCCAGGCCCTAAAAAGAATTTTATTAAATATAGATATAAGTTAAGAACAAGAGCTTTTGGTAAATTACAAAATGGATATTTTGATAATATTCTAACTTCTTTTAATATTCATTCTGGACAGATTGATGATAGATTAAGTAATCTAGATGAATTTTCTAAAGTCTCTAAAGATTGGGATAAATATTTAGACATTAAAGATGATTTTGTAAAATTTACTAATAGTATAGAATCTTTTGAACTAGTTACTTTGCCTGAACCTGTTTTTGTAAAGATTCCTGGGGAAAAAGAGGATATTACAACTGTCCGTTGGTACTATTTCTTAATATCCAGTAATAGATTAGAAGAAGCATATGATATGTATAAAGTTAAGAATGTAGGTCTTGAAGAATACAAAGAATGGTATCAAACCACTTTTTTCATTAACCCATATAGCTTTGAAAGAATATCAGAGAATAGGTATAGGTTTTTTGTAGATTTACAAGATCATAATCGAAAGATGGAGAAATATAGAGTAACAATGGATGTACAAGACGGAAAGATAGACACGGTATTATCTGAACAAATTGTTCAAGATTGGGTATATTATGATAACTTATCAGCTTTTATTAAAAAAGTTAATGATATTAATTATGTTGTCTTAGATTTAGCTGGAGTAGAAGAAAAAATTATTGATCAATCTCCAGAAGTACCTGAAGAACAAAAACCTTGGGCTACACTTAGATTTACTAGTGTAGAATTTTCTCCTTCAGGTAAATATTTAACATATAGGACATCTGGATGGGAGTGGGGTGGTTTTAAGGTTTATGATATTCAAAAACAAGATTTTGTGATTGATAATTTAGATAGCCCTATTAATTGGTCTTTTATTAATAATGAAGAATATTTATATGCTTGTGCACACAGCATGATGAATGGGACCGTTTATGGGTATGTTTATCGTTTGCCAGAATTTGATGTCATATATGATTTATTTGACGACAAAAGCAACGAAGGGTATATGAATTTAAGTTGTGAATATAATAAAGATGAAAATGTTGTTGGGTACAAGTTATGGGAGAAATATAACTTGGAGACGCAGAAGGTGGATAATGTAGAGAAGACTATAAAATATTCACTTGAATTAGAAAAAGAAATTGATTAAAAGAACATAAGGGAACCACTCGTTTTCAAACGAGTGGTTTTTTGATATAATAAAGGTGTAATTAAAGTATATGAAACAAGCTAGCCTTTTAAAAAAGGGGACTTGATTGATGAACAAGAAATAACCATTATTGAAACATTTTATTAATTTATTTATGTAAATAGTGTCTAAAATTAGCGGATTAATAACTTATCCACTTGACTTTTTTGTTTAGTTGATATAAACTAAAGGTAAGGTTTAAACTAACATGGAGTTCATAACTATGAAAAAAGGTAAATATATTTCTACAATTCTCAGATCAAAAAAAACTGTTTTTTCATTTAAAGATATAGTGATGTTATGGAGGGATTCTAGTAATGCAGTTAGAGTTAGGATTAATTATTATATTAAAGATAACAGTTTGTATCATATACGCAGAGGTCTTTATGCTAAAGATAAAAATTACGATAGATTTGAATTAGCAACTAGAATATTTACACCTGCATATGTGAGTTTTGAAACAGTTTTAGGACAAGAGGGTATAACATTTCAATATTATGGGCAGATTTTTGTTGCATCATATTTGAGTAGAGAAATAAAATGTGATGGACAAACATATTCTTTTAGAAAAATAAAAGATAAAATTTTAATTAATAAAATAGGGCTAAAAAACAAAGGTGAATATCTAACAGCTTCAAAAGAAAGAGCATTTTTGGATGTGATGTATATAAACAAGGATTATTATTTTGATAATTTATCACCTCTTGATTGGGATAAAGTTTTTGAAATATTGCCAATATATGATAATAAAAGAATGACAAAAAAAGTTAAGGAGATTTTTGAACGTCATAAAGAGGGTAAAAGATAATTTTATGTTATTAAATATTCCAAAACACAAAAATATATTATTTCAAATTCTTAAAGATATTTATTCTGATACCAGCATATCTCCGTTTTTAGGCTTTAAAGGTGGAACAGCCGCATATATGTTTCATGATTTATCCCGTTTTTCTGTTGATCTTGATTTTGATTTATTAAATACTGATGAGGAAGAAAATGTTTTTTCTAGGATAGAAGGTATTGTTAAGAAATATGGACAAATAAAAGAATCAAGAATAAAAAGACATAATTTGTTTTTTTTGTTGTCATACGAAGAAAAAGCACAAAATATTAAAGTAGAGATTAATCGTAGGTCATTTGGTTCAGAATATGAGTTAAAGACATCTTTGGGAGTTTCAATGTTAGTTATGAATAGAGATGACATGTTTGCTCATAAATTGATGGCGATGTATGAAAGAATGGGTAGAAGCAATCGGGATATTTATGATGTTTGGTTTTTTTTAAAAAATAATTGGCCTATAAATAAAAAAATAGTTATTAATAGATCAGAAGTCTCTTTTGGTAATTTCTTAAACAAGTGTATTGGTAAATTAGAGGACATGCCGGAACGTAGTATTTTAAGTGGTATAGGGGAATTATTAGATCAAAAACAAAAGGTGTGGGCAAAAGAACATTTAAAAGAAGACACAATATTTTTGCTGAGACTTTTGTTAGATGCAGAAGGTGGATAATATAGAGAAGACTATAAAATATTCACTTGAATTAGAAAAAAAAATTGATTAGAATTGACAAAACAAATTGATTCTATTAATATACAAATAAATAAAAGTATAGTAAATTGTTTTTCAAATCATTACATGGAGGTGCATTTTGTATTATAATATCGTAGTACAACGACCTACAAAAGGGAAAAAAGTAGTGGTTCTGGATAAAAGAGGAAATAGACTCTTTTATTTAACCGACACCCATTGGATTCCTATTGGAGGGAAACCACAGTTGTTGCTTACTTTGGAGGCAGCACCAGTGGTTGTAGAGCGAAAACCAAATATAGAAGATGGATTTTTGTCACAAAGAAAAACATCAAGGGTTGTTGAGACAGAATCTGGCTCTGAAATAAAATATTATGATTTGCCTAAAGTCAAAGATATCGATGGTGAATGTTCGGAGTGTCATAAATATCCAAATTTTGGAACACAAAAAAAATTAACAGATTTGGGTATGAAAGATATTATTGAATGTTCAGAGTGCGGACAATTAATGCGACCATATTATTTGGATTGAAAAAAAGATCTTTTTTAGTAAATGGCAAGAGAGCAAGTAGCTTGCCATTTTTTTTATTCCATTTTTTTGATATAATAAATATGTAATTAATATAATAGGATGGCACGAATAATTTCAATAATGAATCAAAAGGGTGGAGTTGGAAAAACTACCACTGCTGTTAACCTTGCTAGCTATTTAGCTAAGTTGGGAAAGAGAGTTTTGTTGGTGGATTTAGACCCTCAAGCTAATGCTACTTCTGGTGTTGGTATTGATTACAATAATATTCCATTTGGATTGTATGAAGTTTTGATGGGTCCTAATTCATTACATGATGTAAAACAAGCAACGGCTATACCTAATTTAAATTTAGTACCATCTAGTCAAAATTTAGCTGGTGCAAATATTGAATTAGCAGGGCATGCTGAAAGAGAGTTTAGATTACATAATGAATTAGAAGATGTAAAATATGATTTTGACTATATCATAATAGATTCCCCACCATCTTTAGGGTTATTAACAATAAACGGGTTAGTAGCTGCTAATGAGATTTTAATCCCTGTTCAATGTGAATATTATGCCTTAGAGGGCTTAGGACAGTTATTAAATACAGTCAATTTAATTAAAGAACATATTAAACAAGATATTCAAGTATTAGGAGCTGTTATGACTATGTATGATGAACGTAGTAAATTATCTAAAGAAATATTTAATGAGTTATATAGATATTTTCCTCATAAAATATTTAGAACTGTCATACCTAGAAATGCTAAATTAGCAGAAGCTCCATCTTTTGGTAAATCAATCTTACATTTTGATCCACAAGGTGGTGGAGCTAAAGCGTATGACAGGTTAGCTAGGGAAATAGATTATTAATCAAACAATATGGTAGATCAAAATAAATCACTAGGTAAAGGGCTTTCATCTTTAATATCTGGCCAAGCAACAGGTCAGAATATTAGTTCTAATTTAAAGACCCCATATTTTCCTAAAAAAACTGGCAACCAGGCTGGCCAAGTTATGTATTTAGATCCGAATAAGATAAAAACAAATCCTCATCAGCCAAGAACAGAGTTTAAAGAAAATGCTTTGAATGAATTAGTTGAATCAGTTAAAATGCATGGAATTATTCAACCGTTAGTGGTTACAACAGTCTTAGGAGGTGGATATGAGTTAATAGCTGGTGAAAGACGTTTAAGAGCTTCTAAAAGAGCTGGGTTAACTGTTGTACCTGTTATTGTTAGAACAGTTAAAGAATTAGAGAAATTAGAGCTATCCTTAATTGAAAATATTCAAAGACATGATTTGAATGCAATGGAAAAAGCTAATAGTTACAAAAAGTTGACTGATGAGTTTAGTTTAACCCATGAAGATGCTGCTAAACGTTTAGGTAT
The DNA here is from genome assembly GCA_964435065.1 of uncultured Gammaproteobacteria bacterium. Classification (GTDB taxonomy): domain Bacteria; phylum Patescibacteriota; class Patescibacteriia; order UBA2196; family UBA2196; genus CAYSXS01. The sequence goes on from CAYSXS010000004.1 coordinate 11,680, forward strand.
TTCACGTCCTCAATTCAGTAATTTTATTAGACTCCTATCTCTACCAGAAGAAGCTCAACTAGGCATTGCTAGTGGAAAGATTAGTTTAGGACAAGCTAAAGTAATGCTTGAGGTTAAAGATGAGAAAAAACAAAAGCAGATATATCAGAAAGCTGTTACTACAGATCAAACTGTAGCTGATACGCAAAAAGAAGTCAGAAAGGTAAAAGTAAAGAATTATGAAAGAAGAATAAAAAAAGACCCCCAAATTACAGAGTGGGAGAATAATATGCAGGGTGAATTAGGCACCAGGGTTAGAATTAGAGAAAGAGGCAAGCAGGGTGGTTTGATTGAGATTGAATTTTATTCAGAAGAAGAATTAAAAGCTTTAGTAAACAAGATATCTTCTTAATTATTAAATAACTTAAAGATATTTATTTTCTTTTGTTTTCTAAAATAACTTTTTATCTTATTCTTTGCTAAATGTGTTTGTGCAAAACGGAGCCATTCTTCAGATGGTCCTTTTCTTTTTTTATCAATTAATATTTCTACAATATCACCATTCTTTAAAGCTGTTGTTAAAGTTATTTTTTTATCATTAACTTTAGCTCCCATACATTTATTGCCCACATCTGTATGGATATGGTAAGCAAAATCTACAGGAGTTGCTCCTTCAGGTAAATCAATTACATCACCTTTAGGCGTTGAAACAAATATTCTATTCTTAAAGAAATCTAATTTTAATGTTTTTAAGTAACTTTTAGGAGATGTTACTTTTTTTTGTTCCTCAAGTAGATCTTTAATCCATTTTAACTTTTGTGTTGGTATTTTAAAATCTTCTTTGTCATCTTTATATGCCCAGTGAGCAGCAATACCCAATTCTGCTTCTTCGTGCATTTCTTTTGTTCTAATTTGAAATTCAGTTATTCTTCCGTCTGGACCAAATACGGTAGTATGCAGTGTTTGATAACCATTTGGTTTTGGTTGAGAGATGTAGTCTTTAACCCTTCCTTTAACAGGAACCCACAGTTTATGTATATGCCCTAAAGTTGTATAACAGTCTTCTAGTGTTTTAACAATAATACGTAAAGCAACAATATCATAGACTTTATCAATATTCATTTCTTTTCTCATTGTTTTTTGATATAGGGAATAGTATCTTTTAGCTCTACCTTCGGTTTTAATTAACTGAACGTTAGAGTTTTCTTTTAAATCTTTATTAACAATTTTACTAACTTGTTCTGTAAATCTTTTTTGTTCTTCATATTTCTTTTCTGAAATTTCTTTTATCCATTCATATTCTTCAGGATATACATATGGGAAAGAAAGATCTTCTAATTCTCCTTTAAATTCTTCCATTCCTAATCTACCAGCAATTGGTGCATAAATTTCTAAACTTTCACGAGCAATTCTTTGTTGTTTGACAGGCGGTAGGGCATAGAGAGTTTTTAGATTATGGATTCTATCAGCGAACTTAATAAAAATGACTCTAACATCTTCTGCCATAGCAACAAACATTTTTCTTAAATTTTCTGCATATCTTTCTAATCCACGGTATTTAATTGTTCCTAATTTAGTAATACCTGTAACCAGATTAGCAATTTCTTTACCAAACACTTCTTCAACATCTTCTAAAGTTTTTTCTGTATCTTCAGGCACATCGTGCAATATACCAGCAGTGATGGTCTCGAGGTCTAAATTAATTTGAGCCAGCTTATATGCAGTTTCTAAAGGATGTTGAATATATTCCTCACCAGTCATTCGGGGCTGTCCTGTGTGAGCTTTTTGAGCAAAATTGTAAGCTGCTTTAATAATGCCAACCTCTGCTTCAGGGTGATTCTTTTTAATAGTTTCAATTATACGGTCTATGGTCATGTTTATCTAGTGTTGATGAAATAATATATTATTGTTGACGTTTATTATGTAGAATGTTAGATTTAATTCTAAAAATTAATAATAATAAATACAAACTCAAGGGAGGAATATTATGCGTTTAATAGTCTATGATTTTATTGCGGATGCTTTGCTTGAAATGAGAACTGTTAGTAAGGAGTTTGATGAGTTTTATGAAAAAGCGCCCGATAAAGCTATTAAAGATATGGGTGTTTTATACAACGATGAAGCTAATATCAGGCTCTTTTGTAGTGTTATAAACTTCAAAAGCGATGGAGACATCGTTATTGAAAAAGCAAATCCGGATAATTTTTCTACAGAGTTTGGACAGAGTAAACATTTCAAACTCATGCATAAAGATGGACGAGTGAGATATTTTTCACTTTTACCTGAATTTCCGTTTATTCATTTTGAAAAAAGTGAATAAACACAGTTTTTAATCCTTGCCTGAGAAGAAATATTAGGCAAGGATTTTATTATTTCACCTCCTCCGTATATTTACACTCTTTGGCAGAGCATTTAATCTTGTTTTCACCAGCTTCAACTAACAGAGCTTTACATTTAGGACATTCTCTTCCTTTTCCTTTGTTCTTTTCATCTTGGACTGGTTTTTGCCATAGAGCAAAATTACAGTTTGGATATTCTGAACAACCATAGAAAACTCTTTTTGATCTAGTCTTTCTCATCATTATCTTACCTTTTTCACATTGTGGACAATTTACACCAGTTGAAAAGTTATTCTTAATATATTTACAGTCTGGATAACCAGAGCAAGCTAAAAATTTTCCAAAACGACTTTGTTTAACAACTAATTCTTTTTTACATTCTGGACATTTTTCTCCTTCTGGATTTAATTCTTCAGCTTCTTCTTTAAGTTCTTTTTCGTCTTTTGGTAGATTTTTAATGTTTCTACATTTTGGAAATCCAGAGCAAGCTAAGAATTTTCCATAGCGACCAATTTTAACAGCCATTGGTTCGCCACATTTATCACAGACTTCATCTGTTTTTTCGTCAATTAAGTCTTCTTTGTTGATTTCTTTTTCTTTTGTTTTTAAGTTTTCTTTAAAAGGCATATAGAATTCTTTAATTAATGGTTGCCACTCAAGTTTACCTTGAGCGATTTCATCAAATTGATCTTCCATTTTAGCAGTAAATTTGTAATCTGCTATTTCAGGAAAATGTTTGACTAAAAGTTTAGTAACAACAAAAGCAATATCTTGTGGTGCAAATTTTTTACCATCTCTTTTTACATAACCACGATTGATAATTGTTGATATTGTAGGGGAATATGTTGAAGGTCTTCCAATACCTAATTCTTCCATAGCTTTAACTAAGGTAGCATCTGTATATCTAGCAGGTGGTTCTGTAAAGTGTTGTAATGGTTCTAATTTCTTTAAATTTAATTTCTGTTTTTCTTTTAAGTCTGGAAGTAAAGAATCTTTTGATAGACTAGAATAAACCTTTAAGAAACCATCAAAGATTAAAATACTGCCTGTTGCCCTGAAAAGATATTGTTGGTTTTTAATATCTACAGTAGTTGCGTCAAAAGAAGCAGAGCTCATTTGGCAGGCCATAGCTCTTTGCCAGATTAGTTGATAAAGCTTAAATTGATTAGAATTTAAATCTTTTTTAATATTTTCTGGTGAAAAACTTGCATGTGTTGGACGAACAGCTTCATGAGCTTCTTGAGCTAATTTAGATTTTGTCTTATATACATTATCTTTAGCTGGTAAGTATTTATCTCCAAAAGTTGATTTAATATATTCTTTAGCTTCACCAATAAATTTATCTGATAAGTTAACAGAATCTGTACGCATGTAAGTAATCAAACCAATTTGTTCTTTACCGCCCAACTCGATACCCTCATAAAGCTGTTGAGCAATCATCATTGTTTGTTTGGCTGAGAAACCTAATTTTTTAACAGCTTCTTGTTGCATGGTTGAAGTGGTAAAAGGGGCTAAAGGATTTTTTGAACTTTTCTTCTTTTCTACTTTTTCAATAACAAAGTTTCCTTTTTTAACTTCTTTTTCAATTTCTTTAGCTTTCTTTTCGTTCTTAATATGGAATTTATCCATTACTTTATCATCTATCTTATACAATTTTGAAATAAAAGAATCTTTTGGTTTTTTCTCTGGGTTAAGTTCAGCTTCTACACTCCAGTATTCTTCTGGTTTGAATTTTTTAATTTCGTTTTCACGTTCAACAATCAAACGTACAGCTGCTGACTGAACACGTCCAGCAGATAAACCTTTGGCTACTTTTTTCCAAAGAAAAGGGGATAGTTCATAACCAACAAGTCTATCCAATATTCTACGTGCCTGTTGAGCGTCCACTAAGTGTTGGTCTATTTCTTTCGGGTGTTTTAAAGCTTCTTTGATAGCATGTTCTGTAATTTCGTGGAAAACAATTCTTTTGAACTCAAAAGAATTGTTATGCTTTCCATCATCATCTCCATCTAGAATATATTGGAGATGCCAAGCAATAGCTTCTCCTTCACGATCAGCATCAGGTGCAAAATATATTGTTTTGGTTTTTTTAGCTTGTTTCTTAATTTCTGCTACATTCTTTTTTGCTTTAGGAGGAATAACATATTTTGGTTCAAAATCATTTTCCATATCAATACCCATTTCTTTGGTGGGTAAATCTCTAATATGGCCATATGATGATAGAACGATATATTCATCACCTAGGAAGCGAGAAATTGTTTTTGCTTTAGCAGGAGACTCTACTATAACAAGGGATTTTTTTTTAGGCATATATGTAATGTTTAATTAATTTCAGTGTACAATATTTTTACATACTGTCAAGTTCTAAAGGTATCTCAGTAATGATATCGTCGACAGTAGTTACTAGTTTAGCACCTATTTGTATTAAATTATGTGGACCTTGTGAATTTATTGAATAAATGTTTCCAGGTACTGTAAATACTTCACGATTGTAATCTAAAGCTAATTTAGCTGTTATAAGTGCTCCGGATCTTTCCGGGGCTTCTGTAACTAATGTTCCTAAGCTTAAACCAGCTACAATTCTGTTTCTTTGAGGAAAAAAGTATCTTTCTGGTCTTGTATGTGGTGGATATTCAGATAATATTAATCCATCTTTGGATATTATCTCATCTGCTAGTCTTTGGTTTTCTTTTGGGTAGAAAACACTTGGATTTAAACCAAAGCCTAAGACTGCTATTGTTCTCCCATTATTATCTAAACATGTTTGATGGGCTACTGCATCAATTCCTGAAGCTAATCCTGATATGATAGATAGATTGTATTTAACTAATTCAGTTACAATATTTTGTGTAACTTGTTTTCCATATTCTGAAATTTTTCTTGTACCAACTACTGCTATACTGTTACTATCTCTGGGATCATTTAGTTTGCCTTTATAGTATAGCAAGAAAGGGGGATTAGGTATTTGTTTTAAAAGTCTTGGATAGTTATTATCACTAAGTGTGACAATATTGATATCTTGGCTATGTACTTTTTCTAATTCCTCATCTATGTTAATTCTATTCCTTGTTTCCATAATTTCCATAACAACTTTTTCTGATAATCCTGATCTAGTTAGTTCAACGTATGGGGCTTGCCATGCGTGTGTTACAGAAGGGAAGTATGAATGGATTTTTTGAAAATTTTTAGGCCCTAAACCATTAATTAAAGAAAAAGCAAAATATGATTTATTTTCATTCATAGATTGTATATATATGGTTTACTGTTCTTATAATATTGGATCATGAATTGAGGGATAACTTTAGCCTCAACCATACGTTTTGTTTTAGACTCAACACTTTGGAAAAAATCAGCCTCAAAAAAATGTTCAGCCTTATCTTTTAGTATCTTTTTTATTGTGAATGGGCCAGCAAAACTAAAAATTTCACCAGTTTCCTCCATTTTTTTTAATTTTTTTATATCCTGATCAGTTTTTAACATAATGGCCGGTATTAAATTGTGAGTCAAAGTTAAAGCAGTTGTCTTATGGCTTCCATCCATAAGGATATATTCTATTTCAGGATTTTCTTTAAAAAACTTTTCAATTGCAGTATTATGTTTTTTAATCTCTTTATTGGGTCCACTAAGTAAGGGAAGTCCTTGGGATTTATGATAAACAGGTAGAGGGGGAAGAATTTCAGGATGTCCCCTCTGACAAATCTTAAAGTATATTTTCAATATTTGTTCATTGTGAACCGGAAAATCGTTTGTGGTCATTATTTGGTTTGGGTGTAAATTAGTTAACTGCATATTAATATGTAGGATAAATGATTAAATTGTATATATATATGTATATATATCATATATATTATATCATCATTGACATAATCATCAAACTATGCTAATATATACTAATGTCTAGGGAGGGTTTTTTATTTAAATAAATTAGTCTATATCTTCCCCTGTCTGAGTGGCCAAAGTGAAAGAACCCCTCCTTACTGGATCGAGTAGCCTAAAGTCAAGGATGTTGCGAATCTTCGTATACTTTCTTGCACTCAGCAGGGTAAAATGTAGATTAAACGAAAATACCTATCTGTGAGGACAGGTATTTTTGTTTGAATTTTTTTTTGAATAATATTTGTCATTATTGAGGTATTGGGGTTGGAACATCAAATAGTTTGAAGAACTGTTTGCTTCCACAATCAACGAATAACCCTAAACAGTTTTCTGATCCTAAATTGAATCTGTCTCCCTCTGCTTTAAGTACAGCTTTTTCTGCGTTTTCTACACTCATTTTCCTGTACTTTATGGTTTTAGATGAGTTATTCTGTTTAGTTGTGTAAGCAACTAAATAAAAATCATCTTTTTCGCCATCAGAATCAATATTAGTAGCCCAACATGTGGTAAAAACTTCTCCTATATCTGTTCTTTTGTATTTTTTGATATAGTAGCGTGTTGGGGTTCTTAATTTTATATACCATACAACCGCACCAACCATCATTAATATGCCAAAACCATTTATTAAATTTATGGCCATGCCTAGATGCCCTTTGGTAGAAAGCCAGACTATTATAGAGAAAAAGCTTAGTGCAAATAACAGGCATACACATATGAACATTATTCTTTTTTTCATTCTGCGACCTCCGCTCTTAATCGTTCATATTTTTCACTAATCTCGCTTTCTTTCCATCTGTATTTTCTAAGTAATCTATATGAAATAAATGAGAAAAATATTAAAACAATACACCCTGCTATCATATAGTAGGCCTCAATAATTGGTATAATTGTTTTAGATATAAAATTACCAATCAACATTATAAAGATACAGCCAAATATTCCTACTAAAAAAGGAAAAATTATTTTAAATGGTATTCCCATCATGTTTTCAATATTTTCCAACAGAATTTCTGCCGGACTTTCCTTTGGAAATGTTATTACATGTCTATAATAAAACAACAGGTAATAGAAAATGCAAATTATAGTTATTGTTAATAACCATGCAAATCCTTCCCTCATACCAAGATCAAATGCAATCAGAATAATATCCAAAATTAAAAACCAAAAGAGCATTTTAGCTTGTTTAACATCTTTTTGTATATTTTCCACGGTACACCTCCAATGTTATGGGTTATTAAATATGTTTAATATATATACTTCCTAACACATTTCTTGAATTTTTTCAAGTACTTGTGGTAGGATAGTTTCTTTTAATTCTTTTTGTTCTTTGCGGGAGAATTTTTTTAATACAAATTTATCAGCAGGCATTTTCTCCTTATATTCATTAGATATGCCTATACGTACTCTATTAAACTTATCTGTACCTAAATGTTGGATGATTGATTTGATTCCATTGTGTCCAGCACTAGATCCTTCTTGTCTTACACGTATTTCTCCAAAAGGTAAGTCTAATTCATCGTAGATTACAATAATATTTTCTGGAGATATATTGTGTTTTTTGGCTGCGTAGGCTACTGAAACCCCGGAGTTATTCATAAATGTCTGTGGTTTAATGATTTCAACTTCTTTATCATTAATTTGTATTCTAATATATTCTGCTTTAGCATTTTTACTTTTACTCCATTTGTCTTTTCCAACTAAAAAATCTACAGCTTGAAAACCTGCATTATGTTTTGTTTTTGAATATTTTCTGCCTGGGTTACCCAGGCCTACGATTAAAAACATATTTTTATCCCCTGGCCCTTTCTACTACAATTTTAATAGGAGTGCCGTCAAATTTAAATTTTTTACGTATATTGTTTTCTAAATATCTTAAATATGATTCTGGAATTTTTGCTAGATTAGTTACATTTATTTCAAAGATAGGTGGGTTTGTGTCTTTTTGAACACTTTTAGAAATGAAAGCCCTTGTCTTATTTAATGAACCAAGTTTTCTTGGTTGTCTTGGGGGTGGCATTTTTTTCATTAAATAATTAACTAATTCATTTAAATCTTCTTTTGTAACCTTTTTGGTTCGCATCTTATATATATCTAATACTAATTGTAATATTTTATGGGAGTTTTTACCAGATTTAGCTGATGTAAAGATAATGGGTGCCCAAGGTAAGAAAGGGAAGTATTGAAGAATAGTTTTTCTCATTTCTTTTGTGGTGTACATATCTATATCTAATAAATCATATTTATTAGCTACAAATATTACACTTACACCTGACTCAATAATTAAACCAGCTAGTTGAGCATCTTGAGCAGATAAAGGTTCTGATATATCTAAAACAAATATTGCAATATCTGATCTTTTTAAAGTTCTAATACTCATAGCAATACCTGCACTTTCTAAAGATTTTGGTTGTACTTTAGATTTTCTACGAATACCAGCTGTATCTACCAGTTCAATTGTTTTCTTTTTGTATTCCATTAATATATCCTGTGGTTCACGTGTTGTGTGAGGAATAGAAGATACAATAGCTTTATCTTCACCTAAGATTTGATTAAGTAAAGAAGACTTGCCTGCATTTGGTTTACCAATTATTGCTACTCGAATTTTATCTTTTTTGTTTAGGTTAGTATTTTTTCTCTTTTTTAATTTTAATTTTTTTATAACAACATCTAACATGTCTCCAATGCCGATTCCGCTGGCTGCTGCTATCCCATACACGTCACCTAAACCAAGTTTTTCAAATTCTTCTGGTGTAATTGATTTACTTTTATCTATCTTGTTAGCTACTAAGATAAATTCTTTTTTAGATTTTTTTAATAACTGAGCAATTAATCTATCATCTCTTAATATCCCATCTCTAGAATCAACTAAGAATAATATTAGGTCTGATTTCTTAATAGTTTCTTTAACTTTGTTTTCAACTTGTTCTTCGATATATTCTTCATTATCGTTCTTTGGTTTAATTGTTTTTTCAATATCAAAAAGACCACCTGTATCTACAACTTGAAAAAGTCTGCCTTGCCAGTCACAAATACCAAAATTCAGGTCACGGGTGGTGCCTGCTATGTTTGAGATTAGGGCCTTGCGTTTCTCAATTAATTTATTAAACAAAGTTGATTTACCAACATTTGTTCGGCCAATGATTGTGACTGTTTTCATGTGATGATTTATAGCAAAAAAACAATCTCAAAGCTAGTTTGAGATTTTTTAATATTAGTACCCAACTCTAACTATATGATTCAGCTAGTTGTTTGAAAAAGTTTTTAAACCCAAGTGGTTTCAAATCTTTTGCACTTGGAAAACTATGAAATTTTTCTTTTTTTTCTTTAGGATCAACAAACAAAGCAAAAAAACCAACCACTTCTTTCTTTTTTGGATCCCAATGTAGATAATGGTCAGTGTCTAACATTATATTGTCCACCTTATCTAAATCTTTAGGATCAACAGTAGTTACCATCAATTCTTGTGTGGCGGCAGAGTAGGAGTAATTAAGTTTTGTTTTTTTTGTTGCCATAATATTTTATTAATTTTGTTTAAACCTAGGTTTTGAGTTCCAAATGCAGTTAGAATAATTTGGTCAAGTTTTTTGATATATTTAACTGCAACTATTAAGTATGGGATTTTTTTATTATCTTGGAAATTACCTAAATAGATTAATGATTCTCTGTTTTTTGTTCCTTGCCCTATATATAAAGGGTTTTCTATAACTTTCTTTATAGAAGAAATATGACCTTTCATTTCAGGGTGTCTGATAATAATATGTTTTTCAAAAGTTTCTTTTAGTAACTTAACCTCATTTTTTAAGGGGTCAGTTGCGATGAATAGAATTTGCTTCATAAAACAAGATAAATAACTAAGATAACATCAATTTCTTTTTTATGGTTTGGTTGGGTTTTAATTTTAATCTATTAACAAACTCTTTCGGTAAAAAGTTTATTTTTTCAAAACCAATAACTTTGTTATTTTTGTCCATCATCAAAATATCCTCATTTTTGTTCATTTCAGAATGAGTACTTTTTTTTGGGTCATCCATCCACATATTGAATGTGTTACCAATTGTATCTATAAATATATTTATTTTATTCATATTTTTTACCTTGTAATTTGTAGGTATGGTATGCAGTAATTAAAAAACCTTTACCATTATAATGTCGACATACTGCACATAAATACTTTTTATCTTTAATTTTATAATAATACAAATATATCTTATCGTCAACCTTACTCCGTCGTACTATTTTTGATTTAGTTAATGTTTCGGTTAATTCATTAAAAGCTTTCTTAAGCTCGGGGTGTTTGATAATAATATTTTACCAACCGATATTTAGAATTTTAATTTTAACACCAAGAGATGATGTGATGTACACTTCTTTTTCTGTAAAAATAGTTGGGATATTGGTACTTATCATAACTTAATTATATCAAGTTGATGACAATTAATCAATTGATTTTTAAATATTTTCTTCCTCTATTTCTTCTTCAACAACACACTTAGGCTCACCTTCTTTACAACCCAGAACAACAATGAAATCTGCCTCATCAATTTTTTCTATTTCACTTGTTGATATGAATTCAGGAAGCTCTTTGGTTGCATTTGCATCTAAAGCTTCTCTTAATATTTTTAAATATTCTTTTTTCTTTCCATCAGATAAATCATATATAACATTCTTCTCATAATTCTGTCTAGGGGAGTTGGCTACATTTAAAACTTCATAACTTAAAGAAGTAAAGAATCCTGCTGTGTCTCTAGCTAAACCTTCTACTTCTGTACCGTTTAATATTACTATCTTGATTTCCTCACTAGGTTCTTGGGGTTGTTCAGATAAAACAAAGATGTTTTGAGCTAGATTTCTTAATTCAGAATAGTTTCCAGACCTAGGTACTAATACATACGCACCTTGTTCAGTAATTTCTGCTTTAAGTAATCCTGTAGGGGAGTTGTCTAAAACTCTTTTTTTAATTTCATTATCAATAATTTTTTGAGCTAGATCTATAAAATGTACAATTTCACCCTTGGTAACATTTGTTTGTACATGATCTTTTGACATTTCAAATAGCGAGTAGATTAGGTTTGGTTTAAAAACTGTTTTCCAATCAAAAACTTTGTCTTTTAAAGATAAGATAACCTTTTGCTGTCTAGCTGCTCTGGCAAAATCTGAACCTTCACCATTAGTACCATGTCTTGAACGAGCAAATTTAAGGGCAGTATCGCCATCCATTGTTTGACATCCTTCTGTAAACTCAAGAGTTTGATATTGGAAGTCATCTGTTGGATAAAGGTTATCTGTAAAAGATCTTTCAACACATACCTCTATATGTCCTACACTGTTGATTATATCATTAAAAGAATCAAAGTCTACACGTATCCAATAATGGACAGGTAAGTCAAAAATATCAGATACAATATCTGCAACTAATTTTGACCCACCACCATCATAGTTGCCAGTTTCTCCAAAAGAATTAACTGCATTAATTTTATACCATCCTTTTCCTGGAACTTCTACTAAAAAGTCTCTTGGGATTGAAATCATTACTACTTGACCAGTTGAAGGTTTAATTGATCCGAAGATTATTGTATCAGTTAGATATGGACCTTCATGTCCAACTCCACCTTGTCCTAAAATTAAAAAGTTTGTTCTGTTATCCATTTCACCTTTAATCTTTCCATCAAGTCCAACAATTTTTCTAATCTGTTTAATAACTGGTAATTGACCAATACCTTTAATGATAGAATCTTGAGAAAATATCACCTTATATGAAAAGCTTGATGAAACAATGAAGATTACTAGTAAAATAAAAAAAGCGATTTTAGTGAATCGTACAAACTTACTTTTTGGCTTGTTTTGGTTTAAATATCCTGCTTCTTTCTTAATATGTTCTAAGTTATTCATACTTTAATTCTGTTCTTTAGTTACAAATCTAATTCTACCATATTAAATATTTGCGTCAATACAAAAAATATGTTAGAATTAAATAAATTTTGCTAAGGTTAGCTATATAAATATTAAAATATATAATATATATGGAAGAAGAAAACAAAAATCAAGAAATATTAACAAGTAATTCAAATCAAAACGTTCCTAAGAGTGAAGGAAAAGAATCTTTTAAAGATTTTTTATGGGAAACAGTTAAAATAGTTATCATATGTCTAATTATTGTTATCCCTATTAAACAATTTGTAGTTCAACCTTTCTATGTTAAAGGAGCTTCAATGGAACCTAACTTCTATGATAATGAATATTTATTAATAGATGAGATATCATACAGGTTTAATGAGCCAGTAAGAGGTGAGATTATTGTTTTCCGTCATCCACCTGGGGAAAAGTCTTTCTATATTAAACGTTTAATTGGTTTACCAGGAGAAAGAATTACTATTAAAGATAATGTAATTCAGATATATAACCAGGATAATCCAAATGGAATGGTAATTAATGAAAGTACATATCTACCTGAATCAGCTAAATCATATGATGATGTAGATACAACCTTAGAAGCAGATCAATATTTTGTTATGGGAGATAATAGGGTGTCATCTCTAGACTCTCGTAGATTTGGACCAGTTTATGAAGAAGATATTATTGGTCGTACTTGGTTACGAGGATGGCCATTTGATAGATTTAAAGTTTTTCAAACACCAACATATTAAAGATTAAAATATATGACTAATAAGAAAAAACCACAACAATACCAAACCTTAAAAGGTTTTAAAGATATATTACCAAACGAACAAAAGTATTGGGATTTTTTGTATGACCGTACAAGACAAACATCTTTAGACTATGGTTTTCGTAAATTAGATTTACCAATTTTAGAAGATGCAAGGATATATATCAAAGGAACTGGAAAGACATCAGACATTGTAGAAAAAGAACTATATATGTTTGAAGATAAATCTGGAAATAAAGTAGCTTTACGTCCAGAATTTACTCCAGGAGTATTACGTGCATATCTTGAGCACGGTATGATTAATCAACCACACCCAATTAAGTTTTTTTCTTGGGGACCTATCTTTAGACACGACAAACCTCAATCAGGTAGATATAGACAATTTAACCAGTTTAACTTTGAAGTAATTGGTTCTGAACTGCCAGAAACAGACTCTCAGTTAATCATTATGGTTTCTAGTTTATATAAATCATATGGTTTAGATGTTGTTATTGAAATTAACAGTATTGGTTGTCCAGAATGTAGACCTGAATATATGAAGGTGTTAGCTAAATATTTAAGAAAGAATGCAGATAAGCTATGTGATCTTTGTAAAGAAAGGCTTAAGAAAAATCCTTTACGTGTATTGGATTGTAAAGATAAGAGATGTCAGGAAGCTACAGAAGAAGCACCTCAAATTCTAGATAATATATGTATAGAATGTAAAGATCATTTTGTTAAGGTTTTAGAAAATCTTGATGATGTTGATGTTATATATAACCTAAACCCTAGATTGGTTAGAGGTCTTGATTACTATACTCGTACAACCTTTGAAGTGTTCTTAAATGAAGAAACTTTACCAAAACCTGAAGGAGAAGAAGAAAGGGATAAAGACAAAGAATATAAAAGAATTGCTTTAGGTGGTGGAGGACGTTATGACAATTTAGCTGAAATATTAGGCGGTAGACCTACACCAGCCATTGGAATGGCTGGGGGAGTTGAACGGGTTATTAAAGTACTTAAACAATCTAGAATAGAAGTTAGTGATCCAACCCAAGCTGATGTTTTCATAGCTCAATTAGGTGATGAGGCCAAAAAGAAATCTATTAGACTTTTTGAAGATATGCGTAGAAAAACTATTCGTGTACGTGAGGCGTTTTCAAAAACTGGTTTGAAATCTCAATTAGAGATAGCAAACAAATTAAATGTTAAATATGCATTGATTTTGGGACAAAAAGAAATTATCGATAATACAATCATAATTAGAGACATGGAATCAGGAATTCAAGAAATTGTACGTTTTGATGGAATAATCAATGAAGTTGAGAAAAGATTAACAGGTAGTAATGATTTGAAGGTATATAAAGATGAAGGGATGATGAATAATATTGAAAAAAAACCAGAAGGAACCCAAAAACATATTGTAATTGAAAAAGAAGGTCATGTTAAACTGAATGAGCCAGTTGAACTAGAAAAAAAGGCAGATGAGATATTGGCGGAGGTTCAGGATAATACTTAAAATTGACTTATATCAAAATATTTATGAAAAAACCACCTTTTAGGTGGTTTTTTTATTGTCTTGACATAATTGTTAATTTGTGTTATAAATAATGTATAAAATTTTAGTTCACTGAAAAGCATAATTATTAACAAGGAGGTTGTTTTGAAGAAAAGTTATATAACAGTAGATATTTTTTCTGTTTTATTAGTAGATATTTTTTTTGTTTTATTTATTTGTCTTTTCATTTCTATTGGGATGCTTCTCTTTACAATAGTTGAAGAAAACCAAATTGAGGAAGAACAAAGACGTTTGGCAATTAGTGAATTAGAGCGCATTACTCAATTAACGCTCGAGTCGCCAATTAAAAGGTACGATCGGATTGTGTTGAGAAAGTCGTGGTGGGGCGAAGTGAAGCCTGGATTACCAATCTCTAATTTTGAGAGACAATACAAGGTCAGAGTTAGAGACGTGGTAGTAGAGTCTCCCAGAAGTTTAACCTTTTCTACTGTTCGGGACACCATTCTCCGGACAGAGGAAAGATCATTTATGTGGTATGAGATAAACGAATACTACATAAATAATATACTGTTTTTCATTCAACACCAAACTCACAACAAAATAATATATAAATGTGATCTTGGGATAATAGTTGAGATAAAATACAAAGAAAGGCCTGTTTGGTATGGCCTTTAAAATTTTGTGAATTTAATTCACCGTAAGTCCTTTTAGGACAGAGAGTACGTTAACCTCTCATTTTTTATACCCAAAATTCACTTTTTTTGACAAATATACCTATTTTCTGTTAGAATCAAGATGAAAATATATGTAAAACTCTTAAGAAAGGAGTAAATTTATGGCAGTTGAAGTAAAAAGAAAAGGAAATGAATCAAGTGAATCACTTTTAAGACGGTTTCAAGATAAAATCAAAAGAAGCCGTACTTTGAATGCGGTTAAAAGAAACCTTTTCCACCACAAAAAACTTGGTAAGACCCAGTCTAAACAGGATGCTTTGGTTAGAAAATATAACAGGGCTAAAAGGGAATACATGATTAAAACAGGAAAACTACCTGAGCCAAGTACTAGAGGTGGTTTTAAGAGAAGATAAAAATATGTTTAAAGAAAAATTAACTGAAGAAATGAAAGATTTCTTAAAGAATAAAGATACTGAAAAAGTAACTCTTTTAAGAATGATTTTATCAGCTTTTCAAAATGAATCTATTGCTAAAAAGAAACAAGATGAAGGTTTGAATGAAGAAGAAGAACTTCAAATATTGAAAAGGGAAGTTAAAAAGAGAAAAGATTCTATTGAGCAATATATAAATGGGGGAAGGCAAGACTTAGCTGATAAAGAAAAAGAAGAATTAGAATTTATTCAAAAATATTTACCAGAAGAAATGGGAGAAGAAGAAGTTAAGAAAATTGTTGCAGAAGTAATTGCTTCTATGGGTGAAGTAGCGCCTAGTCAGTTTGGTCAAATCATGGGTCAAGTTATGGCTAAAACAAAAGGACAAGCTGATGGAAATCTTGTTAGCAAAATTGTGAGAGAAATGGTAAAATAAAGGTTAGGATTTGTTATGGATATAACAAAAGGACAAAAGAAGAAAATAGATGAAATTTCTGAAAAACATGATTTAAAAATGATGGTCGTTTTTGGTTCGCAAGTTAAAGGTAAAACACACGCAGGCAGTGATTTAGATATTGGTATACTACTTAAAAAAGATCCTAAATCTTATCACATCTTATTAGATGTTAAATATGAGTTAAAGCAAGTTTTTCCAAATTTTAAAGATGTTGATGTAAGCTATCTGAATTATGCAACACCATATTTTCTTTTCGAGGCAACATATAAAGGAAAATTACTTTATGGTTCTAATTATGAGTTTGCTAAATTATGTGCCAAAGCATTTAAACAATATATTGACACAAAGCCATTAAGGGATTTAAGAGATGAAATGATTGAAAACAGACAAAAAGAACTTTTGACCTATGCTAGATAAAAATTTAATTTCAGAAGACATTAAAAAAATTCAAGATTTACTTAAAATAGTAGAATCTTTTAAAGAACATACTCTAGAAGAAATTGTAAATAATTTTCATTTGTATGGTAGTTTACGTTATGCTTTTATTGAATTAATTGGTAGGGCAATTGATATTAATCAACATTTAATAAAAGAAGGGGGAGCAGATGTCCCTAATGATTATACAGAAACTTTTAAAATTTTGGGCAAAATGGATATTTTGGAGCAGGAATTTGCAGATGAAATTTCCAAGAGTGTGGGTATGCGTAATATCGTAGTTCACGAATATGGAGAAGTTGATGAGAGGCTGTTATATAATTCAATTGATATAGCTCTAGATCAATACCCAAAATATTGTCAGAAAATTTTGGATTTTATTAAACAATAAAGATATATAAATTAATTTTTAAATAATTCATGCTCAGGCAAAACAAAAGCTTTTTGTCATATTTAGTTATTGTACTATTTTTAGTAAGCGTTTTTGGATTAGCGCTTTTTTGTTTTGCCCCAGAAACAATGGCTCAAGGCGAAGAGTATGAAAATAGTGTTGATGAATTAATGTTGCCTGGTATGGGAGTAAAAGTTGGGATTGTTCAGACTGTGGTTAATATCATTAATATATTCCTAGGGCTATTAGGCCTAATGGCTATCATTTTAATAATCTACGGTGGTTTTGTTTGGATGACATCACAAGGTAATTCAGAAAAAGTTGATAAAGCAAGAAAGATTATCACTAACGCCATTATTGGTGTTGTAATTATTCTTTTATCATATCTAATTGTTAGAACAGTTATGAGCTTTATTCTTAACTGGGCAGATAATATAGTTAATCCAGAAGTTCCTGAATGTACTTCTTCTTCGTCAGATAGGCAGTGGCCAACTTGCCAGAGGTGTAGTAATTCTGGTCATTGGGTTGATGTACACAATGAAAGCATTGAGGGTTGTAGTGATGATAATTCTGGTGTAGAAACTTTCCAGATTAACCAAATAGATACAAATAACGTGGATGGTGATCCAGGAAATAATGTACGTCTTTGTTCTAATGTTCAATCAATCTTTAGTGGATCAATTAATACAGAATCTTTTGATGCTATTAAAGAATCTGATTTAAAGATTGTGAAAGTAGAAGGTGGTATGGAAACACAGATATCTCAAGCAGATAATTGGAAAAAAAGTGGAAAATATTTAAATTTTAAACAAACCTCTTTGTATGGTGAAGATTCAGAATACAGAATATATTTTCCAAAAACATTAAAGAATAATAGTGGAAAATTTTTATCAGCATGTTTAGCAAGTCCAAGTTGTGCAAACAGCGGAGACAGTTTTGTTTGGACTTTTAATACTGGTAAAGAAACAGATGATCAAAAGCCTACTGTAACTAAAACAAACCCTGTTGATGAAGAAGTTTTAGTCCCCTTGTCTCCTTATGTAAAAATTCAATTTGATGAAGGAATAGATGCCACAACGATAACTTCAGAGAGTATTCAGGTTTTTGGTAGTAATGGTACTTTGATAGATTCCTTAACAGAATTTAATATTACTTCTAAACAAGTAAGCTTTAGTTTTGTTCAGGATTTGAATGAGTTTGCAACATACACAATTAAAGTGAAAAGTATTTCAGATTTATGCAATAACACAATGGACGATTATGAGTTTAGCTTTACTACAGGCGATCAACACACAGCAGTTAATTCAAATTATCCCAAAGGGGATAATGTATGTCCAGATGAAAAGATATTATTTAATTTTTCAACATCAATGGAAGGAACAACTGTAACTTTTAGGTTGTATGATGGAGTAGATAGTAAAAAAGTTGTTTTAATACCAGGCGAAACATCTAAGGCAGTATCTGATTTTGGAGAATTAAAAATGATAGATAGTGATTTTACAGCATATGAGTTTTCCCCAGCTTCGCTATTAAAGGTAGATAACTCTTATCATGTATATGTAGAAACAGATAAACAAACAGATATGGAAGGAGGGTTTTTAGAAGATGACTGGATTTTTACAACATCTACTCAAGAAGATTGTTCTTGTTCTCCGTATGTCTCATATCTAAAGCCAAGTAAAGGGGGACCGGGGCAATGTTTCACAGTTTTTGGTAAATGCTTTGTTGGTAAAGATGATTATCTTTCCGAGCCTCAATATATTAATTTTGATGATCAGCCAATAGCTATACAAGCTGGGACATGGGATGATCGATCTGTTGTTGCTACTTTACCAAGCAGTTTAAAAATGGATGGAGAAGATCCAAGAAAGGTGCCAATTTCAATTACAGTTACACAAAGTTTATCAAATGATGATATAGACAGTAATGAAAAGAATTTCTATGTCACAACCAATGAAGAAGCAGAAGGTCCTTGTCTATACAATCTAAACCCAAGTTCTGGTAAAGTGAACAGAAAAGTTGTTGCACGTGGTACAAGGTTTGGTACAACACAAGGGCAAGTAGTTTTTTCTGTAGAACAAGCAGCTACAATATTGCCTGGAAATTGGAATATTACTGAAATAGAAACAACAGTACCGAGTTCAGCACAAAGTGGGAATGTTGTTGTTAAAGATTCTTCAGATAGAATCAGTAACCCAATATATTTTGATGTAAGAAGTGATTATGATTCAGGTCAATTTTTAAATATAATAAATGATTCCCGTTGTGAAATGGAAAATAGTAGTATTTCCGTATTTCCATCACCAAACCCAAAACGTGGAGCTTCTGATGTATGCAAGAATGCTGTGATATCGGCTAGGTTTAATAAACATATAAATTCTAGTTCAGTTAATGGTCAGAATATACAAATAAAAGCATGTTTGATTGGTGCTGATGATGCAGAAGAGTGCACAGCGTCTGTGGCTGGTACTTTTTCTACTTTTATTAATGACGTCGACGAAAAAACACAGGGTGGAATAACTTTTGTACCTACAAGCTTAGATAAAGATAGATTTTATGAAATAACATTAAGAAGGGGAATATTGGCTGAGGATGGATCAACTTTAAGAAGTGACTATAGTTGGTATTTTAAAACAGCAGATTCAGATAATTTATGTGATTTAAAATATGTGGATGTATCTCCCCCTTCATATTTCTCTCGAACCAACGGGGAAGCAATTAAATATACAGCTAAAGCTTTTGGTAAGAACTGTATTGAAATTCCAGCTAGTGATATGAATTGGACTTGGGCTTCTTCTGAACTAAGTATTGCCGAGATAACTTCTTCAAACGGAAACGTTGCTACAACTACTGTTGTGGGAGGAAGTGTTTCGGGAGAAACAAAAATTTCAGCTAATATATTAAACAAAGAAGACAAGGGTAAGTTGAGATATAACTCAGATTCTTGTGCAAAAGATACAGACTGCCTTGACTATTATGGTGATGGTTCATATATATGTACTGGTAGTACTTGTGACATTCCAACGAAACGTTGTAAGTCAGTCATACATACCTTAAGCCCAGACAAAGGACCTGTTGGTAGATGGACAACTGTTCATGGTTGCTATTTTGAGTCTACTAAAGGTACAGGAAAAGTTATGTTTGGTGACAAAGAAGCAAACTACCCATGTGATGTTTCTTGGGATGATACAGAAATAATCGTTGGAGTACCAGTAGACGCTGGTGGTACTGTTAGTGTGGAAACATCACATGAGCTATTAAGTAATACAGCATCCTTTAATGTAGAGAATACTTGTAATGGAGTAGTTTTTCCTAAGGGGACAGTTCCTGGTTTGTGTAGTATGAGTCCAAATAAACAAATGGAGAATAAAGCGTTTACTTTAAAAGGAGAAAATCTTTTAATTAATGCTGAGACAAGAGATTGGGATGATAATGAAAAACAAGATGATTGTGATAAAGATGGTCTAAACTGTGATGATAGTAAATCAGCTTGTGAAGTAAATTTTAATTATACAGAAATTGGATATGAAAGTTCTGGTAATCCAACTTGTTGTGGAGATGATTCTCAAGAACAATATTTAGATGAAGCTAGTGGTAGACTTTGTAGTGAAGATGAATCTCCAATTTGTTGTTCAACAACATTGGCCAGAGTTAAAGATGGAAGATGTGTAAATAGTTGTGATTCAGATGCACCATTTGCACATAGGCTGTTTTTGAATCAGACAGAAATTACACAGGTTGATATTTGGGAAGATGGTGGTTGGGGAAAACAAGATAAAATTAAAGCAAACGTACCTGAAGGAGCTACGTCTGGTGATGTAAAAGTAGCAATTTTAGGTTGTCCAAGTAATAGTATATATCTTTCAATTATTGGTGAATCTTGTGATGGAGATGGCGATTTAGACAATAACCAATGTTCAGCCAAACAAAGTATGTGTGGTAGAGGGTTAGTTTGTAATGATACAACTTGTGTTTGTGAAGAACCTGTTGTCCCAGAACCAGAAGAAGTATTAATTCTAGAGAAAAAACCTACGGGAATTAATGAGTGTACGAATTTTACTTCCAGCATCTTATTTAATCAACCTATTAAACCTGGATCTTTTGATAATATTAAATTATGGAAAGTTAATGGAAAAGATACTGGCAGTTGTGTTTTGAAACAAGATGAAGTGGTAAAAGAAAGTTGGTGGAAGAAAGTGTTTAATAAGATTTTTAAAACAGCTTCTGCTGCTGAATATTGGTGTCCAGTAAGTACCAATCTATCAACAGAAAGAGTTAAATATGGTGAGGAATTGTGTACTAATACAAATCAAAGTGATTGTACTAGAATTAAAATTGTACCAACAAGTTCATTTAAACGAAATTCAAAATATATGGTGGAAATTAAGACAGGAGACAGTGGAATCGAAAGTGTTTTTGGAGGAACATTAGGTTATGGTAGTTCTTGGAAATTTTCAACTACAAAAGAAGCTAATGTTTGTAAAATTACTAAAGTGAAAATATTTCCAGGTACATATACATTTACTGAGCCAGACAAACCAGTTACTTTTATTGCTAGAGCTATGAGTGGTGATACAGAAATAGAAACAACTAGTAGTTATGAATTTGAATGGGAGTGGTCTAAAAAAGATCTAGATAGTGTAGTTACAATGGAAGATGGAACTAAAAGTAATGAGAAAGAAATTTTTGCTACTGATAAGAAAAATGGCAGAGCTAATATATATGCTGCAGCATTAATTGTAGATAAAGAAATGGATCGAGAAAAATGGAAAAGAAAAGTTGGTTCAGCTGCAATTACAGTATTTTTATGTGAAAATCCTGTAAAAATTGAGGATGATAGGACTACCAGTAAATATGAGACAATGTATTGTACAGATGAAACTCTATTACCAGGTTTAACTTCTGATAATGGAATTGATACACCAACAACACAAGATCCCCTTTTAGCAGAAAAGTTTTTAGTTTTTAATGATGAATCTGGTGATGCAATTGGGATTAGGGTGTATAAGAATAAAGAAAAGTTAAGTTCAGCTGAATGGTATAATACAAAAGTACCAAATCCATCAACTTCATTACAGAAGATAGAGATTGATGGGTATGATGCTGTTAAATCGGGCAGAACAGTTTATGTAACAGCAGCTAACCATATTGGAGATAATGTACATTACAATATGTATATCATGTCATATAACGATGGTGCTTCTAGTAATGTAACAAATATTCTTAGTCAGTTAATTGATAATTGGCAATTTAATAGTAATATAACAAATTTTGATGAAAGGGATGCTTTACATAATGATGTTAAACGATTGTATCATTTGGGAGACATAGCTAGTTATTTAGAGAAATTTAAAACAGATAATGGTTTTTATCCAAAACTTGGAGCTGGTTCATATATTCAACATGAATCAACTTCTGTTTGGCCTTCTTGGGATGATGTTTTAGGCAAGGGATTAAAAGAATCATTACCAATTGATCCAATTAACTCTTTTGCACATCATTGTGTAAGTGATACTGGTTTAATGTGTTGGGAAGATTCGGAGTGTCCTGTTAACAACGATAGGTGTGTTACGTCTTGTCCTTCCGGATATGATCAGGTTAGTTGTTGGCACAGTGTTACTCGAGATTTTGACTGTCCTGTTGGATCACATATATATAAATATGAATCAGATGTAGACGGAAGCTATTTCAAACTTTATGCAAATATGGAATACGAGGAAGCAAATTGGTCTGATGGTGATTTTAATGTTGTAGATAGACCTAATAATAATACTTGTGAAGACTTAATAATAACTTCAATATAATAAAAATAAAAATATGTTTGACAATAAACAGACAAATCAAAATCCACCCAATAATCAAACACAAGGTAGTTCTATCGATGAAGACTTGCAGAATACAGGACCAACCGTGGATCTAGAAAATCTTAATAAAGATAAGGAATTTCCATTTAAAAAAGCTGGTTCAGCTCCTGCTTCTTTACAAGAGCCTACAACAGAAGATATTTTTTCTAATACAGAGAAAAAAGAAAATAGTGAAGTTGTTAAGCCGATGACTTCAAACAACCAACAACAAGCTCCTGTGGGGAATACTCCTTTACAAGGGAAAAAATCAGAAGTAGAAAATGATAATTTACCACCAGAAGTTAATCTTGTTCAAAAAACAGGAAAGAAATCTAATGTAATTTTAACAGTTATTATTATCTGTCTAGCAGTTGTTTTACTTTCTCTGGCTGGTTTTTGGGTTTATTCAAAATATATTAACAATGAAGATGAAACCTTTGAAGAATTTGGTCTTGAGGAGGAAGAAGAGAATTTTAACGATATGTTAAAAGGTTTTAGTGATACTTTAAATGAGCAACCTGCTCCAGAACCTGAACCAGAAGAACCTGATGATTTTTTTGAAGACGAAGAAGATGACATTGTTGAGCCGCTTTCAGATTTAGATAAAGATGGGTTAACAGACGAAGAAGAAATATTATTAGGAATTAACCCAAATCGTGTTGATACAGATTTTGATGGACTTTCAGATTACGATGAAGTTAAAATATATTTTACAGACCCTATTGATGTAGATTCAGATAAAGATGGATATTTGGATGGGGTAGAAGTAGATAAAGGATATAACCCAATAGGTCCTGGTAGATTAAATCCAGATGAAGAAAATTTAGGCGTTGACTGGGGTACATTTAAAAATAGTGATTATGATTATGAAATAAAATACCCTAACGACCTATTAGTTGATGAAGCAAATTTAGAAAAACTAAATATTGGAAGTTTAACAATGGCACATATAGCTGTTAGAATTTATCCAGCCGAAGAGAATGTTAATTTTAGGAATTTCGTTAAAGCAAAATTAATGGAAAGTTTTGGTAATATTTTAGATATGGACACAGTAAAATGGACAGAAGAAAACAATATAATATCTGTTGAATTTGAAAATATGATTGGTGGGTATACGGGTGATGTGGTTTGGACATATATTTTAAAAGACAATAAAGTGTACAGAATATCAGCTTATCACGGCCACGGTAATATGACACAGCCAGAGTTTCAAGAACAAATAATTTCTAACTTTAAATTTTTAGATTAGAATATATAATATATGCAAAACGAAAAAGAAAAATTGGATGATAAAACAAAACAAGAGGCACTTGATTCTGTTTCAGGTTTAGAAAATGGATCAAGTTCTTTAAAGGATGCCAAGATTCATACAATGCCAGATAAATTTTTAAAGAATTTACCTAAAATTAAAGTTAAAAAAAGTGGTAAAGGTATTTTGCCTGGGAAAAAAGCGAAGATAATTAACAAAAACTTAATTGTTGGGGTAAGTGTTGGTTTGATTTTTATTATAGTTTTAGCTTTGGCTGCATGGTTTTTTGTTAGAAGTATAAACCAAGCACCAGAAGAAGATTTAAGTTTACAAACACTAGAAGATAGCTATACAGGACAAGAATCTCAAGAAGATAATTCACAAGATTTTATTAACACCTGTTCTGCAGATAAATGCGAAGACTGTGGCGAAGAACAATGTTTGATGTTGCAAGAAACCTGTCATTTAGAAGTAGTTTATGAAGTATGTGAATATAATGCAAACGAGGAATGTGTTGTTCAAAAATGTACTACTGGTCAATCACAAATAGATAGATATGATGAGAATGATTTTAATGAATATGATGAATATGATGATGAAGAAGAGATATATGATTATGAAGAAGAAGAAATCAACGATGAATTTGTGTTAACAAAAGATTCCGATTATGATGGTTTAACAGATGTTGAAGAAGTTGTTTGGGGAACAGATCCAGATAATCTAGATACAGATAATGATTCATACCTAGACGGAAAAGAACTAGTTAGCTTATACAGTCCTTTAGGTGTAGATAAAACTTTAAAAGACGAAGATGCTGCAGATACTTTTATTGATGAAACCTATGGGTATAGCTTTATTTATCCAAATGAATTTAATTTAATTAGAGTAGATGAACAAGAAGGAAATTTAATTATTCAATCAGAAGCAACTGAAGAGTTTTTTAATATTTTAATTCTAGATAACGAGACCGAATTCGACGATGTTATGGAATGGTATCTATTTGATAAACCTAATGTAACCGAAAGCGATATTGAGGCAAACAAACAAAAAACAGAACTGGGTGGGGAAGATGCAATTAGAACAGAGGATGGATTAAATATTTATTCTTTGGTTGATGGGAAAATATTCTTGATCAGCTATAGCCCAAGCATGTCCAATGAATTAAACTTTGTAGCAACTTTTAATATGATGTTAAATAGCTTTGAATTTTTTGAAAACCCTTTTTAAATTAATTATATGAATTATATAAAAAAAACAAAACTTCAAGAGACAACTCATGGTTTAGAAGCTCAACCAGACCTTAAATTAAAAAAATCCAGAACATTATTGCTGGTTTTGGTGGGTATTTTGGTAACAGTTATTTTGGTTAGTTGGGTAGTTTGGATTTATTCAAAAACAATCCTTGAAGCCGAGCGATTAGCTTTCGAACAGAAGATATTAAACCCGGAAAAGCAGACTCAAAAGCATAGTGAAATATATATTTCGGATTGGAAAATTTATTATGACGAAGAATATGGGTTTGAATTTAAATATCCAGAAACTTGGTTTTTATATAAATTTCCAGACATAGTTAGAGTACAACGAGAGAAGGATGTGGAAGGATTAGTTCCTGGTAATATATCTGATTCTTTAAGTGTTTCAACAAAGGAAATAGAAGGTGTCATATTGGATGAATATATTGAAAACGAATTTAAAAATTCAGTTATACACAAAAAGAATGTTGAGATTGGAGGACAAGGAGCGTATGAGATAAGAATTTCGTGTGTTGGTGACCAGGAGGGGATTGGGTGTGGTGTCCCTGTTTGGTATGTGGCACATGATAATAAAATATTTATTTTAAATTCTAATTTAGGTTATTCATCTAATCAGGATTTGTTTAATAGAATCCTCTCTACTTTTAAATTTCTGGATAAAAGGATGGGTGCTACTAATATATTTGATATTAATGAAAATAAAGTTGGGGATAATCTAGGAGAAATGATGGTTACAAGTATAAGTTTTGTATCTGCAAATTTAGCTGATTCTCATCCTTTAGAAGAAAATCATAAGGTTGTATTTGGTGGAGATTTAGTTTTAGAAGGTAAATTCAATTATTATGATCAGAATAGTTACTATGCAAATAAAGTTTGTTTTACAGTTAATCAGAAAGATTCTTTAAGGGTTCCAATTTTATCTCAATACAGAAAGGATAGAGACACATACTTTTGTTTTTCTAACGATGAACTTGCTCAACAAGAATTTGATCCAAAAGGCTCTAGTGGTGTTGCAAAAATTGTAATTGATGAACTTGTTTTATATTGGTATCCTGGTGGAAATTATCCACTAGCCATATTGAAGACAGTTTTGGAGAAAGAATTTGATAATTAATTTAATTCACTTGAACAACTTTTGTGTTCATCTACGGTTTGCTATAATTCGATTTTTTTCATATAATTAATTTAAATAAGTGGATAAGTAAAACAAAAAAATGTCAAAAGATAAAATCATTACAGGTTTAGATATTGGTACCTCTTACGTACGTGTAGTTAGTGGCCAACTTAATCATGAAGATAATAGCTTCTATGTTGTTGGTGCTGTTGAAGTTCCTTCAGAGGGTATTTCTAAAGGATCAATTGTTTCAATTGAAGATACGGTTTCAGCTGTTTCAGAAGCTCTGGAACAAATGGAACGTGTTGTTGGACAAAAAGTTAGCTCACTTTATGCAGGTGTCTCTGGTTTAGGCATTGCTAACATGCCATCAAAAGGTGTTGTTGCTGTATCACGTCCTGGAGGTGAAATTAAGAATGATGATGTAGAAAGGGTGATAATGGCTGCTCAGGCTGTTGCTACGCCTCCTAATTATGAAATCCTTCATGTTATACCAAAACTGTTCTCAGTTGACTCTCAATCAGGTATAAAAGACCCTGTTGGCATGACAGGTGTTAGGTTAGAAGTAGAAACACAAATTATTCAAGGTTTATCATCAAATGTAAAGAATTTAACTAAAGCTATTTATCGTACAGGAGTTGAAATTGATGATTTGGTTTTATCCATTTTAGCTAATGCAGAAAGTGTATTAAATAAACGTCAAAAAGAATTAGGTGTTGTATTGGTAAATATTGGACATTCAACAACATCATTAGCTGTTTTTGAAGAAGGAGATATTCTTTTATCAGAGATATTGCCAATTGGATCTGCACATATTACAAATGATATCGCAATTGGGTTAAGAACATCCCTTGAAATTGCTGAAGATATCAAATTGGAATATGGAAGTGCCAATCCAAGAGATTATTCAAAGAAAGAAGAGATTGATTTAAGTGAATTTGATCCAAAAGAAGAGACAAAAGTTTCATTAAAACATATTTCAGAAATAATCCAAGCTAGATTAGAAGAAATATTTGAAATGGTTGATAAAAAATTAATTGAGATTGATAGGTCAGGACTATTACCAGCTGGAATAGTTTTAACTGGTGGTGGATCAGAATTGCCTGGAATTATTGAAACAGCTAAAAAAGAATTTAGATTACCCGCAGCTTTAGGAAAACCTATTGATTTGAAAACTGCTATTGATAAAGTTAATAGTTTGCCTTTCACAACAGCACTTGGATTAGCAATGTGGGGGTTTGAAATTGAAAAACAAACAGGATTATCTGGAGGTGAACCAATTTGGAAATCTCCAAAAGAAATTTTAGAAAAAATTAAAAATCTATTTAAACGATTTTTATCTTAGAAATAAAAACATATGAAAAAACATACAAAAGGATTATCACAATTTATTGGACTAACAGTTCTTATCGCAGTTGCTTTTGTAGCTGCTAACGCAATAGCTGCAGCATATTAGGTAGCAAATTACAGCTACTTGCCAAAAAAAATCAATGTGTTAAGATATATTAATATTTAAAAAGTATATAATTTTTGAATCTGTATACATATATGACAGTTAAACCGATTAAACCTAAAACTAAAGAAGTTAAACCAGAAGTAGAATCCTTTGCTAAGCTGAAGGTTGTTGGTGTTGGTGGTGCAGGTAATGCAGCTATTAACCGCATGCAAGAGGATCGTATTAAAGGTGTTGATTTTATAGCCATAAATACTGATGCTCAAGCTTTGCATCATAATTTAGCTAAAACAAAGATTCATGTTGGAAAGAGTGCAACAAGGGGACTTGGTGCTGGTATGAATCCAGATTTAGGCCGTGAAGCAGCTGAAGAATCTGTTGATGAAATTAGAGAAGCTTTAAAAGGTACAGATATGGTATTCATTACTTGTGGTTTAGGTGGTGGAACAGGTACAGGTTGTGCCCCTATAGTAGCAGAAGTTGCTAGAGATTTAGGAGCATTAACCGTAGCTGTTATTACAAAACCTTTTTCTTTTGAAGGAGCACAAAGAAAAGTTATTGCTGAAAAAGGTTTAGATGCTTTAATGGAGCATGTTGATACAATTATTACAATCCCTAATGATAGAATTTTACAAATTATTGATAAAAAGACATCTTTACTAGACGCTTTTGCTATTGTAGATGATGTATTAAAGCAAGGTGTTAAAGGGATTGCTGAATTGATTACAGTTCCTGGATTAATTAATGTAGATTTCGCTGATGTAAAAGCTGTTATGGCTGATGCTGGATCAGCATTAATGGGTATTGGTACTGGAACTGGTGAGAATAGAGCTATTGATGCAGCTAAAGCTGCAATTGATTCCCCATTACTTGAACTTTCAATTGATGGTGCTAAAGGAATATTATTCACTATTGCTGGTGCTAAAGGAATGGGAATGAATGAAGTTAATGAAGCTGCTCGAATAATTACTTCTTCTGCAGATCCAAATGCTAAGATTATCTTTGGTACTGTAATTGATGAAGATTTGAAAGAAGAATTAAAAGTAACAGTTATTGCTACAGGTTTTGGTTCAAGCGGTAAGGCTCCTGAAATTAAACAACAAATATCTCAACCATTAGATTTTATTCCTCCAGTAGCTCCTCCTCCACACAAGAAAGAACCTATCCCTCAAAGACTAACAGGGCAGGAAGATAAGGAAGAGGATAAGGTGACTAAAAAGAAAGTTAGAGACGATGATTCAGATGATGAATTAGATATCCCAGCTTTTATTAGAAGAAAAATGATGTAACAATAAATTTATATATATTTAGCTTAAAAATTCTCTAATGTTAGGGAATTTTTTGATTTTAGGATTGACAAGATTAAATATTTATGTAAAAGTATTAGTAATATAAAAAATAATTATTCATTTCAAAATAACCGGAGTTAGGAGTAAAAATGCAAAAAAGACATTTTGTAACATTATTTTTTGTTTTCTTTTTTATTATTGGTTGTATAAACAAAGCCGATATTGAAGAGTTTAATGAAAAAATTAGTCAGAGACCCTTTATCCCAGCTATTGAACATGCTGAAATAGATTACTTCCGTATTGTTGGGATTGATTCGTTTAAGTGCAATGATTTAATACGATTGCATCTTATAAGAATCAGTGATGAATTAGAGTTTTCTGGCTTGGCCTCCATTACAGATGGCTTGGCGGTTGGTATGGATGTTCTGGCAAGTTTTTTTCAATATTATCAGGCCATAACAGAAAGGAAGCTTGTTTTATTTGTTCACCGAAGCTCCTTTTACCGCCCTGTTCCTGTAAAGGTATCACCAGGTGAATTTGTTATACCTTATACGCAATTTCATGGCAGGGAAGTTGCTGTTATTTATGATAGCAGTGATTGTAAGTTAGAATTTCGTATATCTATTCCATCAATTGGTGACACTAGCGACGAACTCGAATTCTTAAAGGGTGAAGTTATGGGTCTAACTTCGTCAAAAGAACCCATTAAAATAGGTGAATATACTTTTCGTTTTATGGGTGGTTATCCAGTTTGGGGACCTTATTCAACAGGAACCTCTGGCTGGGATTATAAAAATCTTATATTTTCAAAACAAGCAGAAATTAAAGGTAAAAATATTTATTTTTGGGGCACAGAAGAGAAGGCCCACTATTATCCATATCCAGACAGAGTTGGAAAGGAGTTTTAAATCATAAATTAGTTTATGCAGGCAATCAGTTCAATCCAAAGCTGGTTGCTTTTTCATTTTTTGTTAAATTAGTTTTAGCATTCTTTATGATTACATATATTTCCAAATATTTTTAAATTTCTCTAAAATTTGATATACTTAGGGTGTTATTAAAAACAAAAACATATGCCAAATTTAGATTTCGGAAAAGCTAAAAAAAGACCAAATTTAACTACACCACCTCCTAGAAAAGACGAAGTTGCTGAGATTAAAAAAATGATTAAGGTTCAGAATGATTATTTAAAAGAGATTTACGATAATACGAAGAAAACTAAAAGATATATCTTTTTAGGTAGACTTATTAGTCTTATCTATTTATTAATAATAGTTATCCCTATTATCATAGCTATCATATATATCCCACCGTTTTTTCAAAAAAATGTAGAGCCATTAGTAAAAACTTTTCAAAATGGTGAAAGTGGTAATATTTTAGAGTATGTTAATAGTTTAAAGGATCAAGGAGTAGATTTAGAGGACTTAATTAAGATGTATAAATAATATATAGATTTATAATAAAGTCTAGAGGTAGGCTTTATTAGTTTTGGCTAAAATTAGATAAAACTGATTATTATGTTTGACATATAATAATAAATATGATATTCTGTCGGTACAAATAATTCATTTAAATTTAATAATCTTTTAACAAAGGTTAAGGAGAAGTTCGATGGAAAAAAGATATTTTTTAATGATTTTGGGTCTTGTTTTATTTTTTTCGTGTAATTCTAAATCTAAGGTCGAAGTTGAAAAGGATCCGGAAACGGATGTAGAGGAAAATGTTATTGTCGACCTTAGAGACATCAACCGTGATAGTTTGCTCGTTGTAGAAAAAACAGCTCAAACGACAAAACTCTTTTGTAGTTTGGTAAAAAGTTACCAAAGAATTAACGGCGAAGGAAACCAATACGCCAAGATAAAAGTTGAACAGTTGGTGGAGAAAGCAATTCCAGTGGCCGAGACAAAAGAAGATTTTTATCTGTTGAAGTTTATTTTGGAGTTTATTGGCGAATTTCCCGATTATTATTATAGAGAAGTCGCTGAGCGAGAGGGTGTTGTGATTAATGATCTATTCCAAAAGAAACAGTATCAATTAATTGTGAGCACCTTTGGAGGTACTCGCCGTGCTTATTGGAGTAATCAGACAAGTACAGTCGTCGATTCCGTCTGTACAATGATGGTTAAAAAGTTTTTCAATAATTTTGATGTATTATTGAAAATATACAAAACCACTGGAGGAACGTTTGGGGCCGACAACATAAGGCGTATAATAAACCAAAAAAGGCGTCAATGTATAGCAAATCCTGATTCTCTTAATTTATGGAAAGGTTATATTGGAATGTTAAAAATAACACAGAAAGTTGTATCAGGAGGAACATATTTTGGTTCTGATCTAGTTAAATATCTGGAGGAAGCGGAAGTTGTTATACAAGTTCTGTAATAAGTTTAAAAGTTTTTTCTTGACTGGGGGTGAAATATTTCATCATTATTCCCAGTCTTTTTTTTCTTTCTTTTTTCATATATTACTGTTAAACTTAAATTATGCAAGAAATGCTAGATAGAATTAAGGAATTAGAGAATAAGCTTCAAGAGATTGAGGGTTTGCTTAATATTTCTCAAAAAAAGCAAAAGATTTTAGAACTTGAAGATAAGATGCAAGATAAAGAATTTTGGAACGATCAAGACAATGCTAAAGTTGTTAGTCAAGAAGCAGCTGATTTAAAAGAAGAAGTAGATGAGCTAGGGGATTTGAATAAAGAGGTGATTGAGTTATTGGACATAACTAATCAGTCCATAGAATCAGATGACGAATCCTTGAAAAAGGATATAGATATTAAATTAGGGAAGTTGAATCAAAGATTTGAAAAATTAGAATTTAAAACTTTGTTATCAGGACAATATGATAGAAATAGTGCAATTTTAGCTATTCATGCTGGTACAGGAGGCACAGATGCACAGGATTGGACAGAGATGTTAGAGAGAATGTATTTAAGGTTTTGTGAAAACAAAAAGTTTAAAGTAAATATTTTAGATCGCCAAACAGGAAATGAAGCTGGAATTAAATCAGTTATCTTTGAGATTCAAGGTAGTCATGCTTATGGATATCTAAAATCAGAGGCTGGAGTTCACAGATTAGTACGCATCTCCCCTTTTGATGCAGAAAAAATGAGACACACAAGTTTTGCTTTAGCAGAAGTCTTACCTATTTTAGAAGAAGTTGAAGATTTAGAATTAAAAGAAGAGGATTTAGATATCGATACATTTAAATCATCTGGGCACGGTGGGCAGAGTGTTAATACAACAGATTCAGCTGTTAGGATACGTCATAAACCAACTGGTATTTCTGTTTCTTGTCAGAATGAAAGATCTCAATTAAGAAACAAAGAAACAGCTTTTAAAATATTAAAATCCAGATTAAAACAATATCAAGAAACAGAACAGGAAGAAGAAAGAAAGAAATTAAGAGGGGAGTTTTCAGAAGCTGTTTGGGGTAATCAGGCTCGCTCATATGTTTTACATCCATATAAACTGGTTAAAGATCATAGGACAGAATATGAAACACAGGATGTAGAAGATATTTTAGATGGTAAATTGGATAAATTTGTAGAAGCATATTTAAAACATATCTTATGAAAGTATTAGGAATTGATTATGGAACTAAAAATATTGGATTAGCTTTGTCTGATGATACACAAAAGCTAGCTTTTGCATATAGAACTTTAAACAGATCAAATTTAATACCTGAATTAAAAGATATTTGCGATAAAGAAGAAGTTGAAAAGATTGTTGTCGGATTGCCAACCAATTTGTCAGGAGAAGAAACTAAGTCTGCAGAAATGGTTTTTGAATTTATTAAACAATTAGAAGAAGAATTAAAAATTAAAGTGGAAGTTGAAGACGAGAGATTAAGTACAGTCCAAGCTTCTCGTTTAGAAAACAAAACTGCACAGAATATTGATGAGTTGTCCGCGCAGATTTTTTTACAAGCTCATCTAGATCGTGAGTAATATATGTTTCAACAATATATTATCCCCTTTTTGTTAAGTTTTTTCTTAGCTATAATTTTAACTAAAGTTATTAAAAAAATAGCTTGGAAGTTTGATGTAGTTGATAGACCAGGGGAAAGTCGCAGGATTCATCCTAAGCCAACACCTTTATTGGGTGGTGTGGCTGTTTTTGTTTCTTTTGTTGTTGTTTTGTTAATTTCTTGGGTTTTGGGTTGGTTAGATGATGGGGTTTTGTTATCTGGACAGATTTTAGGAATTATCTTTGGTGGTTTGGTTTTATTAATTGGAGGAGTTTTGGATGATAAATATGATTTAAAGCCTTGGCAATCTTTCTTGTTTCCAGTTATTGCTGCATTAGTTGCTGTTGGTTTTGGTATTGCAGTTAAATATATTACAAATCCTTTAATTTCTGGTTCAGGGCCTTATGGTAGAGCTCTTTTCTATTTTAATTGGGTAAACCTTGGGTTTATGTCTTTTGGAGCTTTGTTTAGCTTTTTGTGGATTGTTGGGATGATATATACAACAAAGTTTTTAGATGGATTAGATGGTTTAGTTACTGGGATAGGAACCATTGGTGCTTTAATTCTTTTTTCTGTTTCGCTATTTTGGAATGAACCAATGAGTGCTATGTCTGTACTTTGTCTAATTTTTGCAGGTTCATTATTAGGGTTTTTAATTTTTAACTTTCATCCAGCTAAGATATTTCTAGGAGAAGGTGGTTCTACTTTTGTTGGTTTTATGCTTGGTAGTTTGTCCATAATATCTGGTGGGAAATTAGCTACAGCTTTATTAATTATGGGTATTCCAATCCTTGATATTATTTGGGTTGTTTTTAGACGTATTTTTTCAGGAAAACATTTTTATCAAGCCGATAGGAAACATTTACATCATCGTCTTTTAGATGTTGGTTTGTCCTCTCGTCAAACTGTTCTTTTGTTATATCTCTTAACTTTAATTTTTGGTGTTTCATCGATCTTTTTACAGAGCCAACACAAGGTATTTGCTTTAGGAGCTGTTGTTTTCGTAATGGTAATTATGGCTGTGGTTTTGGTTGGGATGTATAGGAAGAGGATGAGGAAAGTGGATATATGAAAAAATATATTCTGATATGTATATTTTTAATTTTAACAGGTTGTTCTGTTAGTTATATTCCAACTGTTAAAATTAATGATCAAACATTTGAAGTTAAGATTGCTCAAACAACAGAAGAACATTTTAAAGGACTTTCTAATTATGAGAATTTAGATAAAAATACAGGAATGTTGTTTGTATTTGATGATTACAAAATTAGAAATTTTGTAATGCGTGATATGAATTTTCTTCTTGATATTGTATGGATAAAGGATGATATGGTAATTGGTTGTGAACAGAATGTGCAAATATATGATAAAAACGATGATATTTCTAGTGTTAATTCATCTGAATCAGTTAATTATGTATTAGAGGTTAATGCGGGTATATGTGAAGAATATATGATAAAAGCAGGTGATAGAGTTGACATGGAGATATAGATAGGTTAGAATAAAAATATTGTAAATAACTAAGATTAGTAAAAATATGAGTAAAATAGCAACAATCAAGACTGGTGGTAAACAATATGTTGTTAAAACTGGTGATGAACTTAAAATTGAAAAACTATTACAAGAACAAGGTGATAAGTTGGTTTTTGATAAAGTTTTAATGGTTTCTGATGAAAAGGGAACTGATTTAAAAGTTGGTGAACCATATATTGAAGGTGCTAAAGTTGAAGCTGAAGTATTAGAACAAGGTAGAAGTAAAAAAATTACAGCAGCTAAGTACAAGAATAAGACAAGGTACCACAAAGCCTATGGTCATAGACAAGCTTTTACTAAAGTAAAAATTATAAAAATATCTTAATTTAAAGTCCCCAAGTTTTGGGGATTTTAAAATGGAGAAAATATGGATTTTGAATCACAAGAAAAAAACGAAAATTTTGTTTTGAGATTAGGAGATAAGGCTAAGAAAATTAGTAGTGGAGAGGAAGGAGAGATAATTGCACTTGATAGAAGAAGTAATACTGTTAAATTTAAAAATACTCATGGAAATAAAATTCAACTTTGTAAATTAGAAGATTTTGAGCCAGTCTCCTATGGATTGGAGGGTTTAAATAAAGAAAAAGAAAATAATGTTGATTTGGATAGTTTTTTTAATTTATTACTTAAGAATTCAAGTACAGAAAAAAGAATAGAAAAGAATAAAAAATTAATAGATGTTTTAAGTGAGATGGATGTTGGTACGTCTGATCTGGATGAATTGCAAAGATATTTAAGGTTACAAAGATCTGTTGAAGATAAATTTAAAAAAATGGTTGCTCACAAAAAAGGAGAGAATTTTGATAATGAGAATTATGTGGAGTCAAAAAAAGAATGGGAAGATGCTAAGGGGTCACTTAAAGAATTTATGCCATCGTCAGATTTATTAGAATTGAATCCCCAAGAAATTACAGCAGATACTCCAGGCAAAAGTGTTAATAAAATTATTCGTAAAGCTAATTTAGGTGCCTTAAGTGAAAATGAACGTGAAGGGTTATTAGATACTTTGGAAAGTTATTTTTATGTTATAAAGAAATCTGAGTTGAATGAACCAGAAAATGAAAATGAAGAAGCGAAAAAAGCAGCTTAATATTTATATTTAAAAACACTAAAAACCCTGATTACTCAGGGTTTTTTGGTTGATATATATAAAATATTAAATTTTTATTCTTCCTTTAAAAGCATTAGCCAAAGTAACTTCATCTGCATACTCTAGATCTCCTCCTTGTGGTAATCCCCTAGCTAATTGAGTTATTTGTATATCATATTTCTTTAATAGTTTTGTTAGGTATAGGTTAGTTGTTTCACCTTCAATGGTTGGGTTAAGGGCTAAGATAATTTCTTTTATGCCGTTATTTTTAATTCTTTCTTCTAGCTTTGAAATATTTAACCTATCTGGAGTTATACCTTCTGTCGGATTTAAAATTCCATGTAACACATGGTATGTTCCATTAAATTGCTGGGCTTTTTCTAAAGGACCAATATCTGAACTTTCAGCAATAACACATATTATTGTTTTTTCCCTTTTGTTGTCAGAACAAATAGAACACAAGTCGCTTTCTGTTATTTGGCCACATTGATTGCAGTTTTTAATATTATCCTTAATATGTGACAATGTATTAGCAAAATCTGCTAACGTATTTTTATCTTTTTTAAGTAAATAAAAAACTAACCGTTCAGCAGTTTTTTGTCCAATGCCTGGTAGGTTATTAAAATGTTGTATTAGGTTATTTATTGAAGTAGGGAAAGGCATAATTTACATCATCATTTGTTTTGCCATTAATTGTTGTACTTGTTGTACAGCACCATTAAAAACTTCTTTTAGAAGTTTTTCTTTATCTTCTTTGGAAAGAGAATCATCAATTTCAACAGATAGAACTTCTTGTTTTCCATTCATTGTAATTTTGATTCCATCTTTTTCTAATTCGATTGTTTCTTCAGCAAGTTGTTTTTGCATTTCTTTTGCCTTTGCTTGAAGTTGATATAGATCTTTTAAGTTTCCTAACATATTTTTGTTTTTAATTATATATATATTTATGAGATTATTTCAGGTGGTATATTACTTGTTGGCATTTTTGTTCTGTCATTAAAACATACTCTTTGTTCATCGAAAACAAGAGATGCTACGCCTGTTGGTCCATTTCTATGTTTTGATATGAAAATATCTGATTCATTTTCTCTAGGAGTATCTTTCTTATAATATTTTTCACGATAGATAAACATTACAACATCTGCGTCTTGCTCAATAGAGTTATGGACAATAATATCATTTGCTATAAAATTATGTGTTCCAGGTACTTCTAAATCATAAACTGGTTGTTCGTTTAGTTCTGTAATACTTTTAATTTCGTCCCATTCAACCTTTTCCCCTACTTTATATATTTCATCTCCTTTTTCTTTTTTAGGTACCGCTATTTTTTCTCCAATTTTAAGTTTATCTAAACGCTTCCAGTCAAATAGAGTTTTAAAAGGGTGATTGGCAGAGGCTTTAATTAATCTTCCAGATGCAGTTATTAATTTATAAACAGTTTTCTTTCCGGAATAGAAAGCTTTTTTAACTTTTATCTTCTTAATATTAAAATTGTCATCCATAGAAAAAGTATAGAAAGCTTTTTTGTTTTTAGCTAAATCTTCCATTGTCCTGAATGTATTGTTTTGTATATCCCAAATTTTGGTATCTGCTGCTAAACAACCACTATCGCGAAGATCAGATAATTTAGGAATTGGGGGAGTTCTTGATTCAACTTGACGTGAAAGTTGAGATAATGCCAAGACTGGTATATTTAATTCTCTAGCAATAGATTTTAATCCTCTAGATACTTCTGAAATAGCTTGGACACGGTTATCTTGATATGAACTGGTACTTTCCATAAGTTGAAGATAATCAAGCATTATCATTCCTAAACCTTTTTCTGCTTGTAATCTTCTTGCTTTTGTTCGTATTTCCATTATTGATCCAGTAACAGAATCATCAATATATATTGGAGCTTCTGACATTTCTCCCATAGCATGTCCTAAACGAGAGAAGTCTGATTCACCCATTTCTTCTTTATCTGATAATTTGCCTGTACGTAACTTCCATAGATTTACTCCAGATTCTGCACAAAGCATTCTTTCTACTAATTGTTCCTTTGACATCTCTAATGAAAATATTCCAACAGGGATTTTTTCTCTAACAGCCATATGTCTACAAATATCTAGAGCTAAAGTGGTCTTACCCATAGAAGGTCTTGAAGCTAAGATAACTAAATCAGATTTTTGTAATCCAGCTAACATATTATCCAAATCAGTAAAACCTGTTGGTATACCACGCATCTTTCCAGATTCTCGATGCATTTCATCAATTCTTTCAAAAGTGTCTGCTAATAGATCTTTTAATGGAGTAAACTTTTGTTTTAGGAATTTTTGTGAAACACCAAATAGTTTACTTTCGGCTTTGTCTAAAATTGTATCAACATCTTCTGCTTCTCCTTGGTGTCCAAGATGAACAATTTCTGTAGCTGTATTTATTAACCTTCTTAAGGTAGATTTTTTTTGAACTATGTGTGCATAGCTTACTACATGTGATGCTGTGGCTACACTGTTAGCTAGAGTGGTAATATATGATCTTCCACCAACATCATCTAAATCTTTTTTTTCTTGAAGTCTTGAAGTAACACCTAAAATATCTAAAGGTTGTCTTTTTTCATATAGGTCTAATATTGATTCAAATATTTTTCTGTGATCGTTTTTATAGAAATCCTCAGGTTTTAAAATATCAGCAATTTTTGTAATTGCTTCTTGGTCAATTAAAATACATCCCAAAACTGATTGTTCAGCTTCTAGGTTCTGTGGTGGTAGTTTATCTGTATTACTTAATTTTGTTTTTTTCTCAGCCATATTCTTCTTTATCTTATCTTTTTTTATATTTAAAATCAATCGTTTCTTTACACAGTTTAGTGCACATTTTATGCACTTATTTGCATAAAATGTAAAAAGATGTTAGATTAATATTATTGATTTAGAGGGGTTATTTATTTTATTAAAATGCGCCTATAGCTCAGCCTGGTAGAGCAACAGCCTTTTAAGCTGATGGCCGGGGGTTCAAATCCCTCTGGGCGCAAAGTTAAGAACCCTGAAAGGGGTTTTTAATTTTTATTTTTTTGTTTAATATGGTATAATTCGAATTAAAGAACATCTTAAATGGTTTATTATGAATTTTAAGAAATTAATTGACTATTGTTATTTAAGCTCTGAAAGAAAATGGAAGAGTGCTTCTTCTCTTTTGAAAAGTAAAAATTATTCAGATTGTTTGTTTTTCTGCCACTTAACTTTGGAATTTATATTAAAAGGGATGGTTGTAGAAAAGACAAAAAAGATGTTTCCAATAACTCATGATTTGGAAGATTTGATTAGAAAAGCAGGTTTAAAAATTCCTCAAGAATTTAAAAAAGAATTAACAGTTATTAATACTTTTAATATTGCTGGACGCTATGATGATTACAAGTTTGTTTTTTATAAAAAAGCAACACCAGATTATACAAAGAAGTATTATGAAATAACAAAAGAAATACTATTATGGCTAAAAAAACAATAAAATTAAAAGAAGCAAAGAAGTTTGCTAAAGAGTATTTATGCCATATTAAGGATGAATATGGTTTACCAATTAAATCAGCATATTTATTTGGTTCTTTTGTTAGTGGTAAGAAACGTGATTGGAGCGATATAGATGTATGTATAGTTTCTGAAAAATTTAAAAGAGTTGATCCATTAGTGTATTTATGGAGCAAACGTAGAGATATTGATATTGAGCGCGGTGTTGAGCCTGTTGGAATTCATCCGGATGACTTTGTAGAAGAAAATCCAATTGCTTATGAAGTGAAACATAAAGGGCTAGCTTTAAGGGTTTAGATAGTAAGGTTATTAAATAAAAATGTTTTTAGATTTATAGAATGAATAAAAACTTTTTTAAAATTTTTGTGGTTTTAATATGGCTTTTAGTCATATTTTCATTATCTTCAATTCCAGGTAATAGTTATCCATCTGGATCTTTTGATTATGGCTTTATTGCTCATCTAGTAGAATATTTTGTTTTAGGATTTTTAATTGTTAGAGCAATGGGTAAATATACCTTCAAGAAGTTGCTTTTCACTATTATCTTCTGTTCGCTTTTTGCTATCTTTGATGAGATATATCAATCATTTATTCCTTTTAGAAACGTTAGTGTTTTAGATTGGATGTTTGATATGATTGGTATTCTTTTAGGTATTGCTGGTTTTTGGTTTAAGAAAAAGATATGAAGAAGTTTTTGTTACATATTTGTTGTGCTACTTGTGCTGGGCATGTGATACAAAAATTACAAGAAAGTGGTTTTAATATAACTGCTTTTTTTTATAACCCAAATATACATCCTAAAGAGGAATACATTAGAAGAATGGAAGATGTTAAACAATATTGTTTAAACAATTCAGTAGAATTTATTGAAGGGGATTATGATACAGATAAATGGTTTGAATTAACTAAAGGACTGGAAAAAGAGCCTGAAGGAGGCAAAAGGTGTGAAGTATGTTACAGAATAAGGTTAAAAGAAACAGCTGAATATACTAGAAAGTATGATTTTAATGCTTTTGGTACAACTTTAACAATATCTCCACATAAAAAAGCAGATATTATCAATCCTATTGGTAAAGATCTGGGCAATGAGTTTAATATTACTTTTTATGAAGCTGATTGGAAAAAACAAGATGGTTTTAAATGTGCTTGTGAAATAGCTAAAAATGAAGGATTTTACAAGCAAAATTACTGTGGATGTGTGTACTCTAAGAATTAGAGTATTTTTTGTTTGTTTTAATGGAATATGATATACTTTAGGTAATTATGACTAAGGATAAATGGCTAGATTTATTACAAATAATGGAGGGAAAGTTTAGTATTGATGAACATTTTAAAGAGGGTTTAGGTAATGACGAATCAGGAGAAAAAGATGTGGTAATTTTTAATTCTCCTGTATTAGGTAAGGTCAGACTAGAATGGGTTGAAAGGCCAAGGTTTTTAAGGGAAAATACAAAATATTCTCGTAGGATAGGTTCTGATGTGAAAGTTGAGAAGGTATATGATGAAAATGATAAAGTGTCATATATTCAAGCATTTAAATGGGATGAACCAGGACAGGACTGGGAAGAGATTGAAGTAGAAAAAACTTTTAGTTTTTAATCTAATTTTAATATAATCTTTTAATATTTTATTTATGTCAAAAAAGTTTAAATCAATTATTCAGAAATTAAAATCGTATAAACCGGATAAGGTAATTTTATTTGGCTCGCATGCTTGGGGTAGACCAAATAAAGATTCAGACATTGACCTGTTGATTATTAAAGACACAAAACAAAGTCATTACAAAAGAGTACCAGAAGTTAGAAAAAAATTAAATAGTTTTAATTTTGCTTTTGATGTTTTAGTTTTAACGCCTAATGAATTAAATAGAAATTTAAAAGCAAATAACTTTTTTTTTCAGGACATTGTGAAAAAAGGCAAGGTTTTATATGAAAAAAGATGACCATAATTCATATGAAAGGTGGTTAAAAATTGGTGAGAATGAATTTAAATTCGCTAGAACTGCCTTAAAAGAATTTGGTGCTTTTTATCCACAGATTTGTTTTTAGTTTCAACAAGCAGTTGAAAAATATTTGAAAGGTTTTCTGGTTTACCATAATAAACGTTTCCCAAAAATTCATGATCTAAGCCAGCTTTTAAAGTTATGTGCTAAAATTGACAAAAACTTTTTAGATTATTTAGATGAAACAGCTTTTTTAAGCCAATTTTATTTAATAGCTAGATATCCTGTTTTAGATTATCCAGAAGCTGGCAAGACAGAAGCACTTGAATCTTTGAAATGCACTG
The DNA here is from genome assembly GCA_964435065.1 of uncultured Gammaproteobacteria bacterium. GTDB lineage: Bacteria > Patescibacteriota > Patescibacteriia > UBA2196 > UBA2196 > CAYSXS01. The sequence goes on from CAYSXS010000004.1 coordinate 53,006, forward strand.
AGACAATCATTAAATTTGTTAAAAATATAATTAAATAATTTGTGAATCATATGTTTAAAAAAAGTAAATTATCTATTGGACAAAGAAATTTACGATGGGGAATAGTAGCTGGTATAGCTCAAAGTGCTTTTATTGGTCTTGTGGCTCTTTTAATGAATTCAATTCAGAGCTTAGGGCAAGAACCTTTGGGTGGTTTTGTAACTAGCTTTTTGTTTTTCTTGTTATTCTTTGTCTTATCTGCAGTAATCTCAGCTACCTTTGTGTTTGGTAGACCAATTTATTTAATAATGGAGAAGAATTTTAAGGAAGCTGTTTTGACTTTGTTATCAACCATTTTAACTTTGTTGGTTATGACCTTCATCGTATTGTTTTTAGTTTTTAGTTTAATTTAAATAGAAAAGTATGTTTATAGGTTTCATATTAATAGCCCTAGGCGTCTTATTCCTATTACAAAACATTGGAGTTTTGAATGAGGCTACTTGGGGTATTGTTTGGCCAATTTTAATCATTGCCTTAGGTTTGAGTATGGTTTTCAAAAGAGGTAAAAGATTAATGTAGGACAGATAGATATATCAATGAAAATATGTTTAAATGTTATTCATATATATAATTAACACTTAAGTGTTAAGTTTTAATATTTTTTAAAAATTAAAATAAAATTATGATGGAAGAAAATACTCATATTCCTAAGCAGGAATTTACTAACCCGCCCAGTTCTCTTGAACCAAATGCATTAAAGCAAGACGTCGAAGAAAGTCTTCTTTATTCAAAATATGCAGAAGATGGTCCTAAAAAGAGTAAATGGTGGAAAACCTTAATTTTTATCATTGTTGGTGTGTTAATTTTAGGTGGTATAGGATATGCAGGTTATTGGGGATATTCTACATATATAACTACTTCACCAGAAAAAGTATTGTTTAAATCTTTTGAAAAGATGAAAGATGTAAATGCTTATGCTTATGAAGCTGTTGCTAGAGTTAAAGTGCCAGTTGATTTAAGTGATTTAGAAGATGATCCAATTGGAATTCTAAGTGGTATGCTTTCTGGAGATTCAATGGAAATACGTTTGACAATGGTTGGCGCTGCAGATGGCACTGACGAAGAGAATGTAAAAAACAAGATGAGTTTAGAGCTGAGTGCTGGAGATATGTTTTCTTTGGGTGCAAAAACCATGAGTGTGAATAACACTTTGTATTTTAATATTGATAGGATCCCTATTATCTTCAGTATGTTTATGGATCTTTCAGACATTAAAGATAAATGGGTAAAATATGATGTAGATAAACCTTTAGAAACAACTCTTGATTTACCAGAGTTTGATAAGAATAAGAGGGAAGAAATTACAGAGAAAATAACAGAGATATTGGAAGAGGATATATATAAGATATTTGAAGTTAGAGAAGATTTTGGAGTTGAATCTTTAGATGATGTAGATGGTAAAGTCTTCCATTATGAAATTGGTTTTGACAGAGTTAACACAGAACTTTTATTAAATCGTATTAAAAATGAAGTTGACAGTGAATGGAAAGATGGTTTTGACGATATGTTGGAGGAAATGGATGGTAAATTTTGGAATGAAGTAGAAAAAAGAAGTTTTGATGTTTGGATTGGGAAAAAAGACTATTATCTTAAAAAAGTAGAATTTAAAACTAGTTTTGAAAACCCTTTAGATCAAGCTAGTGGATCGTCTCAAGATGCTAGGAGAATTTCAGATATTAAACAAATTCAAACAGGTTTAGAAATGTATTTTAATGATGCAAATAGTTATCCTATATCGCCAGATCCAGTAGTGCTTGGTGTAGGTAATTTAAAATCAATATGTTTTTCTGCAACTAGCGCAACAGGTTTTCTTGCTAATCCTAATGATTGTTCAAGTAATATATATATGAGATCAATGCCTTCAGATCCTGGAGGTGGACAATATCTTTACCAAAGTTTTGATGGAAAAAGTTATACCATTGATTTTGTAATAAACTCCAATGTGGCCGGATTTGAAGCAGGTATGTTATCTGCTAGTCCAAGCGGTTTAACCCAAGAAACAGCTATAGAAGAAAAAGAAGAAGAAGATAGAGATACATCTAATGATATAGAATTTATGTTTAGTTTATTAATGAAGGATTTTAACAAGCCAGTTGAAATCCAAGAGCCAGAAGACTTTACTACAGCAGAAGAATTTTTAGAAAATATGATGGGTGGTTTAATGGGTGGCGCAGCTAGCGCACTTGGTAATGCTAGAGAAAAATCTAGAGATGCCAGAAGAACTTCAGATATTAAACAGATTCAAACAGCTCTTGAGATGTATTACAATGATCAAGTTAAATATCCAGCTGTGAGTAATCCAGTAGTTTTGGGTAAAGGAAATTTTCAAGTTCTTTGTGGTAGTGGTTTTCAAACTACTAGCAAATCCTGTGACATAACATATATGGCTGTGATTCCAAGTAATCCAGAACCAGGAGGACAAGATTATTTATATAATTTTATAGATAACAGTCATTACATAATAACTTTTGCTCTAGAAGAACCAATGGCTGGTTTTAAAGAAGGTAAATTAGAGGCCAATCCTTCAGGATTTCATCAACCTACACCTGCAGGAGAAGAACCAAATATTCATGATTTTTTTGAAGAGGAAGATTTGTTTGATGATGAAATAGGGTCCGGAGATAGTGATGGTGACGGATTATCTAATGAAGAAGAAATAATTATTTGGGGAACAGATCCAAATAATCCAGACACAGATGGAGACGGATATTTTGATGGTGATGAAGTAGAGAAAGGATATAACCCAAATGGAGAAGGTCGCATTTAGTCATCTAAAAATCTAACTTTACTGCCACTGGTTGGGACATATAT
>CAYSXS010000005.1:0-54220 GCA_964435065.1 uncultured Gammaproteobacteria bacterium
TAATTAGATTTTCTTTGTTAATTCACTACCAGTATACCACACCATCATTACTGTAAAAAATCCTATAAAAAATTGATGAAGCCCTAGTTGTTTATCAATAAACAAGGCAAATGTTAACCCAACCATAGCGCCAGATCCAACATCGCGCAAAATCTCAACCAGAAATCGATATTTCTTCTTAGTAATTTGATATTTAGGAATAAATTTAGCTAATATAAGTTTGCTGAGCATGAACCTTAGTCTAGCTGAATAACCTGACATTAAGCTTAAAATTTACTTTGAGTTTGAGGCTTTTTTAGCATTAGGACCAGTGCCATGCACTTTTTCTGAAAGTAAAATTGAGAGGTAGAAAAGATAAATCACGAGTGTAATTGTGCCTGCGCCTTGAATTAAGGGGTGTAAATTTTTAAAAAAATTTAATTCTTGTTTTAAATTCAATTGAATGGTTGGCAAAAGATGATATATTATCCTCAATCCGTGGTAAAAATTTAACAAACAGTCCTTTACTTTTTTCTAGTGTAAGCCAAAGAAATAGGATTAAATATTTTAATATGATTGGTGTGCCATTAATTGTAGTCATATTAGGAATTTATTGGTTAACTAGAAGAAGAAGGATTAGTAAAAAAGAATATATTAAATAAACTTAAATATATGTTAGATATAAATAAAATACGAGAAAACAAGAAGGAAATTACAAAAGCTCTTCTAAAAAGAATGGAAGCTAAGGATTTAGATTTGGATTCAGTTCTGAAGTTAGATGATCAGAGAAAAGAATTAATTCAAAAAGTAGAAGAATTAAAATCTGAAAGAAATAAATATTCTAAGACTAAACCAGATCCAGAAATTATTGAAAAGATGAAACAAGTGGGGGAGGATATTAAAAAATTAGATGAGGAATTAAAAAAGATAGAAAAGTCTTTAAATGAAAAATTGGCTGAAATTCCTAATATCCCAGCAGAAGATGTAAAAGAAGGAGGAAAGGAAAATAATGAAGTAATTAAAACTATTGGAGATAAACCAAATTTTGGTTTTAAACCTAAGGATCATGTAGAACTAGCTACTAGTTTAGGTTTAATAGATTATGAAAGAGCAGCTAAAATGTCTGGTTCAGGTTTTTGGTGTTATACAGGAACAGGAGCTATTTTAGAATGGGCTCTCCTTAACTATTTTATAGAATTTCATAGAAATAACGGATATAGCTTTGTTATCCCTCCATATCTATTAAATGAAACATCAGCTTATGCTTCAGGTCATTTACCTAAGTTTAGAGATGATCTATTTTGGACAGAAGATAAGTTGTGTTTAAATGCAACTTCTGAAATGATGATGGGGAACTATCATAGAGATGAGATATTAGATGGTAAAGAATTGCCAAAGAAATATTTTTCATATTCATCTTGTTTTAGAAGAGAAAAAGGTTCTTATCGTACAGAAGAAAGAGGAATGATTAGGGGACACCAGTTTAACAAGATAGAGATGTTCATATTCTGTAAACCAGAAGAATCTTGGAAATTCTTTGATGAATTACAAAAGAATGCAGAAAAGTTGGTTGAAGGGTTAGGATTACATTACCAAAGCTCTTTATTGGCCGCTGGAGACGCTTCAGCAGCTATGGCTAAGACTATTGATGTTGAAGTATGGATTCCTAGTATGGAAGTATATAAAGAGGTTTCTTCAATATCTAATGCTTTGGATTATCAGTCAAGAAGAGGTAATATACGGTTTAAGAACGAAGAAAAAGGAAAGAATGAATTTGTACATATGTTAAATGCTTCAGGGCTTGCTACAAGTCGTATTGTTCCAGCTATTTTGGAACAATTTCAACAAGAAGATGGTAGTGTTAAAGTTCCTGAAGTTTTACAAAAGTTTGTAGGTAAAGATATAATTGAGAAATAGTAAAATTAAATAAAAACCAAATCAGAGGGGGTAGAAATGAAAAAAACAATTTTGTTTATTGTTTTTTTGTTTATCATAATTCCTTGTTTGATTATTGGACAGGATGTTGATTTACGAATTAATGCACATAGACAGTTAGTCAAGAAAGATACAGCTAAATATGCATATAAGAATTATTTAGTTGAATCTTGGGAAGGGCAGGAGGAACAATATTTCAATGTTTTAGAATACATGAAAGAAATTATTGATTCTATTAATGTTCAAAATAAAACGGACTGGTTAGTAGAATATGATAGTTCTTCATTTATTGTTCTTGAACAGATTCGGAAAGAGATTTCCGGAAAATTTATTTGTCTCCAAAGAACTAGCGGGGAAATAATTTTCTACGCCGAAGGTTTTTTTAGACCAAAATTTTCTATAAAAAAGCCAGGAAGAATTTTTGTGTTATTGGCCAAAAAAATAATTGAAGTTTTTCGAGAAAAGGAAATCAAAGGTAGAGCTTTTTTCTTTATTAATTATCACCAAGATGGTGATAGTATAAGTAATGAAATAAAGTTCTATTTAACCACAAACGATGCTATTACGAATCTTGTGGTAAAAAGTATGACAAAAAACAAAGCAAAGGAAATATTGAACTCAGTTGTTGAGACATTTAAATTAGTAGGAAATAAATAATGTGGATTTCGTTAATAAACATAAAACGGAATCCACTTTTTCATTTATTTAAATTTATGTTAAAATTTAATATATGGCACAAGAAATTAATAATGAAATTGAAAAGATAAAAGAACGTAATAGACGAGTAGAAGCAGATAAAGCTTGGGAAACAAGCTATATTAGGCGTATTTTAGTAGCTTTTCTTACTTATCTATTAGTTGTTTTATTTTTACATATAATAGATGATAGAAGCCCCTGGTTAAACGCTTTAGTTCCTACGGCTGGTTTTATTTTATCAACCTTAACACTATCTTTATTTAAAAATATCTGGATTAAATATTTATACAAAAGATAATGAGAAAACGAGATTATAGCAATCATTTGCAACATTTTGGTGTAGCCCATAAAGTTGTAAAGAAACCAAAAAACAAAAAAGCCAAAAAGATTTTTCGGCTTATTTTAATCTTACTTCTAATAATTGTAATAATATTTATTGTTTTTAAATCTTCTTTTTTTAAGATTAAAAAGATCTCTATTAGTGGAACATTAAATAGTGAGTTAATTGATGAGACCGAAAGGAATATAAAGGGATATTTAGAGGATCATAATAACTTTTTGTTTTTAAATAAAGATAAGTTAAAAGAATATACAAACGAACGTGTAAAACTAGAAAAATTAGAGATAAATAAAGTCTTTCCTAATAAACTAGAAATAGATATAGCCCCTGAGATTCCAGCAATGCTTTGGCAAGAAGCTCAGGAATATTTTTTAATAAACAACCAGGGGATAGTTGAAACTCAAATTAATTTATCTCAACTAGAATGGGAATTACCAACAGTAAGTTTAAGTACAACAACTAAAGTTGTTGTTGGTGAAACACTCGTTAATCAGTTTTTTGTTAATTTTATTAAAGAATTTAATCAGGAATTTAAAAAAAAATCTTTTGATTTGGGTTTAGAGAAATATATAATTTCAGATTTAGAAGGCAGGGAAGTCAGAATTTATACAAATCAAGGCTGGTATATATTAGCCAGTACAGATAATAACGTGACAAGCATACTAAATAATCTAAAAAGCCTCGTAAACGAAAAGTTTAAAGAGGAAAAACCTCGCCAATATGTGGATTTAAGGCTAGAGGATAAGATTTTCTATAAATAACTATATGTTTGAACTAATAATATATATAATTTTAGTTATATTCGTTGGTACAGCAGCTTATGCTGGTTTTTCTGCTGCTCCATGGCTACCTTCTAGAAAAAAGGATGTAAACAGGATGGTTAAGTTCGCAAACATACAACCAGGAGATAATGTATATGATTTAGGTTGTGGAGATGGTAGGCTTTTAGCTGCTGCTAAAAAGTTTGAACCAAAGTGTAATGTTTTTGGTATAGAACTTTCATTGCTTCCATATATTGTTAGTAAATTAAGAGTAAGGGGTAAGGTATGTTTTGGAGATCTATTTAAAAAAGATTTAAGTGACGCTGATGTTGTGTTTGTTTTTCTTATGAAAAGAATTTATCCTAAATTAAAAGCTAAATTAGAAAAAGAATTAAAGCCAGGCACTAGAGTAATTGTAAACACTTGGCGCATAGATGGTTGGGAAGTGGAGAAGAAGGACTCAGGATATAAGAAAGCAATTGTTTATTTATATAAAATTAAATAAACTTATAATTAAATATTTTATCAATTTTATTTAATGTGATATAATTTAAATAAGAGTGTGGATAAAATGGATGTTTTTAGTGAGAAGGTATAAAGGAATGAAAATGAAGTAGTTTGGTGTTTTGAGGCTTTAATTTAATATACATTAAGTTCGCGTAATATAGGTTAATTGTACTTACAACATATGTCTAAAGCAAATAAGCCATTTTCTGAGCATCTAAACGATTTTTTGGATTATCTTGATATTGAGAAAAGTTTATCAAATAATTCACAAAAGAATTATCATAGATTTTTAAATAAATTTTTTAATTGGTTAGAAATTAACAACAATACTTCTCTATGTCCCTCAGACCTCACTTCCGAGCATGTTTGGGGCTATAAGTTATATCTTTCGCGTTTTAAGGATCCCAGGACAGGTAAGTATCTAAAAAAGTCCACTCAGAGTTACTACTTGATAGCATTGAGATCATTTTTAGATTTTTTTGCTGATAGAGATATTGTTTCACTTCCCTCTTCAAAAATTAAATTACCAAGGATGAGGAAAGAAAAAGTTCCTAATTTTTTAAAGTTAGAGGAAATAGAAAGATTATTATTGCAACCAGATGTGAATACTAAAATTGGTTTGCGTGACAGAGCCATTTTGGAGGTTTTATTTTCAACTGGTTTACGTGTAGCTGAATTAGTTTCTTTAAATAGAGATCAATTTAATAGTTTAAAAAATAGCATGATTGATTTAGAAATGACAATTATTGGTAAAGGAGACAGGCCTCGTACTGTTTATTTTTCAGAACGTGCACTAGGCTGGCTTAAAAAATATCTAGAAACTCGTAGTGATGATGTAGATAAATCTTTATTTATTCGCTATTCTGATAGAAATCCTGAATCCATGCGTCTTTCAATTAGGTCAATTGAAAAAATAGTTAAAAAATATGCAAAATTAGCAGGACTTTCTATTGAAACAACTCCTCATACTTTGCGCCATTCATACGCCACAGATCTTTTGGTACAAGGTGTTGACCTGAGAACTATTCAGGAATTTTTGGGACATAGTAATATACTAACTACACAAATATATACCCATATTACTAATAAAAGATTACGAGATATACACAAAAAATATCATAGTGGCAATAGAATGAAAAATAATTAATTAAAAATATGAAAAAAAATAAATGTTTACCCTGGGACGAGGTCGAAAAAGCAATTTATAAAGAAAAAGAGTGGTTAAAAAAGAATATAGAAATATCTCCTTATCCAGTAAAAGACTTACCTATTACCTGTCCTGATTGTATCCGTAGAGAAATTGCGATACTTATTCTCTCTGGAAAAATAAAAGCTAAAGAAATTAAATCTAAACAATTATGGGGGGATTTAAATCTAAGTGTAATTAAAAAACATAAAGGCAAAAAACATGGTGGTGTTTGGCATAGTGGCACGATGGAAATGGTTAGTGAATATTTTAAAAATCAAGATTATAAAGTTGAAAACGAACCTAGATTGAATTATGGAAATGCAGATTTGTTAGTTTATAAGAAAGGAGAAAAAGATATTTATGTAGAGGTTGGGACTGTTTCTTTATATAAATTATTGTACAATTTTAATATGATGAATGGGATTGATTTACTCATCATTCCTAAGGATGACTACCTAATTGAATTTAATCTTTAAATATGGACAAAAAAATAAAAAGTAAATTAAATTGGCTTGAAAACAACATACTTCCCTATCAGAGAGAATTTTTATCTTTTTTGAAAAATAAGAAATATAATATGAGTACCATACAATCTTATGGGTATGGGTTGTCTGATTTTTCTGGCTTTTTAGAAGAAAACAAGGTTAGTTTGTATGATTTAACACTAAATAATATTAATTTTTATATTGATTTTTTACGTACACGAGATAAATCTGGTAATTCCATTAATGTTAATGTGAGTTGTTTAAAAAAATATTTTAATTTTTTAGCTAAAAACCATAAAATAACCTTAACTTTTGATTATAATGACATAAAACAAATAAAAATAAAAAAACAAAATAGAAAAGAAATCAACATAAAAAGTCTTGATGTAATTTTAAACTTTATAGGTAGTAAAAAAGATCTATCTTCTAAAAGAAACTTTATTATCTTGCAATTAATAATAAAAACTGGGATGAGAATCTCAGAATTAGTTAAAATTAAAAAACAAAATTTTAAAAGTAGTCAGATAGTGATTGATAATAATTTTTATATTTTGGATAGAATTTTAAATAAACAGATAGAAAATTTTATTAATAATTCGAAAACTAATGAAGGTTATCTTTTTATCCCCTATCGAGCCAGAAAAGATTCAAAAAATAATAATTTAACTGTACGTAGTGTGGAAAGAATGATAAAAAAACATTTTCCATATAATAATTATAATGATCTAAAATTAGTTTATTTTAAACAAATTTGTGGAGTTTTACCTAATATAACAAAAATATGTAGACATGAACTTGTTTCGAAGATTGAGTTGAAAAATATCAACAGAATTATTTGAATAAAATATATTAATTAAAACCAAAAAAGAGCTTTTAGCTCTTCTTTTTTTGTTTCATCCCTTTTGGTCTCTCCCCTATTTTGACTCCATAATATCCTGCTTTCCATATATCTACATGTATCCATTTATTATTAATTTTCACTTCTAAATATTGATGAACGCTCCATTGATAAAAAATATGGATTTTTCTAATATCTTGTTTTTTAAAGAAACCACTCTTAATTAAAAATATTATTAATATCTGATTTTGTATATTACAAGGCATAAAACCTTTTTTAGACCAAACACTATCTATATTTTGATAAAAGCATGTTAAATCTTTAAACATTTCTCTATTTTTCCCAAAATATTTTTTACTTAAATAATCATATGATTTTTCTAAAAATTCCTTTTTATTTTTTGATTGTTTTTTTAAATCATTAATAACTTTTTGCATACTTGTAGGTATTTTTTTAGGTATAGATATTCTTTTATTGAAGTGTGGAATAAGAATTCTAGAGAGTACGAAAAAAAGAAGAATGTATGATATTACAATTGCAAAGGATATTTTGATTATTATTAATAATACTGAATATATTATCATATTAATTCATTTAATATTTTATCTTTTTGTATCTTTTTTATATTTTTATTAACTTGGTTATAGAAAGCTGGATAGTGTTGACGTATAATCCACTTACCTCTATGAAATTGTCTATATGGTAATTTTTGATGGTGAGTTATTTCATGAGCTAATATATTTAAAATTGATTTAATAGCTTTGGGTTTTCTGTGTCTCGGTGTATATATGTCTATTGTTATGCTTTTAGTTTTTAGGTTTGTATGGGCAAGTGTGTATGATTTTTTTAGATTTAATACTCCTTTACCTTCACTGTCTACATGCCTTCTCATTGTTTTAAAAGTAAATCCTTTTAAGTTAAAAATCTCGCCTAAGCGAGTACACATCTTTTCTATTTTTTCTTCGTGAGTCATAATTGTTTAAAAAACTATAATATATATTAGAAATATTGTTACTATACTTGTTGTATAATAGAATCTTTTATTATTTTGGAGAGACTTCTTAAAAGACAGCTCTTCTATTTTTATTTTCCCTTTTTGGATGTAGTAATTTACAACCATAATCCCTGACATGCCAAACACAATATCACTTAAAACATTAAACCATGTTTCATGTCCACTGATGAGTTTCCAAACGTCTGTGATAGGGGTATTAGGTAGAGCAGTTTGGATAAAATTATTGAATTGACGATTAATAATTTCAAATATTTCCCAACCAATAACAGTTAAAAAACCAATACTTAAAAAGAATTTTGCTTGCTTAAGTTTTGGGTGTTTGGTACTTAAACGAAATATTAAGACACCAAAAATTATCCACCAAGCAAAATGAGTAACTGAGCATGGGTCAAAAATACTTACATCTCTAATACTAAATATAAAGTCAGGCATATTTTTATGGTAAATAATTTAAAGGATTAACAGGAATTCCGTTTTTACGTATTTCAAAGTGCAAATGTGGTCCTGTTGATAATCTTCCTGCACCAGCTGTGCCTGGCATACCACCTGTCTGCCCTATTAACTCTCCTTGAGTTACAAATTGGTCTTCCTTTACATATGATTTAGTTACATGACCATAAACGGTTGAAAAACCATCTGCATGGATTATCATGATATATCCATAACTTGAGGATGAATTTAATTTAACTCTTCCAACATATCCTGATGCAGAGGCTCTTAATGGAGAGTTTTGTTTTGAACGTAAATCAATTGCTGGATGTTCGAATATATATCTAAAAGGATAAGTAGGATCATGAAAATATGCTGTTATTCCCCTATTTGGTACAGGCCAGTTAAATGTTGCATCACCCAAAGCTTCTAGCTTGCCAGCGCCTTCTTTTGCTAATCTTTCTCTGATTACTTTTTCCAAATTAGCAATTTCAAAATTAATATTAGCTTGTTCAGATTTTACAGAAGATAAAAGAGATTGAAAACGAACTTCTGAATTTCTTGTTTGTGATAATATGTTTTGTTTTGTTATTATCTGTTCATCTAAACTTTCTCTATTTTTTTCTAGTTTATCTTTTAAGTTTTTTAAAGAAGCTTTTTTGGCTTCTAATTCAGCCATTGATTTATTTAATTCTATCTTTAATTCTTTTAATTCTTTTAAACCATCATTCATTTTGTTTTGTAGAATACTTAAAGCTCTCATTTCATTATAGTAATCAGATACAGAATCATGACCTAATATTATTTCCAACTCAGAAGTTTGGTCTTTCTGATACATTTGCTGGATGAATTCCCTTAAAACCTTCTTTTTGTTATTTGTGTTAGTTTCATTCTGTCTTATCTTATTCTCTGTATCTTGAATCTGTAAAGAGTTTTCTGAAATTTGACTTTCAGTTAATTCTATCTCAGCTTCTGTTTTAACTATCCTAGCCCCTAAATAGTTAACTTGGCTTGATAGAGTTACGGCTTGACTACGATAGTTTTTAATAGATTTGTCATATTCCCCTATTTTATCTGATAATTCTTTAATTTTATCCTGTTTTGCTTTGATTTGTTCTGATAAACTTTTAATCCCTTCATTATCTCCTCCATTATATACAGTTTCAGCCTGTATATTCATTGGTACAACCAACAAACTAAATAAAAACACAGTTAAAACTAACCGGCTGATAAATGTCAGATTTTTTCTTAGATTATTCATATTTCTTAAATATATTGTACCATAGATCCTTTTTGCATTTATCCACATTGACATTATTCCTATCTATGATATACTGGTCTCAGTATGAAAAATTTAAATACAAATTTAGTACATCATATCCATCTCTTAGGTTAAAAGAGCTGGATTTTGCGTTAAATTTCTAAATATACACCAATGTAGTCTCTTTTAACCCAAGGGATTTTTTGTTTGCATTGGTGTTTTTTATTTTGGTGGGTGTAGCTCAATTGGTAGAGCATCTCGTCGTGGCCGAGACGGTTGCCGGTTCAAGTCCGGTCATTCACCCCAAAGTGTTTAATAATTAAACTAAATAATATGAAAAAAGACATTTTATTAATTGGCGCAATTCACGGAGATGAGCCATTAGGGCCAGAGATTTTGGCTAAAATAGACAAAAATAATAGATTTGATTGGATTATTGGTAACCCAAAAGCTTTATTTTTGAAAAAAAGAGAATACCAAAAGGATTTAAATAGAAGTGCACCAGGAGAAATATCCTCAGAGATATATGAATCTAGAAGAGCCGCAGAAATTCTATCTTTATCTAAGGAATATAAATATGTAATAGATATTCACGGATCAACTAAAAAAACAGGTGTTTTTATTATAATAACAAAACCAACAAAAGAAAATTTTAAACTGGCTGCTTTGTTAAATATTAAAAAAATAGTTTATTGGCCAAGTTTTGATAAAGAATTAGAGGGCCCATTAAGTGAATTTTTTAATTGTGGCCTAGAGATAGAGTGTGGTCCAAAGAATTCAAAAAAGATAAAAAAGGAATTAGAAAATATTTTATTAAATTTTTTAGATAATTATAAAAAAAGAGAAAAAAGTTCTTTTATAAAACAAATGAAAAGAAAGGAGGTATATCAAGTTTATGGTTCATTAAAGAAAAAACAAAAAAATATTAAATTACAAGAATTTAAATTAACTACAGGAGGAACAAAAGAAAAGTTTTATCCAATATTTATTGGAGGTTACACTAATTTGGTTTGTTATAAAACCAAAAAACTAAATTCACAAGAAATATTTACTTTATTCAAGGAAAATAAAAATGCAAAGAATAATTGATTATTTTAGGAATGCTTCTGGGTGTGAATCAACAAAAAGAGGCATTGGGATTGAAATTGAAACCTTGTTTATTGATAAGGAAAGAAAACCAATAACTTTAAAAATGTCTCAACAAATTTTTATTAGCTTAATTGGTTCTAACGACTGGAAGTTGGTTGAATCTAAAAACGGGATTATTGTGCAGATTGAGTATAAAGGGTTTAAGAGTAATTTCGTGGATTATAAATATAATCTGGTTTATGAACTTGGCTGGAATAATATTGAATTAAGAACAGCAGTTGAAAATATAAATAATTATGAATTGTTATTTATAAACACTAAGACCATTCTTAATCAAATATATTCTTTTGCTAAAGAAATTGGTGCTTTTGCACTTTATGAGCCATATGACGGTCAGAGATCTATTAAAACTCTTATTATGCCAGACAAAAGAGATGAGATATGGTTAGAACTTGATGGCTCGGTGCTTAAAGTATTGGGGCATATAGCTGCTGTTCAATATACAATTGATCTCTGTTCTATCGACGAAGGTATAGAATTTATAAAATTATTAAATAAATTTTATATTAAAAAACAATGGCCTTCAGGATCAGTTTCTAGAATTTGGAAAAACTATATTAAATACTCAAAAGCTGATTTTGAGACCAATCGTTTTGGCCCGCCACCCGAATCTTTCAAAGACTATTGCGAAGGGATGGCAGGTCTCAAGGTTTTTATGAACCGACAAGGGAATGCAGATTTAGAGATAATTAATTATCCTGTTGAGTTTAAAAATATTGATAAAATTGATTTTGATTTATTTTTACGATCAGTTTGGTGGTGGAGCAGGTTTAGAGTTATTAATAACAGACTGGCGTTAGAAATTAGACCTGCACCACGCGGGGCTGATACAGAAATTCAAAGTAATTTTTTAGAAATCAAAAAACTTTTAAAAATTTAAAAGTTTTAAAAAGCCACTCTTTTTTTTGAGTGGCTTTTTTATTTTCATAATATCTCAATTGCTTTTTTAATTCTTTCCAGAGCTTTTTCTTTTCCAAGTACTTCAGCTACTTCAAAAGGTCCAGGAGAGTTTTGTTGGCCTGTTAATGCTACGCGCATTGGCCAGAGTGTATCCCCTGTTCCTAAATTTTTAGCTTTTATGGTTTCTATTAATAGTTGTTCTAAAGAACCACGAGTCCAATTTTCTTTAGGAATCTTATTTAACTCCTCATATATAAACTCTAATCTAGACTTAGCTGTTTCTAAATCAGATTTTCTCCATTTTAATAGTTCTTTATCATATAATATTTCTTTAAAGAAATATTGTGTAACTTCTGGAATTTCAGAAAGTTTTTTAATTCTTTCTTGTTCTAATGCTACTACAGATTGAACATATTTTTCATCATAACTTTCTGAATCAATGAGTTTAGCATCTATTAGGTATGGCATGCACCTTTCTGTAAAGTTTTCTAAGCTTAATTCTCTGATATATAAACCATTCATCCAGTCTAGCTTCTCTATATCAAACACAGCTCCTGCTTTATGTACTTTATCTAAAGAAAATTCATTTTCTAGTTTTTCTAAAGTAAATATTTCTTCTTCATTTCCAGGATTCCATCCTAGGAGGGCTATATAGTTTAGGAGAGCTTCTGGTAGATAACCAAGTTTTTTAAATTCTAAAACCCCAGTTGCTCCATCGCGTTTAGATAATTTAGATTTATCGGGAGCCAGGATTAATGGGACATGAGCAAATTCTGGTAAATCCCAATTAAACATTTGGTAAAGTAAGATATGTTTAGGTGTTGATGGAAGCCATTCTTCTGCTCTAATTACATGGGTTATTTCCATTTCATGATCATCAATTACATTAGCTAAATGATATGTTGGAAAACCATCAGATTTTAATAATACTTGATCATCAATTTCTTTATGATCAAATTCTACTTCTCCTCTAATTAGATCTTTAAATTTAGTTTTTCCTTCAGTAATTTTCATTCTAATTACATGTGGAGTTCCTGCTTTTAATTTTTCTTCTACTTCTTCTTGGGTTAGTTTTAAACATCTTCGGTCATACCTAGGTGCTTGTTTGTTTTGTTCTTGTATTTTTCTCATTTCAGCTAAAGTTTCTTGAGTACAGAAACAATAATATGCTTTACCTTCATTAACTAGTTGTTCTGCATATTTCTTATATATCTCTATCCTTGTTGATTGATAAGGAATATTATCTATATTATCTGGTTTAATATTTACCCAATTTAAAGCATCTAGGATTGAATCTACCCCGCCTTCTTTTAATCTATCTTGATCGGTATCTTCTATTCTTAATATGAATTCACCATTATTTTTTTTAGCAAACAAATATTCAAAAAGAGCAGATCTTAGATTTCCTATATGTATATCTCCTGTTGGACTTGGTGCAAATCTTGTTTTAATTTTATTCATATTGACTTTTTTAGTATATTAGTTTAAGGTGGTTATAGTTAATTATATAATTTGAATTTTACTATGGAGGTAAACTTATTATGGTACTTCTTGTAAAACATAAGTGTGGTATTATTGGTTTTATCTTAGGTATTGTTTTTGTCGTATTATTTGGTCTGTTGATTGTTTTATGTTGCTCTTATGCCAACTTCGTTGAATCTATGGAGAGTACTAAGGGCATGAAAAGGTTTGTTCAACTAGTCTTAACGTCACCTATTTTTTCTATTGCATTTGGGGTCGTAGGCCTGTTTTTTGCTAAAATAACTCAAAAGATATGTTATAAAATATTTTCGGGATTATATTATTATAAACCCAAAAAAAAAGATCTTGCAAATATAATAATATTTTATCTTGTAAGTTATTTTGGAATTTTGGCTTTAGTTTATATTATTTTCACAATTTATTATAATCTATACTTTTAGTAAAGATTATTAATGGAAATTTTATAGTAGCATTCCAAATTCGTCTCCATCGCTTTGGTTGTTTAATTAATCTAAACAACCATTCGTATGAGCCTCGCAATTGTTGTGGGGCTCTGTTTATTTTATCAATTATGAAATCAATTGAAGCTCCCACACCTATTCCAAGCTTTAAACTTGGTATTTTTTTTATATTATCTATCACTATCTTATCTTGATAAGGTGCACCCGTGTTGACTAACAATAAATCTGGCTTAAATTCATTTATCTTTTCTAAATCAATATTATTTCCATCTTTTTGCATCTTATCACATTGAAAATTTAATTTTTGATATTTTTCTTTTAATTTTACATTTACTTCTTCTTCTGTAGATAATCCTTTTTCCCAAATAAGTATAGTTACTTTTAGATTTTGTTTTTCACAAATTTCTAATATATCAGGAATTAAATCTGCACCTGTGATAATTTCCTTAACAACATCTAATTTTGTGTCTTTTTTTGTTATTCCCCACCACGCTATTTTCATTCCTATTAAAAATTTAATAATTTTAGATTTTTTATCTTTAGCCAAATCAAGATATTTAGCTGCTAATCTAATTCCATATCCATCAGCTATAGATAACCATGAGTTATTTAATATCTCTTTAAACTCTATATTTTTCTGAGCCTCAATAATGAATTCAGGATTAGTTGTTACAAGTTGTTCTTGTCTGTTTGATTGTAATAACTCTTTAATTTTTTCTAAAAGTTCAATTTTAGAAATCACATCTATTTTAACATCTAAAATTTTAATTTGTTTGTTCATAAATCATAACTTTCAACTACATCATACATTGGTCCTTCTGCAGTTAGTGTACTAGCAATAAGTTTAAATGAATCAACCTTAAATTCATAATCCTTCATTTCTTCTCCGGGGAATTTAACTCTATTACTATTACTCTTTACTCTTCCTAAAGTTGTATGAGCAATAAAAGGTCTCTCTTCTATATGTATCTTTTCTTGTATTAATATATCCTTAAGATCTGAATAAAGTTTGATTAAATTATTCTCTCCGGAGTGTTTGATTCCTAAGAATAGGATTCTAGGGTTTTCTATACCTGGAAAGGCTCCAACTCCTGTTAAGACCAGTGAAATTGGCCCATATTTCTCTTTTAAAGCCTTTAATTCCTGTTTCAGGTGGTTTAGATCATTTTCATTTAAATCCCCTAAAAAATGCATGTTTATATGTCCAATATGTGGGTCTACCCAAGTTATCTTAACGTCAGAATTTTGTTGCTTTAAACCATCCTGAATATCTTTAAAAACAGTTTTAGCTTCTGGAGGTAAATTTAAAGCAATAAAATACCTTGGCATATACATACATATTAACAATTTAATGTTTTTTTGGCAATTTTATGTATTGTTCAAATAATACATATTTGATATACTGAATGTGTATAAATATTAACAAATACAAAGAAAGCGTATGAAAACAAAACTATTAATCTCTCTTCTAAGTTTAGGTATTATTCTAGCACCAATAAGTGGTGTTTTTGCACAAGAAACATTTAATCCACATTACATCATATCAAATAACGATATGACAGACTATACTTCTATGAGTATGGATGATGTGTTTAATTTTCTTAAAGACAAAGGTAGTACTTTACATACATACATTGATCCTAACGCAAGAATGATTACTCCACAGATAATATTAGATTCAGCTTGGTTATACAAGATTAGTCCAAGATATATTTTAACTCTATTACAAAAAGAGCAAAGTTTAGTAACTGATTCTACTCCTTCTAAAGGACAATTAGATTGGGCTGCTGGTTATGGTTGCCCAGACAGTGGTGGTTGTGGAGAAAAATATAGAGGATTGGCTAATCAAATTGATTGGGGTGCAGGTTCGGCTAGATACTATTTAGATAACCCTAATGAATTTAGATATCAAACAGGACAAAGTTATCAAATTGATGGTGAGAATGTAACTATGACCAATGATGCAACCAAGGCTTTGTATATCTATACCCCACACATACATGGTAATGAATTATTCCATGATATATGGTCAGATTGGTTCGGTTTAAATGGAGGATATCCAGATGGATCACTTTTACAAAATCAAGCTGATGGTGGTATCTGGTTAATACAAGGAGGCACAAAAAGAGCATTTGCATCTAAATCAGCATTTGCATCAAGGTATTCTTTTGATAAAATTTTATCTGTGCCTGCTGATGAGTTAGCTAATTATGAGACAGGTATACCAATTAAATATTCAAACTATTCTCTATTAGAAACTCCGGCCAGTGAAATATATCTATTAGACAATGATACTTTAAGACGTATATCTAGTATGGAAGTATTCAGAGTTATTGGTTTAAACCCAGAAGAAGTAATTGATGTTGAAGAAAAAGAAATCTCAGGATATGTTTTGGGAGAAGCAATTACTATTGAAAGTTCTTATCCAACGGGTGGACTGTTGCAAGATAATACAACTGGTGGTGTATATTATGTAGAAAATGGAAAGAAGCACCCTATCTGGTCAAGAGAACTTATGCAAGTATATTATTCAGATTTTAAATTGACTCCAGTTTCTCCAGAAGAATTAGAAAAATATCCAACTTCTGATCCAGCTAAGTTAAGAGATGGTGAATTAGTTAAGTCTAAAGATAAACCCGAAGTATATGTAATTTCTAATGGTCAACGTAGACCAATTGCTGACGAAAAGACATTTGAAGGTTTGGGTTACAAATGGGCTAATATTATTACAACTACAAGCAAAGTTTTGAGTTTACACCCATTAGGAGATGAATTAAAGATAGATAAATAAGAAGTATGCTAATTTTTTCAGCTATTACACCACATCCTCCAATTTTAATTCCCACTATAGGGAAAGAAAATTTAGATGTGATTAAAAAAACAAAATTAGCTATGGAAAAATTGGCTGGTGATTTATATTCTCTAAAGCCTGATACAATAATAATCTTCACACCCCATGGTGAAATACATGAAAGTAAAATATCAATTAATCAATCCCCTGTTTTAAAAGCTTCATTAGCAGAGTTTGGTGATTTAGTTACTAAATTAGAATGGCAAGGCCATTTGGGAATGTCATATCAAATCTATGAACATTTTGAAACAAAAGATATTGTTAGGTTGGTTCATGAAGAAGAAGTAGATCATGGTATATCTGTTCCTTTGTCATATTTATCTGAAGGATTAAAAGATATTAAGGTTATACCAATAAGTTATTCTGGTGCAGATTTAAAAACACATTTTAATTTTGGTAAAGATTTATCAAGTTTAATTAAAAAAAGTAATGAAAGAATTGCAGTTATTGCTTCCGGAGACCTTTCTCATTCTTTAATAGAAGATTCTCCTGCAGGATATGCGCCAGAAGGTAAGAAGTTTGATAAAAAACTTATTGAATCAATTAGGGACAAACAATATGATAAAGCTATTAAGGTTGATGAAGATTTTATGAAAAAAGCCGGAGAATGTGGTATGCGTTCAATAGCCATGTTGTTAGGTGTAATTAATGAAGTAGATTTAAAACCAAACATCTTATCCTACGAAGGACCATTTGGTGTAGGATATCTAGTAGCTGAGTTTATTTAAAACAATTATTATATATAGAATAGAAAAAAAGAACCGCTACCTAAAAATAAGATAGCGGTTTTTTGTTTACATTATTTGTGTTGTTCATCTTGAGATATAACCCAGAGTTTAAGGAGACAGATTTTGCCAAGACATTCAAAAAACTTTATTATAGTATCCAGGTCAATAGGGTATTTTGTAGATGTGTCTTTAAGTGTATCAAATATTTGTAAAAATTCAGTTAATTCTTGAGCAACTTCTTTATAATTTGTTGCATGAACTTTACCAGTAATATGTCTAATTTTTATATAACAGATAAAGGTAGAAATTTGTTTTGAATTTGGTCTTGAAACAAAAGGATTAATTCCTTTTTGCGCGATAACAAAAAAATTTTTAGCTTCAGCAATAAATCCAAAATCTCTATCGTCAAGTAAATTCAAACTACCAAATCTCTTATATTTTCTGAGAGTGCCGGCTACTCCACTTGATATGTATGCTAAACGTACAATATCTAGTGAATTTAAAAAATCAAATGATCTCATTATCTTCTCCTTCTGATTAATTTTATAAGGATATTATTTAGTTTAATCTTAACATAACATGTGCTAAAATGGAATCATGATAATAAAAGTAATACCAGCTATACGATTACCTAGGAATTTAGGTATATTTTCCTACAATGTTCCCAAAACAATGGAACAAGATATTAAAATTGGTCAAATTGTTGAAATTAATTTTAGAAATAGAACTGTTAGTGGTTTAATTGTAAATATTGAAAAAAAGGAAAGAAATAAGAAGTTTAAAGATATATCTAAATTAATATATCAATTCCCTATCATAACCAAAGACCAGATATATTTAATTAAAAAAATATCTGAATATTATGCAGTTTCTGCTGGTGTTGTAACTAGATCTTTTATACCTTTTATTCCTAAACATACAAAGATAGATATTAAACAAAAAAGGACACAAAAGAAAACAAAACACACGAAAGAATTTTTTCTTTGGGAAAATTTTGATGAAAGGAACAAAAAATATTCAGAAGTTATTAAAAAAAATAAAGATAAACAAATTTTAATTTTAGTTCCTGAAATTGATCAAATAGATAAATTAATTAAAGATCTAAATTTAGATGAAGACAAGGTTCTTAAAGTACATAGTCACTTAACAGCTAAAGTTAAATATTTTAAAGAATATGTAGATATCTTATCGGGAAAACCTAAAATTGTTATTGGGACAAAGATGTCTGTAACATTACCTTTTACTAATTTAGGTATGATTATTATAGACAACGAACAAAATTGGAATCATAAGCAATCAGATATTAATCCAAGATATGATTCTAGAAAAGTTTCTGAATGGCTAGCGGAAAAACAAAAATGTAAATTAATATATTCTACTCCTTCTCCTAGCATAGAAAGATACTCAGATTTTAAGGATATACAAACAAGGAAGGTTAATAAGAGGTTTAATATAGTAAGTTTAGAAAGAGAACAAGAAAAAGGAAATTATTCTTTTTTAAGTGAAGAATTGATTAATAATATACAAGTAACTTTAGAAAACAAAGAACAAATCTTCATATTACATAACCGTAAGGGTTTAGCTGGTTTTGTTACGTGCGAAGATTGTAAATATGTCTTTGTTTGTCCAGAATGTAATATATCTCTCATCTATCACAATGAAACAAAAAAAGTACATTGTCATCATTGTGGATTTTCAAAAGACATATCACCTCTTTGCCCTAAATGTGTAGGTCCTAATATTAAGTTTAAATCAAAAGGTGTAGAAGATATTGCCAATAAACTAAAGAATGTTTTTAAAGATAAGAAAATATTAACCCTATCTAAAGAAGATAAAGAGAAGAATATAAAAGATACAGATATTGTTATTGGTACACAATTTGCTTTACAAAAATTAGATTTTAACAATCTAGGTTTAATTTCTTTTATTAATTTTGATCAATTAATTAAATATCCAGATTTTAGAGCTCAAGAAAAGGCTTTTCAAATGATTAAAAATCTGTTAGCAATAACAAAAGATACTCAGTTTATTATACAGACATATAATCCAGATGATATTATTTTACAAAGCTTAAAACAAAATAATTTAAAAAGATTTTATGATTCAGAATTAAAAACAAGAAAAGAACTTAGCTATCCCCCATTTTCAAAATTAGTTAAGATAATTTTTCAAGATAAAAGTAATTCAAAAGCTTTTTATTTATCTGACCAATTAATAAAAAAGATTAAAGATAAAAAATTAGATATTGATATTTTAGGTCCTTTACCTGCTTATCCAAGAAAAGTTAGAGAAAAGTTTAGATATAACACTATTATTAAAACAAATAGACAAGATTTAAAAGATATCTATGATTTAGTTCCTCCAGATTTTGTTATTGATGTAGATCCAGAAAAATTAGTGTAAATAAATAAGGGACTGTATAAGACAATCCCTTATTAAAATTTTTGTTATATATTCATGAATTTATTACCAGTTCCCTGCTATTTTGAAACTGTATCCTACTGAATTTTCAATTTCTTTTTTTGCCTCTTGTTCTAAGGTTATAAAGCGTTTTATCTTTTTTATATCTTGAACAGCCATCTGCCATTCAGTATTTTTTAATTTAAATCCATTGCCGTCCGGTACATGTTGAGTTGATTGTTTTAAATTATTTCTCTTCTCCTTTAATTTTTGATTAAGCATAAAAGTTGATAGATCACTGAAACCAGGTTCTGGGTTATTTGGGGTTGCATTTTTCATGAATACGTCCTCCAATTATTAAAATTGTGTAATGTAATTAAAAAGACTGGCTACTTTAGCCAGTCCTCAGTTTGATATTTGTATAGTTTTATGATATCGTATCTAAAAGACTGGCTATTGTTTTAAGCTCTTAATTAATAAATAAAATAGTTTAAAGTTTTGTCCAGTCATATTGTAAATAATATTATCAAAGCTTAAAAAAGTTGTCAAATTAATATTTATCCACATATATGATATTAGATATATTAACTTATCCTAATGAGAATTTAAGAGAAAAGTCAGTTGAAATTTCAAGTGATGAGATTAGTAGTGCAGAATTTCAGCAGTTTATAGATTCTCTCTCAGAAACAATGCTTAAGGAAGATGGAGCCGGCTTAGCTGCACCTCAAGTAAGTGAACAAAAAAGAGTAGTTGTTGTAAATTTAGATGCATCTGGAAAACCACAGGAATTTATTAATCCTAAGATATTAAAGAAAAGTTTACGTAAAAGTATAATTGATGAGGGTTGTTTGTCTTTACCAGGAAAGTTTGGAAGAGTTAAAAGGCCAAAAAGGATCAAAGTTAAATATATAGATCGTAATGGTAAATCACATAAAATTAAATGTGATGACTATTTATCTCGTGTATTACAACATGAAGTTGACCATCTAGACGGAATCTTATTTATCGATAAATTAGTTAAATGAATAAAGATAAAATAGAGATAGCTTTTTTTGGTACACCAGAATTTGCTGAAATAATATTAGAACGTCTTCTAAAAGAAGACGCTTTTAAAATTGTAGTAGTAGTTTGTGCCCCAGATAAACCAGTTGGCAGAAAACAAGTTCTTACTTCCCCATCTGTTAAAGTTTTAGCTGAAGAAAATAAGATAGAAGTTTTACAACCAGAAAAATTAAACAATGAATTTATTGAAAAATTAAAAAAATTTAATTTAGATTTAAATGTTGTAGCTGCATATGGAAAGATAATGCCTTTAGAAGTTTTAGATGTACCTAGATATAAGTCAATAAATATTCATCCTTCTTTATTGCCTAAATATAGAGGACCATCACCTATTCAAGCAGCTATATTAAATGGAGACAAAGAAACAGCTGTAACTATTATGTTAATGGATGAAAAAATGGATCATGGAGCAATTTTATCTCAGGAGAAGTATGTATTAAAAGATATTCTAACTATTGGAGATATACATGATGAATTAGCTGAATTAAGTGGCAAAACTTTAATTAATGTTATTCCTAAATATATTTCTAAAGAAATACAACCAGAAGAACAAGATCACGAACAAGCTACGTTCTGTAAAATGATTACAAAAGAACAGGGAAAGATTGATTGGAATAAGTCTGCTAGAGATATATATAACCAATGGAGAGCTTTTACTCCTTGGCCAGGGTTATTTATGGAATATAAAGGAAATATATTAAAGTTTATACAAATTGAATTAACAGACATTAAAGATAATTCAAATCTAGGAGAATTTGTTGTTAAAGATAAAAAGTTATATATCTCATGCAAAGATAATATATTATTGAAAATTAAAAAACTGCAACCACAAGGTAAAAAAGTTATGGATGCAGATTCTTTTATTAATGGGTATTTGACTTGACAAATTATATAAAATAATATAATTTTAAACTAATAATTTGTTTAAAAAATCATAACAACTATTGGAGGTAAGTGATGAACAAAGAAAATATAAAAAAATACAAAGGTTTGTTCGGGATATTATTTATCATTTTTGTATTTAGCGGGTTTATAGCGATAATAGTTATAAGTATTATGGAATATGGACGATAATTTGACAGAACAAATTTTTAAATATTACAGAATTGTTTCAAAAAAGCCATTTAAATTAAATGGCTTTTTTTATTTCCTATGTTTTTTGGTCACATTAAAGCCAAGCCTGTATTTACCGCCTAACATTAAACGTGTTTGTGCATCAAAAGCAGGTATTGAACCAAATAAGATCATAGTAATTGGTAACATTATCCATTGAGCAACCATAATTATCCATTTATACTTTTTATGTGTATTTGGACGAGCTGGTAAGAAATATATATTTACAAAAGCAGAAATAATAATACCAAACATGGCTAAACTCATTAACGTTTCTAAAACAAATGGTGTATTTTGAACAATAGCTATACTCTCACCTGTTGCAGCAGCAATAATTAATGGTAGTCTGCCTAAAATTAATATAAATAAAGGCCCTGTTGCCCAACTAAATTGTCCCTCAGATTGATTAAACATATATTTAATCTTTTTTCTCCAAGGGATTTTTTTGTTTTTACCAAATCTAGTTATCATCCATGGGAAATGTTCAACTGACCAAGCCCAACGTCTCATCTGTTTGTATTGATATTTAGCAGTTTCTCTCATGTTTTCTCCCATAACCGTATCCATTGAAATTGGTACATACATTGGAATAACAGAATATTCGCCATCAAAATGGTCAAAACATTGTAAAAATATACGTGAATCCTCAGTTACAATATCTGTTTCCCAATAACCTACTTCAACTAAAGTCTTAAAACTCATTGAATGAGATGAAAATGTAAACATTCTATCTGGTCTTGCTTTTTCCATCATTAACCAAAAAGTTGTTGAGTTAGCTGTAACTCTGGCAAAAGAGGGAGCATCCCAGATGTTGTTGTTATATAAAGTTAAAGGTTGGTAAGAATGTCTATGTGGGTTTTCTGCTGTCATCCATAAATATGTTAAACGAGAAAAATATTGAGAGTATGTCATTGTATCTGAATCAAAGTTAGATACAATAATGTTTTCATATGGAATATTTTCTGTATCAATAATTTCTTTTGTAGCTTTTTTCATTGCCCAAGTACAATTAGCCCCTTTACCAGCTAACTCCCCTGGTTCAACCATAGGATGTATATATCCTTCAAGTCTTTTAAATTTATACCCAAACTCTTGTTTTAATTTCTCAAAACCATCTAAAAATTCTTGTTCATATTCTTTACCTGCTCTTTCTCCACATTCTCTTGTAAAAATTACAGTTAATTTTTTTGTATCATAATCTATATTAGCTAATCCTTCCAAGGTTGTACGAAGAACTTTATAGCTTTCTCTATATGTAGCCATAACAATAAAGTGTTCATATTTTTCCCAATTTCCTAATGTTTTCACTTTATCAAACCAATTTGTTTTATTTGTTTCTCTATATTTCTTCAAAGAGATAAATAGATATGTTACAAAGTATGCAATTCTAATAAACCAGAATAGGTCATAGATGATTATAAAATATATTACCCAAAGGGGTTTTATGAATGATAAGACAATAGCTAAAATAAAAGTCAGCCACAGAGTGGCTCCTGGAATTATTTCTAGTATCCTATATTTTGTCTTGTATTTCATAATTATTCAATTAT
Source organism: uncultured Gammaproteobacteria bacterium (assembly GCA_964435065.1). Taxonomy (GTDB): domain Bacteria; phylum Patescibacteriota; class Patescibacteriia; order UBA2196; family UBA2196; genus CAYSXS01. Next base: position 23,132 of record CAYSXS010000005.1, read on the forward strand.
TCCTCCACCAAGCACTATATATTCTTTTTTAAACAAACCCTTCTTTTCATAAAAAACAATAGCTTGGCCTGGGGCAACAGCTTTTTCAGGAGCTTTAAAGGTTATTTTTAATTTGTCTTTATCTTCCTGTATATATATTTTAACTAATTCTTGTAAATTTCTAATGCGCGCCAAACAGTTAAAAGGTAGTTTTGGCTTAGAGTTCACCCAATGTATGTTTTTAACATAAATTTCCTTAGAATACAACCCTTTGTCCTCAGAATCATTAGTAACAATCAAGGTATTATTTGTATAGTCTTTTTTAAGTACAAAATATGGTCCTGTACCACCAATTTTAATTCTTTGTCTTTGACCTATTGTATAATGGTACAAACCATCGTGTTTACCTAATATATCCCCTTTTGAATTTATAATATCTCCTGGTTCAGCTTTGATATATTCACCTAAAAATTTTTGCATATTTTTTTCACCAATATAGCAAATACCATAACTATCTTTTTTTTCACTAACTGGCAAATCAAATTGTTTAGCTAATTTTCTTGTTTTATCTTTTTTAAAGTTTCCTAAAGGAAACATAATATTCTTTAATTTATCTTCTGAGAGTTCATATAAAAAGAAAGATTGATCTTTAGATTTATCTTTTGCTTCTAATAGTTTATTTTCTTTAATCTGAGCATAATGCCCAGTAGCTATTTGATCAAAACCTAATTTCTTAGCTTGATCCAAAAAAGATCCAAATTTAATATACTTATTACATAACGTATCTGGATTAGGTGTTAAACCTTTTTTGTATGAATCAATAAAATATGTAAATATTTTTTCTTTGTATTCTTTACTAAAATCCCAAGTAAATATCTTAATACCTAATTTATCCGCTACTTTTTTTGCATCCCTATACTCATCTTCCCAAGTACATTTTTCTAAAGTAGAATCTTCTTTCCAGTTAATCATAAAAACACCGGTTACGTCGTAACCTTGTTTTTGTAATATTGCAGCAGTAACAGAAGAATCTACACCACCAGACATCGCAACTAGAATTTTTTTCATATTAGAAACAACAAAAGAATAATACCTAATATCATTCTGTAAATAACAAAAACTTTAAATCCTTTTGTTTTGATTAAGTGTAATAAAAATTTAATAGCAAATATGCCACTAATTAAACTGGCTAAAAATCCAAAAATCAAAGGCAATAAATCGGCTTGAAACATTCCTGTGTTTGCAGCTTCAATTGTTTTAAATGCTCCAGCTGCTAATATTAAAGGCAAACCTAATAGAAAAGAAAAATTAACTGCTGTTTTTTTATCTAATTTACTAAACAGTCCAGCGGTTATTGTTATTCCAGATCTTGAGGTTCCTGGAAACAAAGCTAGGATTTGAACAAAACCAACATTTAAAGCTTGTTTAATTTTTACATTTTTAATATTTTCAATTTTCTCCCCTAGCCTATTTGAATATCTTTCAGATAACCACAGAATAAAACCCCAAAAGATTAAATTAAAACCAACTAATTGAACTAATCTAAATTTGGTCTCTATTGCGTCATTTAAAAAATATCCAACAATTCCTGCTGGGATAATACCAATTAGGATATATAGCCATGTTTTGTTTTCTCCTTTAAATAATCCTATTAATATTTCTTTAATTTCTTTACGTAAAACAAAGATAATAGCTAAAGCTGTAGCTAAATGTACAAGCACATCAAAGGCTAAGCCTTGATCGGGCCAATTAAATATGTTTGGTATTAAGATTAGATGTCCACTTGAAGAGATTGGTAAAAACTCTGTAATACCTTGGGCCATACCTAAAACAATTGATTGCAGAATACTCATGTATTTAAAATACTTTCAAGCCTTAATCTTTTAGTAAAGAAATTAGCAATAAAGAAAAGTAAGACTGAGACTAATAAATTTATTAATGTTTGTATAAGTATATCAACAAAAGAGAGATTATAGAAGATATCAAAATTCAAAACATTAAAAAGAATGTTTAAAAGCCACATAGTAAAATAGAAAAAGATAATAGCTATTAAGCTTAAAGTAATAAATGTACTTAAAGATTTATGGGTTAAAACTTTTTTACTTAAATGAGACAAGATTAAATATATTAAAGATAAGATTATTAAATAAAAACCAAAAGGAGTAATTGAAAATAGGTCTAATAACAAACCTAAACCAAAAGTCCACAACAGGGCGGTATATTCATCAAAGAATAAAACTAAATATACAATAACTATTAACCAAATGTTAGTATAAATAGATATATGAGAAACAAAACCAAAAAGTATAAAAAAGAATAAAAGTAATAATATTAAATTTAAAACAGTTTTTTTAAACATACTTAAGGTAATATAACATTAACTATTGAAATATTTTTAGTATCAGCTGGTTGCCATATTTTAGCTGTTTTAAAAAGGTCTCTTTCATCCTCAGATATTTCAGACACTTCACCTAAAAGCAATCCAGAAGGTATTGTTTCTTCAACTCCTGATGTAAAAATTACATCCCCCACCTCTATACTCTTATTCTTAGGAATCATAGATAATTCTAAACCAATATCTAATTTACCTTTAAGAATTCCAACTATTGAATCATCAATATCTTGATTTAAAATTGTTGCATTAATTTCAGAATGAGAATCTGTTAGTAATAAAACATGAGAAATTGTATCAAAAACATTTACTATTTTACCTACAACTAAGCCATCTTTAATTGTAACAACTAAGCCTTCTTTTAAATTATCTTTTGAACCACGATTTATGATTAATAAATTATGATTCTGATTAATCCCCCTACTAATAACTTTAGCAGGAATAGATTCTATATTGTTTTCTTTTAAGAAGTCTAATTGGCTACTTAATATTTCATTTTGACTCAATATTTCTTGCAATTCTACAACCTTATTCTCTAACCTAATGATTTTCTCTTTTAAGTCTTCATTTTCTTTAGATAAGTTAGTAGAGTTACCAACATTTTTTAAAGGACTTGAAACACTTTGTGTTGCTCTAGACGCCCAATTTAAAGGATAACTAAAACCCTTGGTAATTAAATTTTCCAAAGGTTTTAAAATGCCAATGTAGTGAAATATTATCAATAAGACAATAACAAGAACTAAATAAAATATTTTACTTTTTGGGATTCTTTTTGCCATATATATGTTTATTCATCAGTAGTTGGTACTAAAACTTCTGCCATGCCTTCCATGTCTTCTAAAATAATACCTGTACCACGTACAACAGCAGTTAAAGGATCATCTAATATTTGAGTAGGGATTTGAGTTTCTGAAAAAATTAAGTCCGTTATACCTCTAAATTGAGCTCCACCACCAGCCAAAACTATTCCTCTTTCATATATTTCAGATACTAATTCCGGAGGAGTTGTTTCAACAACTGTTTTAATATTATCTACAACAGTTTTAATTGATTTAGTTACAGCATCTTTAACATGAGCATCTGAAACCTTAACTAATCTTGGTAGTCCACTCATTACATCACGTCCACGTACTTCCATTTCTAAAGAATCTTCTAGATAAAAAACAGATCCTACTTTAATTTTAATATCCTCTGCTGTTGCTTCTCCGATATATAAGTTAAATTTATCTCTTACATACTGAACAATATCTGCATTAAATTCATCGCCAGCAATATTTAATGATTTACATGATACAACACCACTTAAAGAAATTACAGCTATCTCTGTTGTTCCACCACCAATATCTACAACCATGTTTCCAATAGCTTCATTGATTGGTAAACGAGCACCTATGGCAGCGGCCATAGGTTCTTCAACTAAAAATATTTCTCTAGCACCAGCAGACAAAGCAGCATCTTCAACAGCCTTTTTTTCAACTTCTGTAATATTTAATGGAATTGCAACAACAACTCTTGGTCTTGGAACAATACTGTATGATTCCTTGTGAACTTTATCAATAAAATACTTTAACATTTTTTCTGTTACTTCAAAGTCAGAAATGATTCCATTAACTAAAGGTCTTGAAACAGCAATATGCCCAGGTGTTTTTCCAATCATTTTTTTGGCATCACCTCCTACTGCTAAAACCCTATCTGTTTTTGTGTTGATAGCTACAACAGATGGTTCATTAATTACTATCCCTTTTCCACGAACATAAACAAGGGTATTGGCTGTTCCCAGGTCAATACCTAAATCATGTGAAAATTTTGCGAATATTTTTTTGAGCATTTTATTTGAAGAATATTAAATATATCAGCCTTATCTTAACACCTAAATCCTTTTTTGTCTACTTGCCTAAAAACACAAAAACACCTGATTTTAGGTGTTTTTGTGGTGTTTAAATATAAATTAAATTTTTATTTCTATTCCATGATTTTGAATTTCTTTAGTAAGCATTGATGGTTGTTTATAATCTTTTAGATTAAAACCAATTGGTTCAATATTTGGAATAGTATTGTCTTTTCTTTTAATAAATAAATATTGCATATCATCCACAAAATCTTTAAATTTAGGTGACACAATACACAGATCAATGTCACTATATTTATTAGAGGTTCCTTTGGCGTACGAACCAAAAAGAACCACTTTATTTATTGGTAGTTTATCTTTTTTAAGTTCGTTTACATAACTTAAAATTTTGTTTTCTATTACTTTTGATATTCTTTTTTTAGCCATAAAAATAATTGTTTTGAAACATCTAGATATTGTTTAGTATAATTTTTTGTACATTTTTTATAGAAATCATGTTTAACATCTGAATATCTGCCAGCTATATTAAAAGTAGTTAAAATACCAAGTTGATCGTTTTGTTCCTCAGATATTTTAACTTTCGCAATTTTTGCTAAAGTTTTTAAATCATGAATATAAGGCGGGTTATCCTGAGTTTGTTTTGTTATTAATCCTTTCAATAATTTTTCTATTGATAAATGACAGAAAAACAAACAAGCATCGTAGTGTTTATTTTTATATAAACTTAAACTAACCTTCCAAGTACGAAGAGCAGATTGTTTCCAGTATTCGATTTGTTTTTGATTTATTTTACTCATCTAGTTAAATAGTATCACATAAAAAGCAAAAAAACAAGTAACTAAATTTATTTTAAACTCAAAAACACCTAAAATTAGGTGTTTTTGAGTATTTAAATTAAATAATATTTTAAGCTTTTTTGAATGCAAACTGTTTAAAAGGCTGTCTTTTAACTTTATCCTTAACAGTTATACTACCCATATATACTTTATCAATTCTATCTACAATATCATTCCAATTGTAATATACTTTTACAAATTCACGTGCTTTCTTACCAACTTGTTTAACAATCTTTGGGTCATTTAAAAGAATTCTTAATTTATCAGTTAAATCAGGAATACTTTTGTTTTTAAAACTAAACCCAACTGAACCTAAATTAGAATCACCGTTAACTAATTCCAAGTTTTCTACAATATCTGAAACTAATGTAGTATTTGCATAACTCATTGCTTCTAATAGTGCAATTGATAAACCCTCTGCCATTGATGGTGATACATAAACATATGCATTAGATAAAATTTGTTCTAATGTTTCACCTCTTTGAGGGCCAGTAAAGACAATGTCTTTATTACCATTAACCATTTTCTTTAAGAACTTAGCATATGAGTCAGTAAATGAAGCATCGCCAACTATTACAAGTTTGTAATCTTTGTATTTCTTATCCTTTTTTAATTCTTTAAAAGCTTGAATTAAATAATGGATACCCTTATGGCGAACTAATCTAGAAATAGCTAAGATATATTTATCTTTCTTTAAATCAAATTTCTTAATTAATTCATCATTAGTATTAATCTTTTCAGTAAATACTCCATTTGGAATAAGTTTAATACTACGGTTATATAAAGATAAAAATCTTTTTTGTAATTCTTTAGAAACAGTTATTACATCATGAGCTGCTTTAGCAGACATCCACGCACCAAATTTTAAACTTGTACGTGCAAACCAACTCCATTTTTGATGATTCCAATCATCACTATGAGCAGTTGAAATAACTTTAATCCTTGGAGATATAATTCTAGGTAACCAAGACCAAAAAGAAGGACCAACACCATGAATATGGATAATATCCATTTTGTTCCTCACAGCGTGAAGAATAGAAAAAAGTGAATGAGATAAAGCATCCAAATGTTTAGTATGAATAGATTTAATACTAATTAAACTAACATTTTCATACTTTTTGTATTCTGCTGGAGTATAATGAGGACGAGTATATAAAAATACCTTATGGCCTTTATTAGCCATACGTACAGATAACTCTTCTACGTGAGTTTCAATACCACCACCAGATGGATTTAAAACCCCTTTTTGTCCGATATAAGCGATTTTTAACATATATTTGAGTAATAGTAGTAATTTTATATGAAAACACAAAAATTACAAGTTATTAATGATTAATATCGAATATTATCACAAAAACCTACATATGTCAATTAAAGTTATCCACATAAATCTTTAATTAAAATCATTGCTTTTTTAGCCAAAAAGTAGTTAAATTAAGTTATATGAGTATACATGAAAATGATAATTTTAGAGGTCCAGAAGAAAAACCTAGTTTGAGTTTAGAAGACAGAACTAAAATCAAGGTAAACTTAACAGGGACACAGGATATGATGGAAGATATAACAGGTTATAACTGTAGTTTTAGTATTGAAAATCATTTAGAAAAAAAACAAACAATTACAGCTAGTCTTAATAAAAATGGCCAAATAGAACTACATATGCCCAAAGAAGAAGATTTAAAAGCTGATTTTAATATACCAACCTTAAAAACAAAATTAAAAGAGAAAATAGAAGAATGGATGTCTAATGATAATCAGCCAGAAGATCTAGTTAATAAAAATATTCCTATAAATAAAAACGTGCCCGAAGTTGTTGAAAAAAACGAGGGAAACAATTCAGAAGAACTTCCTAAAGATTGGGGGTTGGATAATAATGAAGAAAAAAAGCCAATGGACCGAGAGACATATAACAACATGAAGAGTCATTGTGGGCATTGTGGTGGAGATCATTTAAACCACGAATGCCCAAAAGTAGATAAAGAGCTCGATCTAAACGACGAATAACTTATTGTTTTAGATAATTAGAAATAGACCTATTATAGGTCTTTTCTTTTTCAGAAGAAAAATAACAAGCTGGCAGTTCTTCTCTATCTCTATGATAAGCCACACATTCACAACACTTGCCTTTTTTGTCACAAGAATATGTGCAATTACAGTTTTTTAAATTGTTTTGAATATTACATTTAGGGGTTGACATAAGGTTAAAAGTTTGCTTTAATATATTGTTAAGTTAAATTGTAAATTATATAACTCATTTAATTTTTGGAGGTAGTTGTGAAAAATATCATTTTATCAATACTTTGGATTCTTTTCTTGGCAAGCGTCTCGTTTGCACAGGATTTAGGATTAAAACTGGCTAATGGAGTTGTTTATGGAGGCAAAAGTCCTCTCAGTAATGGATTTGGGGGTAGTTGTACTTATATTAGTCCCGATACTTCAAAAAGTTTGATTTTTGAGGCCAACAATTCATTCCAGCAAGTAGTTTATAGCAGGAAGGTAACAAATTCTTTTTATGTAGGACCTACTGGTGGATTGCTTGATAATGCGGTTTGGCTCGCACCAATCTTTATTTTTAATCCATTCAAAAAGATTTCTTTGATAAGTTGGAATGGATTATATTTTGGTGAGCCTGGTCGGCCAGATTGGAAAACTAATTTCGCATTTGCGTACCATGCTATAGACATTTCACTTGGTAATTTTGTATTAAGTTATTCAATATTACATTTTATGATGGAAGTACCAATGAATATTCCAACTATAAAATATTCATTAAAAGTAAATAAAAAAGATTATTTAATCTTTTCCGCATCATACCACATTCGAGATGATAAACCGATGTTTTTCATGTCCTGGTTGCGTGGGTTTTAGGTAGTTTTTAAGAGATATTAATCATTTGGACAGGCTCGAACCAGGAGCCTGTTTTTTTATATATAAAACTTAATATTTTTAATTTCTTCTGGCAAATATCCTTGTTTTGAATCATCCTCAGAATGAGGATATATATATTCTTTACCATAACCTAAATCTTTCATTAACTTTGTTGGTGCGTTTCTTAAATGTAATGGCACGGGTAAATTCATAGTTTCTTTTAAGATTTTCTCTGCCCTATTTAATGCCATGTATGATTTATTGTCCTTAGGTGCTCTTGCTAAATATACAACACCTTGAGCCAAATTAATCCTACATTCTGGTAAGCCAATCTTTTCTACTGCTTCAAAAACCGCATTAGCCACAACTAAGGCCATTGAATGTCCGTTGCCAATATCTTCTGAAGCAAAGACTACCATTCTACGAGCTATAAACTTAGGATCTTCTCCAGCAGCTAGCATTCTTGCTAGCCAATAGACTGAGGCATCTATATCTGATCCTCTCATTGATTTAATAAAAGCAGATATTACATTATAATGTTCATCTCCTTTTTTGTCATAGATTAATGCTTTGTGCTGTAAGGCTTCTTCAATTAATTTCTTTGTTATCTTTTTGTCTTTTCCTACGTATTTAGAAGAAACTTCTAAGCCATTTAAAATTGTTCTTGCATCACCGTTAGCTGCACTGATTAAAAAATCTTCTGCATCTTTATTAATCTTTAACTTTAAACTTCCTAATCCTCTTTCTTTATTTATTAAAGTGTTTTTAATAACTTCTTTTAGATCATTAAAATCTAAAGGTTTTAATACGTATACACGAGAACGAGATAATAGCGCAGCTATAACCTCAAATGAAGGGTTTTCTGTTGTTGCCCCTATTAAAGTGATAATCCCCTTTTCTACGTATGGCAATAAAGCATCTTGTTGGGCTTTATTCCACCTATGTATTTCATCAATAAAAAGGATTGTTCTTTTGTTTTTAAACTTTCTTTCGTCGTGAGCCTTTTTAACAATATTTAATAAATCTTTTTTACCTGCTGTTACAGCTGTGAGTTGTATAAAATTTGAGTTAGTTGCTTTAGCAATAACTGTAGCTAAAGTTGTTTTTCCACAACCTGGAGGACCCCAAAAGATCATAGATGGTAGTTCATCTTGTTCTATTGCTTTACGTAATAAAGTATTTGGACCAATAATTTCTTTTTGACCAGCATATTCATTTAAATTTATCGGTCGCATTCTATCTGCTAAAGGTGCATTTTGTGCCAAATCCTTTTCTAAATTTTGATCAAATAAATCCATAGTCTTTATCTTATCTCAAACTATTCTTTTTTACAAACAAAAAATCCCTAAAATTAGGGAGCACCAAAACCAACATATTCTTAATTATTATGTTACTACATAATATTTTTACTTTTCGTCACATTTACATTTGCAGTCAATTCCACACTTGCAACAATGATAACATAACTCAGAATTACATTCACATTTTGTATTGTGATTAATGGGCATTGTACATTGAGTACATCTTTCTTCCATATATGTAATTTAATTTTTATTTTCCAAACCTACGTTGACGGTTATAGAAATCTTTAATTATTTTATTAAATTCTTTTTTACTAAAATCTGGCCATAATGTTTGAGTAAAGTATAACTCAGAATAAACCGATTGCCAAATTAAAAAATTTGATAAACGCATCTCTCCACCTGTACGTATAATTAAATCAGGATCTGGTATATCTGGGTTGTATAAATGTTTTTGAATTATTTTTTCTGTAACTTGTTTTATTTTAGATATTTTTTTAACTGCATCTATGATTTCTGAACGACCACCATAGTTTAAACAAACTTGTAATGTGGCTTTTTTATTATTCTTTGTGAGTTTTTCAGCTTTTTTAATAAGTTCTTGTATCTTTTTTGGAAATCCTTCTTTTCTACCAGAAATACGCATACGGATTTTTTCTTTATGTAATTCATCTACTTCTTCTTGTAATACCTTAGATAAGAAGTTCATTAAAAAAGATACTTCAATTTTTGGTCTTTTCCAGTTTTCCGTAGAAAAAGCATACACTGTCAAATATTTTATCTTATTTTCTATACACCACTGTAAAGCCTTCTTTAATGTTTTACGTCCAAAGACATGACCTTTAAAGGCTGGTAAACCTCTTTTTCTGGCCCACCTTCTATTTCCATCCATTATTATTGCTAAATGATTTAGTTTATTCATATATTAAGCCGCCAATTTTGCGATACCATCGGCTTCTTCTGCCATTAATTTAAATTCTTGCCAAACTTCATATTGCTTACTATATATTATTTTTCCTAACTTTTCTATATATATTTTATATTCTGCTTTTTTGTCTTCCGATTTCAGTGCATTTATCAATCTTTCTGTATTGTTTTCAAATTCTTTAGGATCTAGATTTGCTTTTAAAAGACCATTTAAATCATCACTGTCAATTTTTTTATCCAATTCTCCATTTATCAAGAAACTTAAAATTTTAAACATGTGATTTTTGTCATCATCTTCTTCTGTTATTTCTATATATAGTTGGCCAGCATTTATGTCTTGTTCAACCAGTTCTTGCATGCATTGCAATTGATCGCCAAAAGACACACCTCCTTTAGACATTTTTTCTAAAAATAAGTTTCTATCTATTTCACTGACTTCTGTGTATTGCATACTACCAGAACCTAATTTATTTAAGAAATATAAGATAATCTCATCTCTCAATTCTTTGTTAGGTGCTGTTTCTTTTTTCTCAAAATTAAATTTTGGTCCAATCATATATTTTTAAATATTATTTTCTTACAGGTATGGTGAAATAGAAAGTTGAACCTTCGCCCTCTTTTGATTCAACGCCCATAGTTCCTTTATGTGATTCTATAATTCCTTTAGAAATAGCTAACCCCAAACCAGTTCCTTTTTTGTCAGATTGTACAGCAGTTGATTGAAATTGTTTGAACTTGTTAAACAATTCAGGAATTTTTTCTTCTGGTATTCCTATACCACTATCTGTTATGGCTACTATTATTGATGTAGGTAGTTTATTTATCTTCTCTTCCTTGTCTTTAATAAACCACTTAATCTTTGAGGTTTTCATTTCTTCTTTAATATCTTTACCTTTATTATGCATTAATGCTTGTAAAGTTATTTCGCCACCAGGTGATGTAAATTTTATAGAATTAGAAATTAAATTATTCAAAACTTGAGAAATTCTAGTTCCATCAAATTTAGCTTTTTCAGGTAAACCCTCACTTATATTTTTCTTTAATATTATTTTCTTATCTTTAGTTAAAGATGTAAAAAAATTCATTTTATCATCAAAGATCGGTAGTATAGGAGTTGGCTTTTGATTCAATTCAAACTTACCAGCTTCAAGCTTGGCAATATCCAATAGATCATTAACCATTTCTAACATCCCAGAAGAATTATCAAATATCATAGAAAGATATTCTGTAAAGCTTTCTGTTTCAGGTTTTATCTTTCCAGCTTTAAGCATTTCTGTCATCTTTTTAATACCATCAAGCGGTGTACGTAATTCATGCACCATCATTGAAGTAAAGTCATCTCTCATCTTCTCTAATTCCTTTTCCTGAGTAATATCATGTAAAATAACAACACTTCCTAATGTTTCCCCCTTACTCATTCCAAAACTACTTTTAACTGGTGAAACTATTGTTTGATAAAATCTATCTTTTAATAATATCTCTGGTGTTTCTAATATTTTATCTAACTTAACACTTTCTTCTAGCTTACCTCTAATATCAAAAGCGCCACTAAATTTATCAATAAAATCAAAAATTGTTACATCTTTTTTATCTTCAATTCCTACAGCTTCTTTAGCTTTAGGGTTAGCAACAACAATACGATAATCTTTGTCCGTCATTATTACTCCTTCAGACATGCTTTCTACCATTGAATTAAGTTTTTTCTGCTCTATTTCAACCACTTCTTGTAGTTTTGTTACCGCTTGAGAGGCTTGACCTGTAATTTTATACAATATAGTCATCTCTTCTTCTTTGTATAACCCTTCCATAGTATGTGCAACAGTTAAAACTCCAACAACCTTATCACCTATTACTAAAGGAATGTTAAAGAAAGATTTAACTGGTGTTTCTATATTTTCTGTTAAAATAGCACCAGATAAAACTTCTTGAACCTGTTTTGCAGAAAGTTTCTTATCTAATAAAGCAGATAAGGACTTTAACATTCTGTCTTTAACCTCATCAATAAAATCTCTAGAAATGGATTTTTCTAAATGAACTTTAAATATTATCTCTTCTGGTTCAAGTAACATGTATGATACAGCACTGTAGTCTATAAACTGATGTAAAGAACCAGTAATAATATCAATAATATTCTGTATATTTAAAGAATACCCAACTCGATCACCCAATTCTTTTAAAATGGCTAACTCATACATTTGTCTTTGAGTTTCTTTTTCTCGTTTAGCTAATTGTATTTTTGATTTATGGCTTTTATAATATAAAAATATACCAGCAATCATAACTAGGATAGCAAAAAACGTGAACACAATATTTAGTGTATTCATTTATTTAGAGATTAATTGTTTTTTTAAATCTTTGTTGCTTCTTTTTGAGCATTTATTAATGCTTTAAGAGACCAAACAAAAGTAACAAACCAAATTGCAAAGATAGGGACAACTAGGTATACACTCTTAATGTCCGAAAACATGTATGCTGTACATACAATACCTAAACTATACATTTCTACAAGCATAGTAAAAACTAAAACTTTAGTAATTTTACCAACTAAAGATCCTTTTACCATGTTATAGACTGCTCTACCTTTAACAAAAATTAATATACTGCCAATAATTAATACTGGCCAACCAACAATTAATATTATATTTCTTATCATATATAGTGAATTCATATTAAAAATTAAATTATTCAACCTCTTTTAGGGTTGGGTATTTAGCAAAAACTGAACTTAGTGCGTTTTTAACTATCATACCTGATAAATCAACATATACATCAACAAGTTTTTTAATGATTTCTTGTGGGTCACCTTCAAGACTAGTTACTTTTCCATCATCAGAAATTTCAACTCCACTTACACTTCTTGCTTTTAAGATAGCAATGTCAGGACCTAAAATAACAGCCTGCTTAGCTATTATTTCTGTCATTAATGCTAAATATTGTTCTTGTTGTTCCATAAATTTTTTCTAAAATAGTCAGATTTAAATTGACTATTTTTTATATATTTTATACACTCGACCTTTTTAAGATAATTCTAGTTTATCTTTAACTTTTTTAATAATATCTTTAGTTTCCCAATCAGATTTAACTAAATAATCAAAAGTCTGTTGTTTAGCAGCTTCAGCAATTTTTTCCATACCATCTAGGTTTGTTAAGATAATTACTTTAACATCTTTGCCCCAACTATCTTTTCTTACTTCTGCAAGCATTTCTAAACCATTCATTTTAGGCATAGCTATATCTAACAAAATTAAATCAGGTTTTTCAGATAATGCTTTCTTTAAGCCTTCTTCCCCATTTTGTGCCTCTATTACAACAAATTCTTCTTGTCGTAAAGAATCACTTAAAGGACGTAAAAGACTTATTTCATCTTCTACAATTAATATCTTTTTATCTTTTGTAGTCATATATTTATGTATTTAAATTAATAAACTTTTTATCTTTTTTACTATTAAATCTATACTAACTTCTGATTTGATAAAATAGTCACGAGCACCCAAAACATTAAGACAGTTATTAATCTCAGCTTGTTCAGATTTTGAAGATGTTACAACAACAGGAATTCTTTTTGAAATACCTTTTTCTTGTAAATTCTTCAATACTTCTTCTCCTGACATTTCAGGCATAATTAAATCCAGAACAATTAAGTCTGGTTCTGTTTCTTCTATTAATTCTAAACCTTCTTTACCATTTTCAGCAGTTACAACTTTGAAATCATTGCTAACTAATTCATCACGCATAACCATGCGTAAAGCTTTATTATCTTCAATAATTAAAATTGTTTTATTCATATAATTAATTATACACCTTAATTACTTTATTGTCTCTCCGTACTGCCAAAACTCCCAATGATCATATTTTTGGCCTATCCAATACCACCATTCTACACCCCAGAGATAGTTTTCTACAAATCCAACTTTACGTGCAAAACTTACATTTTTCTTAACTTGGTTAATATCCATTGAATATAGCTGGTCAAATAGCTGCATATCCTTCAAAGTGGGTTCTTTTACAACCTCATCCTTTTTATGCCTGTTCCTGGCCCATGGTTCAACTTGGAGTTCTGTGTTAATAACTTTATCCACATTTGTACGTAATTGAACTATTTTACTCTTTAGCCAATAATATGCAGGAGGTAAAGGATAATTAAACCACCCCCATTGCTTGTTCCATGTTTGACGATACATAGAAACACCTAATATGTCTGAAATCTTAGCTCCTTTTGTCCATAAAGATAACTCTCCAGATTCAGTTATTACAACAGGTCTATTGTCTAATTCTTTAACTATAGATATTTCTTTTTTAACTAACTCATTATCACCTAAAGGACATTCTCCGAAGAAATCTGCAAAAGGTTCGTTATCTACTTGCCATTTTTTAATATTATCAAATTTCTTAAAATATTTTACTTCTGCTGTAATTAAATTAAATATCTTTTCTTGTATGTCTTTTTCAGATAAAGACTTATATATCTCAGGTACATGACACTCTGGCCAACGTGGTACACGACGTCCTAATACAGGCATAACTTCAATATTCTTTTCTGCTGCTTTTTCAACCATCCAACCATAGCTTGAAAAATCATATTTACCTGGTTGTCTTTCTACATCAGGCCAATAGATTGGTAAACGGATTGTTTTAAAATTCATCTCATCTATCATTGTTCCATATACTTGAACCCAATCTAATCCTAATTCTTCTGCTTGCAGTTTTGAAAATGTAACACCCCAAATTACTTCTTGATCTTTTTGACTAAAATTCCAATTCCATAAAATCAAAAGAAATAAAAACAGAATTAAAACTGTGAAGAAAATGATATAGTGTAGTTTTATTTTTTTTGATTTCATTTTTTGTATTTTTTTCTAATATATTTTCTAATTTTGAAAAATGTTTTCATTTCTTCTGAAGACCTACCTTCTTCATAACGAGAAATACCCTTAGCTTTTAATTTCCAAACAAACTGTATTTTTCCAACTAATTTAAATTTTTCAGTTAAATATGCATCATCAGAAGCGTATTTTAATTTTAATTCTTTTCTCATTTCTTCACAACCACCTAAACCGCCCATATTTTCATAAGTTTTTTTACGAAAAACTACATTACCACCCCAAAGTACATGAGTTGGTTTAATTACCCAGTACATTAAGAAAACAAAAAAGAAATGGATTTTAGAAAAAAAAGATAAGTTATAATAATAGAAAGGACCGCTAATTGCTATAACTGTTTCTTTTTTACTAAAAATTTCTTTTGCAGTTTTTATCCAATCTTTAGAAATTAAAGAATCTGTATCAAGAGAACCTATTAAATCATTTTTAACTTTTGAAAAAGCATTTAGTCTAGCAAAGGTCTGGCCTTGTTCTTTTTCTTCTAAGATCTTAAGTTCAACTCCAACATCTTTAAATTTATCTATAAAGCTCTCAGCTATTTCTACAGATCTATCTGTTGAGTTATTGTCTATAAATATAACCTCTTCGGGCAGAACAGTTTGATGTAAAATGTGCCATAGACACTTACCTACTAATTTTTCCTCGTTATAACAAGGGATTACAATAGATAGTGTGGGATATTTCATACAGCTATTAAATACAATCCAATTCCAATTATTAATATGGCAATAATTTTTTGAATAACTAATTCTTTAGTAAACTTTTCTTTAATTAGTTTTGGCAAAGTTGTTGTAAAAAGAATTACAAGTAAAAAGATGAATATATATTGAACACCCTGTAAAGCATTTACTAAAGTTACAGAACCTAAGAATATTGCATATTGTAACAGTAAAGCTCCCCCGCCTCCACACAATTGACCAAATAAAAATCTAATACTTGTAGATTTTGTTTGTTTTGGTTGTTTCTTATTCTTCTTAAAATCTCTTTTAATAATATTCCTATTCTTAATAGATACCAAAAGAAGCATAATAGCTAAAAAGCTACCTAACCTTGTCCAGATAAACCCAGTAAGGAATTCTGTATTTGTATATACAAACTTAGTTAAAACATGGGAAATGCCGAATAACAAACTAGCAGGTAAAGCAAACCACAACGTTTTTCTTATCTGAGGCAAAACTATTTTACTTTTTACTCCAAACTTATTCTTAATCCAACTTAAAGCCCCATGTTTTTGAAAATCTAAAGATATTAAGAAAGTACCAATAATTAAAAATATGAAAGCAAAATATTGGTTAGAAGTTAAAGATTCTTCTAATACATACCAAGCAAATATGAAAACAAAAATAGGGACTAAACCACCTATCATTGGTGCTACTCTAGTAGCATCATCTTTTTCTAAAGCTTTAAACATTAATATTAAAGCCCAAACAAAAGCAGCTCCAGCTATCAAGGAAACAATCAAAGTTAATATATTAGGTATTCCAAAACCAAACGGTATAACTAATAACATTAAAACTCCTCCTAGTACGGCTATAGAGAAAGTGTAACTAATAGGACTTAAGATATTCTTCTTAAGCATTGTCTTATCTATTACAGCTGCAACAGCATTTAATAGATAAGCAACAAGAGTAATAATTAACCAATTCATAATTTAAGTTATACTTTTTAGTTTTCTTTCATCTAAAGAATTTGTTTTGGCAATTTCTGAATACATTTTTCCACTAGTTTTTAATTTACGTTCAAATGTCTTTAAATTAACTTCAACTAACCCAAATTTAGGATCAAATCCATCTGCCCATTCAAAGTTATCTAATAAAGACCAATGAAAATATCCACGCACATCTACCCCAGCTTGAATTGCGTGGTGAATCTCTTTTAAGTGTTCCACTAAGAATCTTTGTCTTTTTTCATCATCTTTGGCAGCTATTCCATTTTCAGTAATATATATTGGAGTTTTAAAATCTTCTAAATCCATTAATACATCAAAAATTCCATGAGGATAAATCATCCAACCTAAATCAGATAATTCCCTCTCCGTTTCCTTAATTTTTTCAACCACAGGTTTCATACTACCTTCATCTTTCTTTAGTCGTACACGGAAATAGTAATTAATACCTAAAAAGTCATGTTTTCCTTTGGTTAGATCATAAAAAGAATGATTTACAAACCTATCTGCTAGATGAACATACAGTAATTCTATTATTCTATGTTTATGGTAAGAAGCAAAAGAATGAACATTCATGGCAAATCCCACTTGTGGGTTTTCTAACTTACTATGAATCATCTTGTATACAGCTCTATGAGCTCTTGCCATATTAATATATACAAGAAAAGCTTTTTTAGGACTCTTTAACTTAGGAGGCCACTTACCTTTTAAATAGCTTAAATCTGCATAAATTCCAGGTTCATTAATTGTAATCCAAAAATCCACTAAACCGCCTAAATGTTCTAAAACATATTTAACATATCTTTTAAAATATTTAACACTTTTAAAACTTGTCCACCCATCTTTATTTAAAAACCAATTAGGATTAGTAAAATGGTGTAAAGTAAGCATTACTTTAATGTTTCTGGCTTTTAGATCAGAAATCATCTCTACATAATGATGCATAGCATCATGGCTAAACTTACCTTCCTGAGGTTCTATCTTTGCCCATTCTATAGATAATCTATACGCATTATTATTCATTTGATCAATACAGCTATGATCTTTTTTCCATAATTCATAACTATTACAGGCTTTTAAAGAAGCATGTTTAAGTTGTTTGTTCTCTTCAAAAGCCCACCAATCAGAATTAAAATTATCACCTTCAATTTGGTGAGATGATGTAGCGGTTCCCCATAAAAAATCAGGGGCAAACTTTAAAATTTTATCATTTTCTTTCTTTATCATATTGGTTTAATTATATCATATATTTAAAGGGAAATAAAAAACACCCCCCCAAGACATGAAGCCCTGGAAGGGTGTGCTAATCTAAAAAATTTGTTGGAACAGAATCTTCCAACACTCATCTTCAGCAACAGGTTTGATATAATCAAACCTTATAACTGTAGATTTTGTGATGAAAAGATTTAATCCAACTGTCCAACCGTCTTGATAATCTATATCATTGACTTTGAGCCGTTGATATAAACCTGCCATTTGGACATATTTGGAAAAATCAATTGTGCTCATGATCCACCAACCTTGTTTCTGGTCGATGTGATCAATTTTATTGTAGCCACAATTGACCCAAATACTGTCAAAAACTGAAACCTTGCTTCCTGATGACCAACTGAAATCAACTCCAGCTATCCTACGTAACCCATCTGGTTGCTCTCCTGTGCGATATATTGCACCAAGATTAAAACCATATGCTAAATCACGAGTTACGCGACTAGTGAGATCTAAAGACTTATTATTGTCCTTAAATTCACCAGAGCCGTTAGTGAGGCCAGCCATTGCCCACCATTTATCATAGATCTCTTCTAAGAAGATCCCATTCCCGCAAGGAATGTTGAATGCTGTAGAAGGGTATCCAATTATTGGTAGCAAAAAGGGTGATGGAAATTGATATGTTGCTGGGTCAAGTGTACGCCCAACATGTAACTTTGGTAGCCAAATGATGGACGTCGAAAAAACAGCGTTAGCAAAACCTAATTGAAATTCTCCATTAACAAAATCAGCGTATGTATCATATTTAACACTAATTCCTTGCCAACCATATTGTGAATTAGTTTTAAATCCAACCCTAAGTCGTGGTAATGAAAAATTAGAACTATCAGTCTGAGCTTGGCCAAAGCCATAAAAACCTTCATCAGCATGAATATAGCTAGCTGATAAGATAAAAATAACGAGGTATAAAAAAAATCGTTTCATTGGAAACTCCTTTAAAATTGTTCAAAGTATAATTAATTATTTTTACTCGAACAAAATTTCCAGGAGCACGGCGACCAAGACTTCTGGCCACCCATGAAAGAAATTTCCAAAGTGGTCCATTGTTCCATAACCCCCAAATAAAAAGCAATGAGGTTGTTATTTTTAAATATATGGTTATTAGAGAAACAAAGAAATTAAAATATTCTCTAATAATATTAAAAATGTGTTTATAAGAATTTACTAAAACCACAATGGCCGTATGTAAAAGGTTAAAATCTTCTTCATTTGTCTTAGGATCTTCAGGCATAGAACAAGTAACTTTTACATTATCTATTGCTGTATCTTTGGAAATAGATGGTTTTAAAAAAGACAGGGCAAAAAATATTGCTATTATATACCCCCAAACCAACTCAAAATCCTTAAGATTGTCTTCTCTTTTTTTCATCTGTCTCAATTGATACTTAAACCTCTGAGTAAATGCTTCAAAACCACCCATCTCCCAATATATAAGAGCACCCAAAGGACCTATTAGCATACAGAAAATGAAAGACAATTTATCATCCACATCCTCAAAATAATATTTTTTTTGTGGCCAACGAATAATGAAAAGTATTATTATCAAAAAAGGAAAAAAATTGCACATTCTGCGGTGTAAAAACAGAAATACAGCTTTCCAGTCGACTTTACTATCCCTTCCGTTTAATAAGAAGGATCTTTCTTGACATAATTTTTGTCCAAAACTATTCATAAAGCATTGCCCGTGCGAAGATTTTGAGTTATAAATCTCCTTTCCGATATCAAGGTACAATCTTGTTAAGCTATACTGTTTATCCTTGATTTTGGATGAAAGAGATGTAAAACCAAAACCTCGCAAACTATCCGATAAAAATCTCATTGCAGTTTCAATCACAACAAAATCTTTATGGTTTTCTTTTTTTTCCGCTACAATTTTTAATCCGTGCTTATATAAAGAGTCAGCCTCTTTAGATAAATTGAAAACCTCCTCATGAGTAAGTCTCTTTGAAGGAGGCAGGGATTCTTCTATCAAGCATTTTCTAATACGGCCAGAATTGGACGCGAAAAATGCTAAAACAGAAAGAAATAAAGCGATTTTCTGCCATTTCAACATAGTATTTACCTCCTACTAATAATTTGATTAATAATGATCTATTTTTGTTTATTTTTTATACCCAACTTTAGCATATTTTTTATTAAAAGTCAATGGTTGATATCAACATGCAAAAACAAAAAATACTCACAAAATTTATGAGTATTTTTTGGCAGGGGCTCGTGGAGGATGTTAGAACTATTACACGACCGAAAGATATATATTTTAATATATCCAACCTACTATTATAAATTTAAAATTTGATAAAAATTAGTAACCACCTGGTCCGTGACCACCACCGCCACTTCCACTATTATACCCAAAAACTTGAGTTGTATTAAAATAATTTATTAATCTACCATTAAACCACTCTTTGGTAATAGGAGCTGTACTGGAAGAATTTCCATAATATAAATCAGACCAAATAAAATTATTGTCAACTTGATTATCAATTGTAAAAGCAGTTTGAGGAGCTAAAACTTCGTTACCTCCATCACCTAAGTGAGTAATAGATATTGAATAATTATTACTTGTCTTAACAACATCAGCCATTATTTGATAAGTTTTGGAAGTACCAGCTTGTACTTGCTCATAAGAGGAATAATAAGGATAAAATTCAATTAAACCACTTGCGGTAGTACTAGCCAAGGAAATAAGAGAACCATTATTATAAAGTTGAAAATTAGAAACTTGAATATCGCCTTCTATCTCTACATCAAAAGTCATTTTATACCAAGCTACATCACCTGTTGCCTCAGCAATAACTGAAAAATTATAAAGTTCTTCTACGCCATTATTTAAACTGCCTGTTGGTAAATTATTACGAAAAACAGTAGGTAAAGACTTGAATAGGTAAATTTTATTAGTTTCATAACTACCACTCTTGCTAGATTGGTTATAAATGTCACCAGTCGATAATCCCCTGACAGTTATGCCAGTATTATTTAATGTTAATTTAATACCATCGCCTGAAGTAACTGATCCATAAGTATTAATAGGTGAAAAATCAGCCTTAAGAGTCATTGTTTTTGAAACACCTTTAGGGATAACAAAAAGGTTATTATGTGAGTTTAATAAAATATTTTCACTGGAAGTTGCAAAACCCTCAGCTATTTTAGTAGTTCCATCATATAAAGCTAATTTGTCAATCATATATGCGTTACAATTATTGTATCCATCTATATTAAAATACATTTGTTGTATTCCTACATCTTCTAAACTTGATTGAAAGTTCATAAAACCAATAGTGTTTCCAGTACTATTAGCTAAATAAGTTTTAGTCGCAGGGTTATTTGGTCCAGTAAATACCTTAAAATCACCATAGACTGTCTTGACCAACATGCCTTTTAGAGATGAGACTCTTTTTACCTTAACTCTCTTGTTAGATATTTCTCCATAGGCTTTAATACCATTTTTAAGAGTATTAAATCTATGAACACTATTAACCTTAATAGAGCCTGATATGTCGCCCTTTAAAGAAATGATTTTACTAGTTCCTTTGGGTATTACTAAAGCTGGGTCTAATGTTATAACTATTTGTTTACTTGAACCATCAATTGCATTACTTATAAGAGTAGAAGAATCATAAATAACCAAATTAGTAATATATGAGCGTTTAGCACCTTTTTTAACTCGGTGGTAAAATTTTATTTTTTCTACCCTTATATCTTCAATTGAATTTGAAGCATCAAGAGTTATGTTAGTAAGTAATTGTCGGTTTGTGCCAGCTAAAACGTCAACTCGCTTAGTTGGATTTGTTACTGAAAGCAATATTTCTTGTTTAGGACGTCTGTTGAATTTAGATTTTTTAGTTTTTGCTTCAGCAGTCCCTAAAGATAAAAGATTACTTGCAAATAGGGAAAAAATAAGCACAGGAATAAGGATTTTGTTGTTTAATTTCATAATATTAATTAAATTAATTGATATTTTATAATATAGCATCTTAGCACGAATTTTAAATAATGTCAACAATATTTTTTTTATCCAGTCTTTTTTCCCCTAACCAAAAAATCCCCTAACATTAGCAGAGAATCTCTTGGCAGGGGCTCGTGGAGGATGTTAGAACTGTTTTGATTCTTAAATAGCGGGTTGAAATATTTTAACCTGCTTTTTCAATACATCCACCATTTCTTCAGCTTGAATCTCTAATTCATAATGTGATTGTAAATTAAGCCAGAATGCAGGAGAAATATTGAAATATTTACTTAGACGCAAAGCAGTATCAGCCGTAATAGAACGATTACCGTGAACTATTTCGTTTATCCTACGTGGGGCAACATCAATATCCTTAGCTAAACGATATTGGCTAAGCTCCATAGGTTTAAGAAAATCTTCGTTTAAGATTTCTCCAGGATGGATTGCTTTTATTTTTTTACTCATATTTATATATAGTACAAATTGCAGAAGCCACCTGTTACAGTGGCCTCGCGTCCTGCCACCGAAGCAACAGGATCGATATTTTACTTAAATTACAAAAAACAATAAAATTTTTATAAATTTTCTAAAAATCTGGTTACCAACTTATCTTCACCAATTTCTTTTAATTCCTTTAAAATCGCTCTTTGACATTTTAATTTTCTGCTGTGTGGAATCATAATAAATGATCTTTGCATTTCTTGTTTATATTCTGGTGGAATTAGATACTTATCGTGTGGACTTCGTCTAGACGGATGAGGTTCTTTAATAAAACCGATTTTTAATAATGCCCTAATGCATTCTTTTTTCGAAAAATTTGCATTTGCCATATCAGTTATGCTAATTGTACCTTGCGTCCTTGGCTTTTAAATTCAAAATTTCCAAACTTATACGCTCCAGGCAATAAATCACCTTCCTCGTTTGGAACATCAAAATAGCACAAAACAGCATCTGAAACTTGATACGGAAGCTTTTTGATATTCTTGCTTTGAGTAATAAAACCTGGCAAATCCGGAGAAGTAATAATAATCCAATCTTTATTTATCTCTGTCTCAAACTTGATGTTTAAAGGAATGCCATGATCAAACATTGTTTTCCTTGATACTGGTTTATATTTTTTAAATAAATTAAACATGTCTTTATTATACATCTTTTTAATTATTTGATCAAATAAAAAGCTTTTTAGTTCTAGCCTCCCTCAGCCCCAAATCAAAAAATCCCCTAACATTAGCAGAGAATCTTTTGGCAGGGGCTAGTGGAGGATGTTAGAACTAGATTAGCTAACAATAAAAGTATTTCTATATTAAATTATTAATCTTTATAACAAAAATCATGAGTATAGAAACCGTCTGGTAATTGTTCAGCAAAAGAACATTTTAATGAGTCTTGTGTTTTTAAAAGTAATTTCCATTGGTTATTTTCTTTTTTTGCATACCACTCTGCACCTGTTCTTGAAAAGCTTATAGATCCTTTTGTGTACTCTTCTATTTGTTTTTCTACACAAACTAAAGCATCTTGGTCATTGTCTAAATTTACTAGATTATAAAAAGTATCATAATTTACCTTATCTTCTTCCTTTAAGTTTGCACAGCTGATAAAATAAATTTTATCTTTTATGTGCCATGAAATAGTGCACTTCAAATCTCTTCTTTCAAAACCAATAGTAGAATTGTTAAATTCACTTTCTACAGGATTTGTGTTTTGTAAATTTTTTGTAAAACTAAGACTTTGAAAGAAAGAACTAATTTGTTTATTAATATTTTCAATATCTTCTATGATATTACTTATTAAATATGAGCTATCTTGCAAACAAATTCTATTATCATTATTTAAGGTCCATCCGCTAACTCCTTCTTCAGTTTTAAGCATCTTATCAAAAAATTGACTACTAATTTTAGAAATAATCGATTCGGGTGTTAAATCTTCATTATTATCTTTTGGCTTTGTTAACCAAAAAACAGCTATTAAAATAGCTAGGATTACAATTAATACTAATAAAGTTTTTGTTATTTTTTTCATAAATCGGATATTTAATATTAATTGAAAGATAACAGAAAGTTAATGAAAAAGCAAGGAGATATAATCTGATTATATTTAAATAAATGAAAAAAGAGCAGTTTATAGACATGCTCCATGTTAGGTCTGTTTGTGGTTATATTCTTTTTAATGCCAGTTTTTGTAATTTAATAAGGTGTTTTAATGTAGCCTTCCAACTACCTTCAAAATTTATTTCTTTTTTTGTCCATATTATTATTCCGTGTTCCTCCCAGTTTCTTAACCTTACCCTGGCTGTATCGTCAGACTTGAACTCAGCTACTAAAATTGCTGGGCAGTGATCGTTACCTATTGTATCAGGCCATTCATAGCCAGCAACAAATTGCTCAATCGTAGCCAGGCTTGAATAAACAACAACTATTTTTTCTTGGCAAGCTTGGTTTGCTGTTTTATCAAGTCCACTAGGGATGATCAAAAAATCTTCTTGATTTCCAGCCAAACAAAGATAATTATCCATTTCCAAATCTTGAATTGTACAATGAAAACTCAGATCAAGCATATCGACAACAGTAGAATCTGGTCCAATTTTTCTTAAGCTTTCTATTAAATTCTGACGTCTCATTATATATTCTCCCAGTTTATGATTATTAAATGAATTTTCTATTTTTAAAACTTCAATTTAAATTAAAATCTTAAAAATAGAGGTAGCTTGAGTTTAAAAGGGCTACCAGACCTTCTCCGCCCACGACGCGGTGTTACTCGTGGCAATGTGTGAAACAGGTTTAGGCGAAAAAATCACCTGCCAATTTATTAGGACACCCTGCTCTTTGTGTCCACAACAACCACATAAATATTGAACCCAGATCATTTTTTTAAAATTGTAATGTTTTTCTGGTTTAAATTTTAATGGTTGTGGAGGTGTTTCAAAGTGATGTTCTACAAAATCTTTCACTTTTCGCCAGCCGAGGGAATAACAAAACCAATTCTCAGGTTTTGAAATCCTACGAAATCGAAATTCACTCCTGCCCGTCTCGGTATATTGTGTTAAAAACAATTTAACCGATTTCTTTTCAACAGGGAATGCATGAATTACGTTTTCGATCTTCCTACCGCGATGATCTAGGAAGACCATCTTTTTCAAATCATCGGCACCTCTTTCTAAGGTATTTTTTTTTGAATAATTTGGATCATTCAAAAAAATAACACTTTTCTTTTTCATGCTTTCTCCTATTTTATTATAAAAATTGTGAGAATTGCCACACCTTTTGATGCACAAGGTTATTTGTGGCCAACTGGTGGTCGTCAAACCTTCCCTGCCAGTACAGGAGTTTTTTCTCTAATTAAGAGAATAAATATAATTATTATCTCTTCTCACTGAGTTTAATAGCTTTCTCCGTATGGTTATAAAACCATGTTTTCCCCTTTCAACCTCAGAAAAACAGAGTTCAGCGTATTTCTTATGCGAAGCTGGACATAAAGAAAACTCATACCCTCATCCCTTAATAGAGCATGCTAACAACTGAATCAGACAATGCGACGCAACATCTAATCCAGAAGTAAAATGTTGTTCTTAAAGCTATACGAGTGCATGTATTGTGGTCTAGGACATGTCCTAATTTAACACTGATATGTGTCCACTACATACATCAAGGCATCTACTTTAAGGTTTAATTCAACATTCCCAAAGAGCATGTTAATGAATTTATATAAATTTTTACAATTTATAATTAATATTATACACTATATTAGATATTTGTCAAGTATATTTATCTACATAATCAAAAAATTCCCTAACATTAGCAGAGAATCTTTTGGCAGGGGCTAGTGGAGGATGTTAGAACTAAATTGATTAGGCATATAAAATATATTTATACTTTACAGTATCAAAATTAGTTTATTAACTATTTACTTTCTAGCTAACCAAACCCTAAAATGAGTTTCAGATTTTAAATTTATTTTTTTAACCTTAAATCCTACTTCTTTCATAATTTTTTCAAGCTCTTTTTCTTTTAAATCAAAAGTTATATTTGGAAGTCCCGTTTCTTTACCATCAAAAGTTCTTCTAATCATCATTGCTTCTCTATACCTTCTACTAGGTATTTTTTTAGTATAAAATATTAAATCTTCTTTTTCTCTTTTTCCTACTTTAATTTGGGCGGTCACATCTTTATGAGGTTTTTCATTGTCTGGAAATTTATCAATATACAAATAACCACCTTTTTTTAATACATTATAAAAATTTTCCAAAGTTTTTCTATAACTGTCTAAAGAAGATTTTTCATTTATAGTTTGTTTTTTATTCCAACCACCATCAGCGTAAATAAAAGAATTGCCTCTACAAAATAAAAAATCATAAGATTCTTTTTTATAATTTTTAGGAATTTGTTTCCACGATATTTTTTTAATTTCTGTGCTAATTTTTAATTTTTTTGCCCTTTTTTTAAAGACTTGAATTTCATCATCCATTAAATCCATGCAGTCAATATCATATCCTTTTTGCCTTAGATAAAGTGCAATAAATCCTCCACCAGCAGAAGTATCTAATAATTTACTTTTTTTATTAATATTGTTCTTTTTAAATAAATCCATTATTTCAGATACATATTTATTTTTGTTATACAACAAATTATGCAAACAAACATCCCACAATTCTGCAAACAAAGGTTCTTTTTTAAATTTAAATAGTTTCATACAATTTTTATTAATTATTTTGAGTCCATATAGCTTTCTTGCTCAACAGATCTCCAAGCATCTCATTTACTTTGTAATACATTTTTTTAATTACTTTTTCATTTAAATGAGGCATTACATGTCCTTCTAGCCCATGGGCTACGACTTTTGGTAAATCTTTATGAATATTAATATAAACACCTTTATCTTTATACTTATCATATAATGCTGTACCTGGGAAAAGTGTAGTAAAATGAAGTTGAACCATATCTTTTTTAGGATCTAATAATTTTTTCAATAACAAAACCGTATTTTTTATAAAAGTACTTTCAGTATCATCTGGTAAACCAAATTGAATTGAAGCACAAACCCTTATGTTATTATTTTTTAAGTGTGTAATTGCATTAGTTACACTCTCTTTTGTTATATTAAATTTATTAGCTCCCCAAATTGCTTTTTTCGTAACTGTTTCCACTCCAAGATAGACTACTAAACATCCACTTTGCACTAACATTTTTGCAATTTCATCATTTATTTTTTCAACACGGGTTTTTAAAATCCATTGACTCTTGTTTTTCTTTAAATCTTTACAAATTTCTTTTGTCCTTTTTATATCAACCAGCATTTCATAATCTTCAAATACAAAGCTATTATGACCTAATTTACGAAGATATTTTAGTTCTTCAACAACCTTATCTACTGAACGCATCAAAGTTTTCTTTCCACAGATTCGGGAAGAAGCACAATAAGTGCAATTATATGGACAGCCTCTGCTAGTTAATATAGTAACTGGATGTTTTTCAGCTATAATCTCTGGTGGTAAATATTTTTTATAACTAATAAAATCTAATTTCCGATCTGGAAATTTAAAAAAGTTAATATCCTCCAATGGCTCTGAAGGATTTACAACTATCTTTCCCCCCCCATTCCTAAAGCTAATTCCTGGCAAAGAATATAAATCTTTTATTTTTAAAGGTTTTTTTATTTTTTTGCCAATCTGTTCAATATCTATATTACAACAAAAATCAACAAATTTATTTTGTAAAAATTCATTATATTCTATCTTTGTTGTGGCTCCGCCAAGCATAATTTTTACCTTTGGTAGTTCTTTTTTTATCTTTTTGCAATACTTAAAAGTTTCTTTTTCAGTGACATTAGTAAGACTAAACCCAATAATATCTGGCTTAAAACCACTTTCTTTAATATATTTAAAAATACTATCAAGTGATTGTAAATTTGCATCAAAACATTTTACTTCCTCCTTGATATGTTTAGTTAAATACGTAGCCACTGTTGCTATTGATAGAGGAAAAGCAACATTGTATTTATATTTTGGCTGAATTAAAATCCATTTCATATTTTTTTATTTAATAATTAATAATTATTATTTTTTTGCTAACCAAACCACAAAATGCTTTTCTGATTTTAAATTTAATTTTTCAACTTTAAAACCAACTTTTTTAAGCAAATCTTCCATTTCATCTTCTGTTAAATCATAAGTCATATTTGGCAATCCTGTTTCTTTTCCGTTTTTATCACGCAACAACATTTGAGCATAACGCACATCTTTTTCTGGCACTCTTTCAACATAAAAGATAACATCTTTTTTTTCTTTGGTTTTTTTAATTTTTAATGTCGCAACTACTTTTTTATCTGGAATTTCTGAATCTCTAAATTTATCTATATATAAATATCCGCCTTTTTTTAATATTTTATAATAAACTTTCAAACAATGTTTCATTGCTTTTAAAGTTTGCCTTCTATTTATAGAAATTTTTTCATGCCAACCCCCGTTTGCCATTATAAAAGCATTACCTCTGTTAAGTAGCAGGTCAAA
The DNA here is from genome assembly GCA_964435065.1 of uncultured Gammaproteobacteria bacterium. Lineage (GTDB taxonomy): Bacteria > Patescibacteriota > Patescibacteriia > UBA2196 > UBA2196 > CAYSXS01. The sequence goes on from CAYSXS010000005.1 coordinate 51,547, forward strand.
AGTATTTGGTTTAAAGTGCTTATCTAAATTTTTCCATTCAGAAATTACTGTTTTGTGTTTGATTCCTTTTTCTTTTAAATAATTTTTAAACGGTTCTAAAATTTTTAATGATTTATCAGAAGTTGAAACATTATAACCATCTTCTAATAATTCTTGAATAAAAAATCCAGGACCAACACTTGTATCTAAAATCTTTGATTTTTTGTTTATTCCTTTTTTTCCAAACATTTCTTCCATATCTTCCATATATTCATTAATATCATAAAGCAATTCATATTCACACAACTTCCACAATTCAGGAAATTCTGGCTCTTGTTGAACCTCAATTTCTTTTAAATTGTCTTTATCAGAGACATATTCCATTTCTGCACCAGTGGCCAAATATCTTTCTGAATCAGGACCCAAAGGAACATTAAAAAATTTAAATACTCCTTTATTTTTTTCCTGCAACATCAGTTTGGTATAAAGTTCAGCTCCTCTTGTAACAGCATCCCTACACATGGCTGGTGTTAACATAACTAAAATATTATTCCTTCCAGATAATTTTGACTCTAAAATATTTTTAGAAATATAATCAAAATTTACATCTTCTGCTTTGCCAAATAATTCTGCTAAAAACTGACAAAGTTCAATAATACAAAATTCTCCACCAGTTTTTGATTCAAAAGTATCAAATTTACATGTTTTAATTTGCTGATTATCAAGAATTTTTATTTCTAAATCCAAAGAACCTTCTTTGTTCCCTTTATAATTTATAATATCGTCAAAATATTTTTCATTTTCTTTTATAAATTTTCTAAATCTTAACCTTAGAACCGTTTCTCTTATGAATTTATCTTTTCCAAAATTTATAACATCACTTTCTTTTAATTTGAATTTGCTTAAAATTTCTTTATAAACTTTAGGTATTTTATTAAGGCCTTTATATCTTGCTAAAAGTTCATCTCTATATTGTTCAGCTGTTTTATTTTCCTTATTAATTGATGATAATTTTAATTCGTTTATTCCAGTAGTGTCATTAGCAATTGTAACAAGTTTTGCATTGTACCCATGTGATTTTAATACTTGCACAATATTACAGCCTAATTCCCATGAAAATATTGGAAAAGAAGTCATGCCAAATTCATCTAGCAGATTATGTAGCCTCTCTGGTAGCAATGGTTTAATACTTGGATAAAAAGAATTTGTTTCTTTGTCTGGAATTGCTAAAAAATGCCCTGCCATTATCACTATATCTGTATTTTTTGGATCCTTAACTGCAGAAAAAATATTTGAAATTACTTTATTTTTACTATTAACAGGGATAATATTTTTATAATAAATTTTGTCTCTTAATAATTCCAAATTTGGATTTGTAATCAAACCTTTCTTTTTATCTAAAAAGAATTTAATTTCTTGTGTTACTTTATCTATATCTTTTTCGTCATTATAACAACCTAAGCTAATTCTTAAGGTTTCTTTTTCTAAAACATTTATTAAAGGAAAAGCACAATGTGAACCATATCTAATACAAATTTTTCTTTTATCTAAATAATCACCTATTTCTTTAATATCTACATCTTTAATTGAAAAAGATACCACACCAATTTTATTTTCTATTTTTTTAGGTCCATAAATTTCTACTTCATCAATTTTTTCTAAATTTTCAAACATCCCTTTAATTAACTCTTTTTCGTGTTTTTGTATTTTTTCAAAACCAATTGTTCGAATAAAATCTACTGCCTCAGATAATCCTAAAATGCCCGCGACATTTGATGTACCACCCTCAAGACCAATTAATGATTTTATTTCCTCATAAACCAACCTATCTTTATTTTTTCCAAACAGAACTGTTGCATCGCTAATTGTTCCACCGCCCATTTTAACTTTTTTAACTTTTGGCCAGATATTTTTTAAAACAAATAAAACCCCAATTCCATCTGGGCCATACATTTTATGTCCAGAAAAGGCATAAAAATCACATTTAATCTTTTTTGTGTCAACGGGAATGTGTGCAACAGCTTGAGCACCATCAACTATATAGAAAATTTCTGGATTAATTTTTTTAACAATGTTACCAATTTTTTCAATAGGATTAATGTTGCCCAAAACATTTGAACAATGTTGAATTGCAACAATCTTTGTTTTATCATTTAATTTTGATTTTAATTCTTTAACATCAACTATACCATCTTTTAATCCAATAATTCTAAATTTTACTCCTTTTTTAATCAATCTATCATATGGCAACATATTTGAATGATGTTCTGCTATAGAAATAATTATTTCATCACCTTTTTTAATTTCATCAAAAATACTATTGACTACTGTATTAATTGAATCAGTAGTATTATTTGTAAACACAATTTCTTCTTTTTTGGCATTAATAAATCTCGCAACATTTGCTCGTGCGTTTTTAATTGATTCTTCGTTTTTTGTAGCCACAGCATGTGCGCCCCTATGAGGATTGCCTTTGAACTCTAGAGATTCTTTAATAACTTTTATAACGCTGTCTGGTACCTGTGTTGTTGCAGCACTATCAAGATAAACAAAATTTTGTCTTCTTGAAAATTCAAATTGTATTTTTAAATTCATACACTAATTATGACACTTTTAAATAATATTACAAATTATTTTGATTTTGACCGCCCCTTGCGTCACGCCCCAATGTTTAGCATTGGGGAAGGATAGCAAG
>CAYSXS010000006.1:0-50795 GCA_964435065.1 uncultured Gammaproteobacteria bacterium
ACCAGTTGGATCTTCTAAAGCTTTTAGAGCAGAACCACGAATAATTGGAGTTTCATCTCCAGGGAATTCATATTTCTTTAATAGATCTCTAATTTCTTCTTCAACTAGAGCAATCAAATCTTCATCATCAACTTGATCTGTCTTGTTAAGATAAACGATCATTGAAGGTACACCAACTTGGCGAGCCAATAGGATGTGTTCGCGAGTCTGTGGCATAGGGCCATCAGCTGCTGAAACAACTAAAATTGCTCCGTCCATTTGAGCTGCACCAGTAATCATGTTTTTAACATAATCAGCATGACCTGGAGAGTCAATATGTGCATAGTGACGTTTATCTGTTTGGTATTCAACATGAGCTGTTGAAATAGTAATACCACGCTCTTTTTCTTCAGGAGCGTTATCGATTTCGTCTACTTTTTTGTTTGAAGCTGTTTTACCAGCATGACCTAAAACTGCTAATATTGCTGCGGTTAAGGTTGTTTTCCCGTGGTCAACGTGACCAACTGTACCAACATTTACGTGTGGTAGGGATCTGTCAAATTGTTCTACTGCCATATAAAATTTTTGTTGCTAACAACCCCCCAAAAGGGAGTTTTTTCCAGTTGTTAAGCTTTATTTAATTACTTTAATAAGTATATATCAAAAACTGATATTATGTCAACTTTTTAGATATATATTGATATACGTGAAATATATTAGAATATTACAATATTATGTAAAATTAGTCAAATTTATTCAATTGGTTCGACTAAAAAGTCATTATCCTCTTCTTCATTATTCTTAATATCAGCTATAACCTCATCAGATTCCTTAAAACTCATATCTATAACTGGTAATTCTTCCTTTTTTTGTAAATCTGGTGGAGGTGGAACTTTTTCATAATCTACACCTTCTTCATCTAAATCCCTCATTTTACGTGTATATTCGTCTAAATCTTCTTCTAGTTCTAAATCTGTTAATTCTTCTACATCTAAATCATCTTCATCTTCATCAACCCAATCATCGTCCGTTTTTCTAACTTTAGCCACATCTTCTATTATTTCATCTTCTTTTTCATCACTTACGGGGTTTAAAAAATTCATATCTGGTTCAAAACCAAGCTCTCGTTGTGATTGTTTCCATAATGTCATCTCTCTATTAATCCTATTCAATATCTCTTCCTCTGTCATTGATTTATAGTCAACATCATCTTTTAACATTCCTTCATATTGTTCAAAAGGAACAACAACATATGGCTCATCAAATTCAGGTACAACTACTACCCTATCGCCTGTCTTTTTTACTAAGTCAAAAACTTTCTTTAGGTTATATTCAAACATGTTGATATATTTTAATTGGTCATCATTTATATATTTTATATCATCAAGGATTTATGTCAACACGTTGACACAAAATGAAATATGTGTTTAGATTGTATATATATTAAATCGTAGTTAACTTTAAAACTTTATACCTGGGAGAGAAAAATGAAAAAAATTTGTATTATTATGATCTGTTTTGCTATTACACCGTTGATTATGGTGTTGATAGTAAGTGCACAAGATTTTAACAATATACCTTTAAAAAAAGTTTATATTGAAAAAATCCAGAAAAAAACAATTAATTTTACAGTCATTCAATCTCATGATCGCCTTACTGATGATTATTCTTTTGGATCGTTTGATTATGAACTGATCGAAGTAAATATAAATAAAAAACGTGTCAAGTTAATATATCTGGGGGCGACTTCAGATATTGTAGAAAAAGAAAACTATAGAGAAATAAGCTATTATTTTCCAAAAATGTTTCTTGCTGGAAATGATTTAAACTCAAAACTGTCTGCAGAAAAAATAATCCGGAAAAGTTTTAAAATCAACTCACACGAACAAGTGATCATTCCACAACACCAACAATATATCGAACAACATGGAATAATCGATCGGATGGAAAAATAATTTCCTTCACCTAGTTTAACATCCAGAAAACCCCATTCAATAGAGTGGGGCTTTTCATTTCCTATTTCTTCTCACCTCTTTTTTCTAAAATCTTATCAACTACCGTTTGAGGAGCATCCGCATAATGTGAAAATTCCATAGTAAATGCTGCTCTACCCTGAGTTAAAGAACGTAAACTTGTTGCATAACCAAACATCTCTGCTAGAGGTACTTCACCATCAACAATTTTAGCTCCTGCTCTTTCTGTCATTTCTTTAATAACTGCACGTTTAGAATTTAAATCACCAATAACATCACCCATATATTCTTCAGGAGTTGTAACTTCGATACTCATGATTGGTTCTAACAACACAGCTTTAGCTTTTTTGGTTGCAGCCTTGAAAGCCATAATACCAGCCATCTTAAATGATGCTTCTGATGAATCAACATCATGGAAAGAACCATCATAAACAGTTGTACTAATATCTATCATTGGATATCCTGCTACTACACCATTATCCATAGCTTCTCTAACACCTTTTTGAATAGCTGGAATATATTCCTTAGGAATAATTCCACCTTTAACTTCATCAATAAACTCAAAACCTTTATCTTTCTTCTTGTCTTTTACTTCTTCTTCACTTTCTTCCCTAACAAGAGGTTTAACTCTAAGCCAACAATGACCATATTGTCCTCTACCACCAGACTGTTTAATATATTTACCTTCAGCTTCAGCTTCTTGTTTAATAGTTTCTTTATATGCTACTTGAGGAGCTCCAATATTACATTCAACACTAAATTCTCGTTTCATTCTATCAACTAAAACATCCAAATGTAACTCACCCATACCTGCAATAATTGTTTCTAAGGTTTCTTCATCGGTTGAAACAATAAAGGTTGGGTCTTCTTGAGCTAGTTTCTGTAAAGCAAGGCCCATCTTTTCTTGGTCTTGTTTTGTTTTTGGTTCAACCGCAATCTGAATAACTGGTTCTGGGAAAATAATCTTTTCCAAAACAACTTGGCTATTTTCATCACATAAAGTATCACCAGTAGTTGTTTCTTTTAATCCAACAGCTGCAGCAATTTCACCAGAATAAACTTCTTGTACGTCTTCACGAGAGTTAGCATGCATTCTTAAAATTCTACCTAATCTTTCTTTTTTACCAGATGATGAGTTATATACATAACTACCAGCCTTAACAATTCCTGAATAAACACGGAAAAAAGTTAAAGTACCAACATATGGATCAGTAGCAATCTTAAAAGCAATAGCTGCAAAAGGTTCTTCATCGCTAGCCTTTTTAACAATCTTTTTTTCTTCGTCTTTAGGATCAAAACCTTCCATTGCTGGAACATCTAAAGGAGAAGGTAAAAAGTCATTTACAGCGTCTAAAACAAACTGTACACCAATATTCTTTAATGCTGAACCACCTAAAACTAGATATATACTGTTAGACAAGGTACCTTTACGTAATCCGCTCTTAATTTCATCACTAGTTAATTCTTGTCCATCTAAATATTTTTCTAAAAGAGTATCATCTTGTTCTGCTGCTTTTTCAATCATTTCTGCACGATAACTATCTACTGATTCTTTTAAATCTGCAGGAATTTCAATTTCAATCATTTCTTCACCATTCTCACCTTTAAATTCATATGCTTTCATGTCTAAAAGATGAACTACTCCACTTAAATTATCTTCAGCTCCAATAGGAATAACATATGGAACTGCATTTTGATTTAATCTATTTTTAATTGAATCAATTGACATTTTAAAGTCACCACCCATTTTATCCATCTTATTAACAAAAGCAATCCTTGGCACTTTATATTTATCTGCTTGACGCCAAACAGTTTCTGATTGTGGTTCAACTCCTTGAGCACCATCAAATACAGCTACTGCACCATCTAAAACACGTAAACTTCTTTCAACTTCAACCGTAAAGTCAACATGACCTGGGGTGTCAATAATATTATATCTATGATCTTTCCAAAAACATGTTGTTGCAGCAGAAGTAATTGTAATACCTCTTTCTTTTTCTTGTTCCATCCAGTCCATGTCAGCTTCCCCATCATGAGTCTCTCCAATTTTATGTTTTTTTCCTGTATAAAACAAAACACGCTCAGTAAAAGTTGTTTTACCAGCGTCAATATGGGCTATAATCCCGATATTTCTAGTTTTCTCGAGTGAATATTCTCTTGGCATATTTTTATATTTCTTTTTTAATTAAACTTACTATATTTATCATGTTTAGAAATCTATGCTATAATTAACCCTGTGGATAATTGACAAACAAATCCAATTATGCAATAAATACCAATGTAATATGATCTTTTGCGGAGTTGAAATGCAGAAAGGCTCTACTGCGGGATGCAAGTAGTTCTCGAGTAATCGAGATAACGAACGCATTACGATGAAGATTCGCCGCCCTTCCAGCTCCACAAAAGGTCATATTTTGTTATATAATTTTCTTTTTTTAATTGAAAAGAGGTAACAATAAACAAAACATCGTCCAACCCGTCAAATTGTTTTTCAACCTCTAAAGATACCAAATAATTTACCCCTCCCATCAATTTTGTAAAGCAATAATCGCCCGTTTTTGAATCCCTATTGTTATAAATCTTGTCTGGATACTTCACCATAGTGTGAAGATTTTTTATTATAAAATCATATTCTTGTGCCGGCTTCTTATCATACAAATGTTTTATCATTCTTGTTTTTATATAAACCTTAGCACACAACTTCAATTCTTTTTGTACTCTAAATGTTAAATGACAAAGAAAGATGACCTTGTCTTGAACTGTAGCTTTACACTCACTGTCCTTAACATATGTTTTATGTAAATTTAATAAAACATTTTTATTTTTGATCATAAAATTATTTTTCAAAAAAATTCACTCAAAATTGTTTATCAAGAAACAAGTAGTAAATCTATATCTAAATCTAACCAAATCTAGCAAAATGTGCAAAAGCTTTATTAGATTCTGCCATTCTATGCACATCTTCCTTTTTCTTTATTGCTGGACCTTCTCCATCTACAGATTGCATTAAAATCTCAGCTAACTTAATTGCCATTGGTTTACCTTTTACTTTCTTAGCAGCTTCAATAACCCAACGAGATGCTAAAGTAAATCTACGTTCTTCCCTTACTGGAAATGGAACTTGGTAGTTAGCACCACCAACTCTACGACCGCGTACTTCTAAACTCGGGCCAACTTTTCTAAAAGCATCCTCAAAAATATCAACTGGATCCTTTTTAGTTTTTTCAGCAATGATATTAAAAGCATCATAAACAACGGTTTGTGCTATGGTTTTCTTTCCACCGATCATGATGTAGTTTATAAATTTAGCAACATCTATCCTATTATATCTAGGATCTGGTAAAATTTTTCGTTTTGGGGCTTGTTTTCCTCTCATATGTTATTTCTTCTCCTTCTTTGTTCCGTACATACTTCTGCTGTTCTTTCTACCTTCAACAGATTGAGCATCATAACGGCCACGAACAACTTTGTAACGTACACCTGGTAAATCTTTAACACCACCACCACGAACCATAACAATTGAGTGTTCTTGTAAATTATGTCCTTCACCAGGAATATATGCTGTAATTTCTTGTTTATTTGATAATCTAACCCTAGCTACTTTACGTAAAGCTGAGTTAGGTTTCTTAGGAGTACGTGTAGTAACTTTAACACATACACCACGTTTAAAAGGAGAACCTTTTGGTAGTTCCTTTTCTTTTCTCTTTAAAACATTTGCAGTCAATAAAAGCGCAGGAGATTTAGACTTCTTGCTTTTAGACTTTCTTGGCTTTTTGATTAATTGATTTATTGTAGGCATAAAAATATATTAGCCAAAAAATTGGTATTAGAAAATACCATCTTTTCACTAACACTTTATATATATTACTTGTAGTATATATTAATACTACAAAATATGTCAATAGTCAAACATTACCACTAAACTTGGTAAAAGTAAAACAAAGTACTTTTCGTCTTTTTAGGTTTTGTCTTAATTTTCTTAAAATGTTCAACCTTAGGTATTTGGCTGGATAAACTTACTACTATTGTACCTGGTTTTGTCTCTTTTTTAATTTTATCCCAAATATTAGGCAAAACTGGTCCAACTAGGAATATATATATGAAAGTAGCGTCAGAGATATCTACTTTCATAAAATTTCCACAAATAAACTTAATTTCGGCTCTTTTAAAAAAATTCAAGACTTTAGCAACCAATACCAATGCAGGAGAAAGTTCATAGCCAATTAAATTTTTTGCTCCTGCTTTTTTAGCAGCAAACAAAAAACTACCCGTACCACAACCTAAATCATACACAACATCACTATCTTTTAATTTAACTTCTTTAAACAATACTTTAAAATATTTTCTTGGTGTAGGAACAAAAGGAACTCCTGTTATTAGAAATATGATAATACTGTATATTAAATATATTAGGAAAAACAAAACAATTAGCATTAAGAATGCTAATATGAAAGGAAAAATATTTTGGAGAAACATATACATATGTTAAATACCAATGATTAATCTATAAACAAACTGGACCAAAGGAACAATTATTCGAAATCCAAATAACAAAAATATTAAAAGAATCAAAAAACCACTTTTTTCTAAAGTTTGTTTAATCTGCCAAGCAGAGTCTGGTAATAATGCAAACAAAACCTTAGAACCATCAAGTGGTGGTATAGGGACAAGATTAAATACAGCTAACAGAACATTAGCATAAACAACTACTGATAATAGTGAGAAAAAATTTGGTCCTACAAGATCAATTGGTAAAAATCTAATCAATAACCCAAAAATTACAGCTACAACTAAATTGGATATTGGACCAGCAGCCCCAATCAAAGCAGGTCCCCAACGCTTATCCTTTAAGTTGTATGGGTTATATGGTACAGGTTTAGCATAAGCAAACATAAAAGAACCACCTGATACTAACAACAAAAAGATAGGCATTAGAATAGTTCCCCACATATCTATATGTGCTCTAGGATTCAAAGTTAACCTTCCAGCATTCCTTGCTGTCGGGTCTCCTAGTTGGTCAGCTGCCCATCCATGAGCATACTCATGGATAATAGCTGATGGGATTATTATTAAGAAAAAAAATATTAGTTGTATTGATTCCATATATATTTGACTGATTTGCTTTTTAATGTTAGCATAAAAATATTAAATATTAAAATATATATAAACATATGGCTCGATCATGCGACATCTGCGGAAGAGGCAGTTTAAAAGGACACAAAGTATCTCATTCAAACATCAAAACGATTCGTCGTCAGGCTTTGAATTTACAATCAAAAATGATTGATGGTAAAAAGAAAAGAGTTTGTACTAAGTGTATCCGAACAATGAAAAAGAATATGGTTTAATTTTAAATATATAAATGAATAAGCCAGGAATAATATTGTTCCTGGCTTTTTAGTTTGCCCCTTTATTGAGATATTTTAACAATTCAGGTCCAACTCTTAACGTTCCTATAATCTTGCCTGCCATAGAACCACAGATATAATGTAAAGTAACTGTAATCGGAAATGCCCATTTACCTAACTTGCGATATGTGATCATAAAAATTATTGCTGCAACAAAAGTTATTGCAGACAATTTCCAATTAGGAAAATGGATAATAACAAAAAATATTACAGTTATTCCCCAAACACATATTTCCTTAGTAATTTTTCTTGACCACTCGGGTATCAGACAAAAAAACACAAATTGTTGGACTGCAGCACTAAAGATGTAGTGTTTTTTTCCTCCAATTACTCCCAGATATTTATCTAGAAAACTAAACTGGATCCCAGCTGTTATTCCTATAACAATCAGAATTATTAAATAATCCCAAAACCTGCCATCCTCTCTACTAACTATTAATCTTGCTATTTCACATAGTAATATATATGAAATCAAGAAGTAAGCAAAAAAAACTCCATTATTGTGTTGCCAAAAAAACCATTCAAATATTAAGCCCAAAACTATGGCTGATGTGAGAGCCATAAAGCTCAAAGCCTTTTCCACTCTTAGATGATCCATTATGGCCTCCCTGTTCCTGGTTTTTAAAGTTCAACTATTTAATTTTGTTATTTCAATAATATATACAATCCAAAAGCTACTGCCCAAAGAACAATACCACCAATCAATAACACTGTTCTATTGTCTCTAATCTTTTTTTCTCTCTTTTCTTCTTGTGCTACCCCTACTTGTTCAGCTACTTCCCTATATTTCCCAGTATTACGTCCTTTGAAATATTCTGCCATTTTTGAAGTTTGAGTCCCACCTTTTTGCATTGCTTTATTCTTATTACTAATTCCAGATATAATACTAACAACACCCAGAATAGAGATGATATAATCTCCACTAGTTATTCCCGCTATAACCATAATTGCACCAAAAACAAGAGCCACCCTATAATCTGGCTTTTTGCCTTTTTTATTAAATAATTCTTTTTTCCAATCCATAGATATATATTAATACCTTAATAATAAGGGCCGTACAACTTGTCCCAATTCCCGTTCATTCAATTGTATTGTATCCATAGGATTTCAATGGATATAATTTGAAAAAATAAATAATTCAACCTTAAGTCAATTTATCCTTTTTTCAGATCTTAACAATAGCCGGGCTATCTGATAAAAAATCAAAAGACTTCTTATACTCAAAATCCCAATGAGAATTGTTGTAGAAATTAGTAAGTGAACGACCCTTATTATTAAGGGATTTCCTGCCCTTATTGTAGCAAAAAAATAAATAAATTAAAAGACCCCAATTTTTGGCTAAAGATAAATAAAAAACCTGTTTAGCATTATTTCTCTCGTGGAGAAACATACTAAACAGGTCTAGCCGTAAGTGATGTTTTACGGGCTAAAAACAAAAGTTAAAAGAAAAAGCCGGCCCTTTTGGCCGACTCTTTCTTTTTTTATTTTTGATTATACTTATCAAAAATTAAGTCGACCGTAGACCGGATAGTAATAAAATAACAATTAAAATTAGACCTATGTGAAGGTTTAAGATTAAATTTATTTTTTCTTGTCCAATTTTATTAATCGACATATTAGTTCTAACTCAACGTTGAATTGGGACTGCTGTGAGTTTTTCTCAAAAATTAATCCTGTACAGAAATTGCTTTTCTTGAAAAGAGCTGTTTCCCTTCTTCTATTTTAATACATGTATTTATAAATTATATTTTAAATAACATACTTGGTCAATAGGTTTTTATCCACAATTACTATTCCTTGATTCCATCTAAATTCACATCATATAAAATCTTATCCTGTACCAAATTATATTTCAAAATATCATCTTCTGAAAACCATATTTTAATTTCCTTTTCAGCATCTTCTGGAACCTCTGAAGCGTGGATTAAGTTACGAACAGAACGATTATCTAAATTAGCTATTTCATAAGAATCAACTGTATAGTCACCTCTAATTGTTCCTACATCTGAACTTAACGGCTCTGTTGCACCAACTAATTTTCTTACAATACCACAAACCTGATTACCCTCCAGAATTATTGCTACTACTGGTCCAGAAATTAAAAAATCAACAACTGTTTTTTGAATATATTTTCCATATTCAATAGGACTTTTATCAATAGATTTTCCTTGTTCTTTTCTTTGCTCAATTACCCTATCTCCCATTTTTCCAAACCAATCGTCTTCCTTGTAATAATGTTGATAAGCCTGCTCTTCAGTAGGAATAATCATTTTTAACGCTAAAAATTTTAAACCAACCCTTTCTAGTCTACTGATAATTTCTCCTATTAAAGAACGCTGCACACCATCGGGTTTTATTAAAATTAAACTTTTTTCATTTTTTGGATGTTCCATATTGTTTATATAAATATAAAAACCACAAATAAATGCGGATTTTAAATTATTAATTATCTTTATTTTATTTTCAATACTTCCTTTATTTTTGCAACAACTTGAGTTGGTGTCAAGTTTGCTTTAACTAAATATCCATCTGAACCCAATTCTTTACCTTTTTTAATATCCTCATCCTGACCAAGGTTTGTTAACATAACTACTGGTATTTTTTTAGTTTTAGAATTATCTTTTAACTCTTTAAGTACAGTAAAGCCATCCATTTTAGGTAAAATGATATCAAGCATAATAATACTTGGTTTTTCTTTTAAAACAGTCTCTAAAACACCATCACCATTATTAATATAGCAGGTTTCAAACCCTTCTCTCTTAAATTTCATCATATACATATCAGCTAAAGATTTTTCGTCTTCAACTAACAGCACTTTAGTTTTCTTTTTATCTGACATATATTTAAATTATATCATACCACCTTTATTTTAACAAAAATTTTCCATCTTTAGCAACAAACACAATATCCCCACCCTCATCAGTTCTTAAAACCTGTGAAACCATTCTTTCTAATCTACGAATTACTCGTAAAGAAGGGTGCCCAAAACGATTTTCTCCTACCGAAATAACAACATTTTGTGGCTTTATGGTTTCAAGAAATATCTCCCCAGAAGAAGTACTAGAACCATGATGACCAGCTTTCAAGACATTTGACTTTAACTTATCCTTATCAATATTTGTTAAAATATATTCTTCCATATTTACTTCAATATCTCCCATGAATAAAAAATCTTTATCTAAAGTATCAAGCCTCACAACTATAGAGCTATCGTTTTGATTATCAAACTCTTGTCCTTCAAGACCAATAAAAGGATAGATAATATCTAAAATATTATTATCATCGAGTCTAATTTCAGTAAAATCTTGTGGTTTAATAATTTCTATACCTTTATCTTGTAAACGTTTAATAAACTCATTATAAATAGATGAATCATATTTTACACCTGTGTACATTACTTTTTTAACTTTATATCTATTCAAAACAGAAATTAAACCAGAAACATGGTCGCTATGAGGATGTGTCAAAATCATTAACTCTATATCCCTGTTATACACAGGTAAATATTTTCCTAGTTTATATATTACAGATTTATCCGGTCCCCCATCAATCAATATCTCATTATTGCCTGGCAAATTAATTAAAGCAGAATCTCCTTGTCCAACATCAAAAAATATTACTTCAAATCTTTTTTCATGATAATTACAATACAAAAATCCAAATCCAATTAAAAGGATGAATATACAGATTAAAAATATCTTAGTTTTTATTCTCATATACATATTTATTCTAATTGATTTTAGTTATTACCTCAAACCTAATAGACTTCGTTGTGTTGGCCATGCTATATGGTTGCCATATTGACAAAATTATTTAAGTATGCCATATTTAATAGTGGATTTATAATTATAACCAACAAAAATAGAGGAGGAAAAATATGTGGCATACAATTATTAATGTCTGTTTTCAAAATTGGTGGTTAGGCATCATTTCTGTAATAGTTTTTTTATTAATTTGGTTATTTTCTGGAGCATTGGCAATAAGACTAGCTACTTCCATGGTAGTCACGACCGTTCCACGTGAAAGCAAAAAATATTACATACTTATTCTTTTAGGCTTACTTAGTCTTATTATGATACTGGTATTTATTATTTTCGCTTTTGGACAATATATTATATTTTGTCTTTGGCATTATCTTTGGGATAAGTTATTAAATGTGGCTAAACCAGATCCTGAAAAGTAGCCAAGTGGCCAACACTAAAAAAATATACCCCGTAATTATATTGCAATAATTTTCGGGGTTTTTTTATTTCTATAAAAAAAATGACCTTTTTATATTTTCTCCACTAACTCAAATTTAATCTTCGCTGTATTGGCCATGCTATATGAATATTGTTCTTCCTCTGGAGATAGTGTCTATAACACGAACTGGTTAGAGTTTTACTTCTATTGCTGAGAAATTGAAAGGTTTTTGAATTTTGGTTGCAAAAAAAATATAAAAGTACTAAAATTAATGAGTATAAGTAAAAAATTATTAATTAAATATAAAAATATGGAAAATCAAGAAAAAAGTACTAGTGAGTTTGAGACACTAGAAAAAAACAAAGAGGAAACGCTTGAGACATTTAAACAAAAGTATACACCTCAATTAGAAAAAATGACGAAAGAATTAAGAAAAATAACTGGAACTGAAGAAGAATATGACGGTATTAGTATTTATACCGATCATGGATCTATATCTTTTGAAACAGGATATGGACAAGTAGAGCACACAAAATTCATGAAATTACCAAAAGAGGTTATCAGAGAGAAGAAAAAAGAAGGAGAATTAACGTTTTCTAAAGAAGAGTTAGCTGATATAAAATTTAACACAGGGGAAAAAATGCTAATTCCAAAACCATACGGCTTATATAAAATTGACCAGCTTATAAACAAGGTACAAAGAAGTGAGGGTGATGGAAAACTTTTATTTATATCAAAATATGGAAAAGAAATGGTTGTTACTGAAAGAGGATGTAGTACTCATACTGATCAAGATCATCAAGGTACCGTAGGAAAGATGTCTATTAATTTAATAGAGAAAATTTACGCATATTAAAAAAAATTGTCAAAAAGAACAAGATATAAAGGATTTTTTGAAAATATTGTTTTCTTGAATCATGATTCTAATATTATTTATGATTATTTGTTAAAAAACTTTCCTGTAATAGGGAAGTTTTTTTATTTCATCATCTCCACTATTTCAAACCTAATAGACTTCGCTGTGTTCTTTGGACAGGATGCTCATTTGTGGTTTGGTGATGTTTGTAAACAGTCCTAAGTCACTTTGACTTTAGATTTATCCAATAATTACAAGATAACATTATCTTGTTTTTAGTTTCTTTACTATCTCAAACCTTAATACCCGTGTATTGTTCATGCTATCAATATCTCATTATTGCCTGGCAAATTAATTAAAGCAGAATCTCCTTGTCCAACATCAAAAAATATTACTTCAAATCTTTTTTCATGATAATTATAATACAAAAACCCAAATCCAATTAAAAGGATGAATATACAGATTAAAAATATTTTTGATTTGTTTGACATAAAATGTGTTTTATGTGTAAGATATAATTAAATAAATTATTAACATTTAAAAAACAAAGGAGACTTTCTAATGATAGTGAAAAAAGCAAAAGAAGCAGATAAAGAAGAAATCAAAATAATTATTAATGTCGATGACAATAAATTCACAATTATAAAAACCCCTAAATATAGCTTAGATGAAAAAAATAAAAGAAAACTAATCGGAACAGATTGGCTGTGTGAAGATTTTGCCAACGGGAAGGGATTATTCGTCTTTGATGGGATTGCAAAAAATCAAGAAGAGTTTGAACTAATCCTCCGGGAAATATTAAAAATTAGCCCCAAAGCCTCTGTAGGATATTATGAATTAGACTGTTCTCTTGGGCAGGCCATTAAATCTAAACCGAATTTAGGAATATTTAAAAAAGGTAATTATTCTACTGCTTACAACTGTCTCTATGTAGTCAGATGGTAAACACCACAACAAGATTGATTACAAGCCACCATCTGTAATTTGCTAAAACAAGTAAATTTCAGTTGGTGGTTTTTTTATTAATAACTAAAATACAAAAAATCAAAACTTGTTAAGATTTCTGCGATTTTAATAATGACCTCCAAGACAATCCAAATCAAAATCCCTAAAACAACTGCTACTTTTGACCAAATAAACCCCAGACTAATAAACAACAAACCTAGAATCATTAATATTGGCAGTATTGGTAAAACCAATACATTAGTTATTGGTGATATGAAAGAGATAACGCCAAAATAATAAAAAACTAAAGGTAAAGTTAAAACTTGCGCAGATAATGTTACTGAAATTATAGCACGAATTCTTTCTGGAATAATTTCTATCCATTTATTAATAAATGGATAGAAATATATAATCCCAATAGTAGCTAAAAAAGATAATTGAAAACCAACATCAAAACGTAATAACCTTGGATTTAAAATTAACAAAAAGGTGGCTGCAAAAACAATGGCTCTACCAGAAGAAGACAGTCTTCCTTCTTTTAACCCATACATAACAATTAACCCCATAATCACAGCCCTAAAAGCTGAAGCACGAAAACCAATTAACAAAAGATAAAAGATTAAAATAACAAAGATGTATTTAAAAGATCTTTTACGTGAAAAACCTAGATATATAAATAAATAGAAGAATATAAGACTAATAATAGCTATGTGCATACCTGATATAGCTACAACGTGAGAAATACCTGCTCTAGAAAAAAGCTCTCTAGTAGAATCATCTACTTCAGATTTTTCACCTAATATAATAGCTGACAACAAAGAAGAATAAGGTGGACTTAAATTTGTATTAATCAAATCGATCTGCTTTGATTTTAAATTAATAAAAAACTTTTTTATACTATCCCCTTCTATGTGACCCAATATTTCAATATTTGGATAATAACAAAGCATATATATTCCAGAATTAGCTAAGTAGTCCCCATAATCAAAATTTTCAAATTTCCCTGGTTTTTTTAAATCACACTGAAGCTTTAGTTGTTGATTAAATTCATATTGTGGATAAAGCTCTGTTGTAATCAAAATCTTATCTTTATATTTCCCACCACGAATCTCAATAGAATCTAAAACTATTGTTTGCTTATTTATCTTATACAAAGGACCCTCACTAATAACTCCAGTAAAAGTAGCTTTTCCTTCACCTAAACTAGCCACGCTATTATCCCCTGGTTTTGAAAAATAAAAACACAAAAACCCAATTAACAAACCAGTAATAAAAATTAAGACAAAAGAAATAACTTTTTTCTTATCCTTTACGACCAAAACATTTAACCAAATTAAAATAGCCACAACAGTGGCTATTAAAAAGAATATATAAATTAAAAAAGTATTAATTTTTAAAAAAGATACAATTGCAATTCCTAGAATAAAACTGAAACAAAAACATAAAACCTTGTCTGCTAGAGACATAAATTAATTTTGTTTATCAATATATGCTATGGCCTGTTTGACACAACCTTCATATGAATCATGCCAGCCTTTTTCTAAATATATCTTACAATGTCTAACAACTAAAGTTTTTTCTTGTTCTTTAACAAAATGATTAATATTAAAAACAGAGATAAATAAAAGACCAGCCAATACAACTATCAAACCAATAATAAAAGTATAACATGCTGCCATTATTAAAATTGGTGCTTCTACTTTTCCTAACATAAATATTACTCTTTAGTAATTGCCCCATCAGGACAAGAATCAATTACATTTTGTATGTCACAACCAGATGCCTCGTAATCTTGGTTGATAACTGTTGATTTTTCTTCTAACTTAAAAACTTCCGGACAAAGTGCTTCACACACTCCACAAGCAGTACACTTTTCTTGATCTACTTTAATCATATTTTATTTCTTCCTTTTCATCTCATCACGATAGCGACGGAGCTGATTAATTAACTTATCTAAGGCTAAATCAAAAGCCTCTATAACTGTATGATCATCTTCTGATGACATAAAAGATTTACCTGGCAAATAGAAATGGATTTCTAAATTGTAAGCTTCTTTTTTGGCAAATTTTTCTATCCTGATTTCCATATTTGCTGCTTCAAACTCTTGCTCCTTTGTTAGTGTACTAATTCTATCTACCTTTTTGTCATAATAGTCTTCTAAAAACCTTTTATCTTTTTCAGAGACATTTTTATAGGAAAATTGAGTATTCATAATCTATATAGAGCTTAATTGTTAAATATACACTTATCTTTATTATATCAAAAAAAGAATAATAATTCAAAATTGCTAATTTTAAGGAAATAACATATAATATATACACAATAAATATTAAATATCACTCATATATGTTTAAAAAAACACTCCTAGGGTTTTTTCTTTTTACCTTAATTTTAATCCCTATTTATACACAAGCTGTAACTTTAGAAGATCAGCCAGCAAATGTATATTTTTTCCACAGTGAAACTTGTTCTCATTGCAAAGCAGAATTTGCTTTTTTAAAGGATTTAGCAAAACAAGATCCTAGTATTAAAATTCACGCATTTGAAATAACAACAAACACACAAAACGCTGACCTATTAATATCAATTGGAAGACAATTTCAATTAGATGTATCAACTGTTCCTTTTACAATGATTGGCAGTAGTTACTTCCCTGGTTGGAGCGATAGTCAAGAATCCAAACTGGATATTCAAGAAGCAATCAAATGTGTTAAAACACAAGAATGTCCTGACATATTAGGTAATTTTTTAAATTCAAAAACTAATACAGAAAAACCTACACAAAATGTTCCAGACACAATCAAAGTTCCTATCTTTGGAGAAATTTCAACTAAAAATGTTTCTTTACCAATCTTAACTGTAATCATTGCAGCACTTGATGGTTTTAACCCTTGTGCTATGTGGGTTCTATTATTCTTAATAACCCTATTGCTTGGTATGAAAAATAGAAGAAGAATGTGGATTTTGGGTGGTACATTTATTGCTGCATCAGGTATAGTCTATTTCCTATTCTTATCTGCTTGGTTAAATATTTTTTTATTCTTAGGTTTTGTTTTCTGGGTAAGGATCATTATTGGTATAGTGGCTATTTTAAGTGGGTACTACAGCATTAGAGCATATTTAAGAGACAGAAAAGGAACTTGCCCAATTATTCAAGGAGATAAACAACAAAAAATCTTTGATAAACTTAAAAATATTGTTCAACAAAAAAGATTTATTGTTTCTTTGATAGGAATAATATTACTTGCATTTGCAGTCAACCTGGTTGAACTTATCTGTTCTGCTGGTTTACCAGCCATATATACGCAAGTATTAACTTTATCTAATCTTTCCCCTTTCCAACATTATTCATACCTAATCCTATATGTAATAATATTCATGCTTGATGATTTAATTATTTTCATCATAGCAATGGTAACTTTAAAAACTGTAGCTTTTACAGGAAAATATTCATCTTTATCGAAGATTGTTGGTGGTATAATCATATTACTTCTAGGCATCCTTTTAATCTTTAGGCCAGAGTGGCTTATGTTTGCTTAACTTGATTTATTTTAAAAAATGTTATATATTAATAATGAGCTAAGTTATCTTATGCTTATTTTTATTTGACCCCAGAACTCGGGGATCGTCCAATGGCAAGACGCCTGGTTTTGGTCCAGGTAATCAAGGTTCGAATCCTTGTCCCCGAGCTTTGTGGTGAAAAATAAAAAAACCCAGTGAGTGATTGACTGGATTTTTTTGTCGAAATAAAATGAATTTAAATCTAAGATGCTTATTTGTCCATCTTTAATCGCTCATTTAATTCCGTTGTTTCCACCTTCGTGTAAGCTATATTGTAGAATAATTGATAACACTTTCCCAATAATCCTCCACTGACCAACCGACATATTAAGTTTATCAAACTCCCCTAATACCCTTTTCACATCCTTTTGGTCAGATGCTGTCTGATCAAAAATTTTACAAATTTTAAATTCATTTTCTGAACTTTTTGCCTCAATTTCCGCCCGAGCATCTTTTGGGTTTTCAACAAAGACTACCGCAGGAAAAACTTTCTCAGAGCCTCTTGTGTTAATTAGAACTGGTACCATAGCCATACTCCTTAACTTAATTGTACAAAGTGATTTACTTTCAAGCTAACACATAAAAAACAATCTGTCAAAATCAAAAAACACCTTTTAAAAAGGTGTTTTTTGAATATATATTCTAATGTTTAAACTTTCAAGTGTCTGTTCATTGCTAGTAGTGAAGAGATGATATTTAAAACAATAATTACCAATATTTCAAAACCAAATATAAATAAAAAATTGCTTGTTAGATAATCAATAATACTGAAGTCTATTTCTGCAAAGAATCCAGCCACCATTGGATTAATAAATCCAATTAATAGGTAGAATACTATCCAAAATATTAAACAACCAAATATTGCATACAAAATACTTTCAACAAGAAAAGGTCCTCGTATAAACCAATTAGAAGCTCCTACTAACTTCATTATCCCTATTTCGTCTCTATGAACATATATCCCAATTCTAATTGTGTTAAATACAACTAACAGAGAAATGATGGTAAAGACAATACTTAAGATTAAACTAAACTGCCTTATCTTCTGACTAACTAACTCTATACGATTAATAATTATCTCATGATCATCATAATCAATTTCTTTGGCTAATTCATCAATCTTAAAATCTTTGATACTTTGCAAAATTAAAGGATAATTATCTATACTATCTGCTTTAATAATTAAAACAGGTCCTAAGGGATTCTCCCCTATTTCATTCAATGCATCCTGAATTAATTCATTATCTCTATGTGTTTCAGCAAACATTTCTAAAGCTTTATCTGCTGAAACATAATCAACGTTTTTAACGTGTTGCATTTTCCAAATTTGATCTTCAACTAACTTAACTTGATCACTATTGCTTCCTGCTTCAAAATATAGCGAGATATCTATTCTATCCTTAATAGATGTTACAGCTTGATCAGCTACAACATTAATTAAAATTAAAACAGTTAACGATAATACAGTTAAAACAATAATCGTGATAGTAACAACAGATAACCAAATATTCCTTAAAAAGGATTGGAAAGCAAATCTTAAAATTCTAGCAGTTGATAATATAAACATATTATAATATATACTTTCCGTGTTGGTGATCACCAATAATTTCACCATTATCTATTGTCACAACCCGACGACGTAAAGCATTAACCACCTCACGGTTATGAGTAACTAATAGTATAGTTGTCCCAAATTCATTAATCTTTTGTAATAAATCCATTACATCTCTGGTATTAATAGAATCTAAATTACCAGTAGGTTCGTCTGCTACTAATATCTTTGGTCTATGAACTAAAGCTCTAGCTATAGATACTCTTTGCTGTTCTCCTCCAGATAACTGTAATGGAAATCTTTTATTCTTATCCTCTAATCCAACAATCTTTAAAACCTGTTGCAAAATTTTATCAATATCTTTTCCTTTTTTTCCTGCTACTTGTAACGCAAAAGCAACATTCTCCGCTACTGTTTTTTGCGGTAACAGTTTATAATCCTGAAAAACAACCCCTATTTGGCGACGCAAAGTAGGTACATGACGATTTTTAATATTAGTAATATCCCAACCACCAACTATAACCTTACCTGTGTCAGGTCTTTCATCAGCAATCAAAAGTTTAACCAAGGTGGTTTTACCTGTACCAGACTGCCCAACCAAAGAAACAAACTCTCCTGGTTTAATATTTAAATTAACCCCTTTTAGGGCTTGAACATCTGGATGATATTTTTTAGATATATTTTGAAATTGAATCATTTTATTTTTATATTAATCAGCATCTATAACACGAACCCCAACAACTCCTCCTCCAGGATTACCTATAGATCTAAATGCTGTTTTAGTTAAATCAACAATCCGATTATCAACATAAGGACCTGTTGAAACTACTTTAACTTTAACACATTTTCTTAAATTATCTAAACGACAAACTTTAATATATGAACCTATTTTATGATTATTTGATGCAGAGTTATATGGTGAACTAGGAGTTAAAGCATCTCCATACCAACTCGCCCATGCTTCAAATTGATCTGTGTGTTGAAACACAGCTAAAATTGCATATGGTAAATGAATAACAGCTCTAGTTAAATTATTCTCTAAATCATTAGATCCTGGTAATGGTTTCCATTTCTTTGATCCTCCGTCCCAAAAAAACATTTGTTTTCGATGCATGTCTATATTACCAAACTCATCTTTTAATACAGGATTTTTAATAGCTGCATACAAAGGTTTATTTAATACACCAATCCTAGGATCTCCTAAAAAATCAAACTCCCAAGCAGCTGAAACTCTTTTGTAATTCAATTCATTACCATATTGATCTACTACAGGACCATCTGGTGCCCAACCCTCACTTAATTCACGCAAAACAGCTGTAGCAGCTTGTGAAATAGCTTTATCTACCACACCTAATTTAAATTCATTATCCCCTGCAATAACAGTATATCCTTTTAAAATTGTAGCTTCATCAATGAATAACCTCCATTCACGTTGTGCCCAAGGATCTGTAGTTTCTGCTTGAACAAAGTTTAACGCAGGAAGAATTAAAATTGATAGTATTAGAATTAGTATGTATTTTCTTGACATAAGTATTTATTTATGTTAATTGTTTAAATATATTAACCACAATTTCTTTCACGAACAGGAGGACTTATAATGATTTCCAATATATTATACGTAATTGTTTTAATACTGTGGACATTTTATTGGGGTTTTAAATTGTCAAATAAAACTCCTTATGAAAACCCGGGAAACAAATCAGCTGTTTATTTCAAAGCTTTCGAACGATTCGGAAAGTTTTGGTGGTATAAACGATGGTATATATGGTTTAATATTGTTACCGTGCCAATTCTATATGCCATAAGCTATTTGTTATGGCAAACCTTTCATCTATCTCTTCTTTGGTACATCCCTGTCCTTGCACACACCATTGGATCGTATCTAAACGAAAGATATTTGAAAGAAACACATTATGAAGTTTTTAAACAGCAATAAGTTTTACACATAATACCGTCTCACACCTTGACGGTATTTTGTTTTGCAAAATCCTAAGCCGAAGGTGAGACTCGAACTCACGACCTACACGTTACGAGTGTGTTGCTCTACCAGTTGAGCTACTTCGGCATGAGCGGGATACGGGAATCGGACCCGCGCCTCAAGCTTGGGAAGCTTACGTACTACCACTATACTAATCCCGCACTATTGAAAAAAATATGTAAACCACTTTTTGAGATTTGAACTATTTTTCCTATCCTGTACTCCTCTAACTTCAGTATCACCATTAATATTTTTAATCACAACCACTTTTTCTCCTGGCTTCTTGTAACCTAAAGTTTTTCTTGCTTCTAGTTCTACATATTCATCACTTTTTAAATACCCTATTAAATGGGCTAATTTAAAATTTGACTCTTCTAAATCTTGGGCTTCTTGCTTTAATTCCCCTATCTTTTCATTAACCTTTGATTGTCTGGAATATTCTTTAGATAAAGCAAAAACCATTAAACAAATCAAAATCACACAAGCAAAAATGAAATTCTTGGAATAAAAAAAACTTTGAACTTTTCCTCTTTGTGGTTGCATATATCTCTCTTAAGTATATCACATTATTAATCCACATCTTCTTCAGGAACAAGCTCTGCTTGTTCCTCTTCCATTTCTTCTTCTTTATTATCTAAACTTTTAACTAATTTAAGCAAAGTTGAATAACCTAACTCCTCTTTCATGCGTGCCAAAGTGACTTGATAACTTTCTTTACTTGTTTTTTCATCGCTTCCTTTAACACCATCCTTAATATCTAATTTAATTAAATCTAGAATAATACGTTGAACTTTAGCTGGATTTTTAACAAATTTTGTTGTTAATAACTTTTCTTTATCTGAAATCTGCCAAGTAATTTCTAAACTTCCTACATTAAAGGTGTTTTGTAAAACACCTTTACTTGAATAACTAATATCTGTTACATCAGATAAATCTATTTCAATAACCTTTTTATCAAAAAACTTTTTAAATCCATAATTAATTAATCTTTTGTCTGTAACTAATAGACAGTTAAAGTTCATTAAAATCATTATTCTTAATAGATATAATAAAGCTATGGCTACTAAAAAGAAAAAGACAAACTTACCAAAACCACCCCAATCAAATAAAGGGACTAAAAAGAAGAAAGGGATGACAAATAGGACGAAATCAATAACATATTTCCAACGATAAGCTAAACTGCTTTTACGCAGTAATATAATCACCTCTTCATTTTCTTGTAAGTTTTTTGAATAAAAAGCCATATATTAAATCAAAACCATCCAAGCCAACATAGATACAATTATTAACATAGACATTATTGTCCAAAAAACTTTAACTACTTTTTTTTGTTTCATAAAAAAATATTGTTTAAAGCGATATAAGTAAAAATAATACCACAAATTAATAAAATTATGTCCAAAATTCTTATTAATTTTACTGCCTCTTTATTAGACTTCGCTACTCTCTTGAACCCAAAAAAACCATTACTTCGCTTGTTCCACCATTTCATCGGTTCTTTAAAGAAATATTCTGTCTTAAATAAGACTAATATACCCATGAAGAAATAAAAAAATATTCCTAACAATAAAATTATTTTTTCAAATATTTGTATTAAACTGTCTACTGGATCCATAATTAATTTATTTTATCTTTTTAAAACAGCAACATAAGATTCAGCAGGAATATCTACTTTACCCCTACCCATAGCTTTCATTTTCTTTTTACCTTTTTTCTGCTTCTCAAGCAGCTTATTCTTTCTAGTAACATCACCACCATACAAATTAGCTGTAACATCTTTACGATATGGAGCAATTCTGGATGAAGCAATAATTTTACCTCCTTTGTTTTTACCTGTATCTTGATACCCAAGCACAGCTTGGATTTTAATTTCAAACATTTGTTTAGGTAATGTTTCTTTCAAAACATCTACAATCTTTCTTCCTACCCTATATGACTCATCTTTATAAGTAATCATTGCTAAAGAGTCTACAATTTCATCAGCTACTAATATATCTAATCTTTCAACATTACATTCTTTGTACCCAATTAATTTATAATTCAAAGAAGCATAACCAGAGGATACACTCTTAATTTTATCATAGAAATCAGTTAATAACGAAGATAAAGGTAACTCATAATGCAACACTGCTCTAGTTTCAGATAAATATTCTGTATTTAAATATATTCCTCTTTTTTCATTAACTAATTCCATCATCCCACCCAAATATGTTTGTGGTGTAATTACATCAATCTTAACCCAAGGTTCATCAATCTTCTCAACTATATTTTGATTAGGTAATTCTTGAGGAGAACGTATAACAACTTCTTCACTACGCATTTTTTTAACTTTGTAAGCTACACTAGGAATAGTTACCATTAAATCTAAATCAAATTCTCTACGCAGTCTTTCTTGGATAATCTCTAAATGCAATAACCCCAAAAATCCACACCTAAACCCAGGACCTAAAGCAGGGGAATTTTCTGGCTCAAAAGACAAAGAAGCATCAGTTAACCCAATTTTTTCCAAACCTTCACGTAAATCTTTAAAATCTACTCCTTCTTTACAAAATATTCCTGCAAAAACCATTGGTTTCATTTCTACATACCCAGGTAATTTTAACTTAGCACTCTGTGCTTTTTCTTCTACATGCACAACCGTATCACCAACACGACAAGAAGATAAATCTTTAAAACCAGTTACAATATATCCAATCTCTCCAGCTTCTAAAACATCTGCTTTAACTAAATTTGGTTTAAAATATCCAACTTCTAATACTTCACTTTGTTTTCTAGTACTAACTAAAAATATTTTATCACCTTTTTTAACTTGTCCATTTACAGTACGTACATATGCAACAACTCCACGATAATCATCATATACAGAATCAAAAACAAGACACTGCAAAGCAATGTCTTTAGATATCTTAGGACTAGGAACATTTTTAACAACAGATTTTAAAACTTCATCAACACCTTCTCCTGTTTTAGCAGAAACTTTTAAAATCTCAATTTCATCATCAACCAACAATTCTCTAACCTCTTTTTCTGTTTCTTCAACCCTAGATCCAGGTAAATCAATCTTATTCAAAACAGGAATTATCTTTAATCCTTGATCAACAGCTAAATGATAATTAGCTAAAGTTTGAGCTTGAATACCTTGAGTAGCATCAATCAACAGAATAGCTCCTTCAACAGCAGCTAAAGACCTAGAAACTTCATAACTAAAATCTACATGACCAGGAGTATCTATTAGGTTTAAAATATATTTCTCACCAGCCATTTCATAATCCATACGTACTGGTTGGAGTTTAATTGTAATCCCTCTTTCTCTCTCAAGTTCCATCGAATCAAGCAACTGTTCTTTCATGTTTCTCTTTTCTACTGTTTTAGTCAATTCCAAAAAACGATCCGCTAGGGTCGATTTTCCGTGATCTATGTGAGCACAAATTGCGTAGTTCCTAATATTACTCATATATATTGAATTCTAACAAAGAATAACAGAAAAAACAAATCAAAAAACCCGATTAAATCGGGTTTCTTGTTTTCTCAACTTTAAGGTGTAAGACTTCTTAAAATTCTGAAAGAATTCCAGAGTTCAAGATTAAAATGTGAAGAGAAGAGAGATTTTGTTTTCTGCTAAATATGACACTCGCCCGAAGGCAAGATTATCATTGATCTAGCTTTAACCTTAAGCTCGATTCAGTCTTACACCTTGAAATTGAGAATGAGTTATGCACAGCAAGTACATCTAATTATATATCAAAATGAGGAAAAAATATATACCTCTTCTAAATCTCTAAAATTTTTAGAAACTTGGAAAAAATGAAATACTATTGTGCGGGACCAATAATATTTCAAGCTGTAAAAAAATTGTATATACTCCCGCAAAAAATTTTACATCAACGCCGCTAGATAACTGACGCAGTGCTGATGTTGGGTAAACATCGCCCATAAAAAGACCATGATACCCAGGATTAATAAGAAAAACAAAAGTTTTTTCATTTTTATTCTCCTTTTTTGTTTTTTACAATTTAAGCCCTCAGACCGGGCATCTGATTTCTTTGAGATGTTTACCCTTCCACACTTGTGCACCACACCCTTTACAATGAATAATTTTTATTAATTTCCCACAAAACTGAGGATTAGCGTGGCTGTCTTAAAAAGACAGCCAGTTGGTGTGTCTAGAGAAGTCACACCAGCCATAGCTTCAAAAACTCTTATGTTTTAATAAATAAGAGCTGAGCATGGTTAGAAATGTTAACCTTTTTCTGTTAAAACAGAACCAGTTAACGAACGATTTATCATGAGGAATAATCGAGCTTGCGCCAGATACATCCTCTTCAAAACCGTTTTTCCGAACAAGTCGGAAATGCTAATCCTCATTTTTGTGAGAAATATATATTGTATATGTACCCTTTTATTAAATCTCTAAAAAATTAATTAGGGACTTAATGAAGGACCTTATTTCGTTTTGTGTATAGCGAGCAACTATCGAAATAAGGAGAAGGCTCATGTTGGACAATTTGGTAGGAATAATTGTGATTCACTGAGGAGTCGAACCCCTATCGTTCTATCCACCGTGTTAACAGCGTGCAGCAACCGCACTGCATCTCACTGACTTTACCCAGGAAAGATAGTGAATCATATTTTTTTAAAAAACATTTCTCTAATCACTAAAATTTAATTTAATGATTAAGGAAATAATGAGAGATATAATAAATGTTAATTTTTTATTATATCTCCCATATCAGATCAGAATAGCCATTTGTCGTCCAAGTTCCGATCTTTTTCTTTTTGTCGTTGTGGATCAACAATTTGATCCACGCTGGGTGAATTCCCTTTATTGTAGAATTCTCCCTCCCAGTTTAACTGAGAAACTGATAAAACAGTCTCTCCGAGTAAACTTCCACAATTCCTGTATTTAACAGGATTTGTGTCAACAATCTCTGTGATTGTTTGATTTTTAAAATCAAACAATAAAATGCCACATCGCCCCAAGCTTGTCCCAGGTATTTTTGGGATTTGGCACGGTTCTGTCATAGATCCGTTTACCCCGTATTTTTCAATGTCCCGTTGCATTTCTCTTTTAAGATCTTCCGAGCTCATCGAGACAAAATGACTTATTTCATGCAACATTAAAGTCATTAATTTTTGTGTTGCACCATAATAATAATCCGAATTTCCCTTAGGCTCTTTTAAAAGACTAAAAGATTCGGAATATTTCTGGATATTGGAATCATGAATCCCTATAAATACAAAAACCACGATTATTACCAGAACAAACCATCCGTAATTTTTTTTCAAGAATTTCATCTTAATTCTCCCAATTTTCTTCACCACTGCAATCCGTGGCCGATTTTTTAAATTTTAAAGAACTTTTTTTAACTCTTAGAAAAATTGGCCCTTTAAGCTAAGTTCACAGGGAACCGCCCAAATAAGCCAACTTATCTAAGAATTAAAGCTATTAAATAAAACAAAAAACAACAAAAAGAAAAAATCCAATAGTTGCTTGTTTTTATTAAATCATTTTCTCTTCTCAAAAAATGTATTATTAAATTGTTAAAATCTCTCTCTTTTTATTTACATATACATAGTAACATAGATAGAAACATCTGTCAAGTGTACTTATCCACAATTGACTAATATTAGCTAATATTAGAGAAAATTTGAGGAAATAAAAAAGGGTTGTAAAAGCATAACACCTGAGTGCTTTTACAACCCTTTATTTGGGGGAGGTTATGTCAAACCTCGTCAGAACTCATCTGAACGACAGCAACAAATGAGTCCTGTGTGGGAAAAAACTATTATATATAAAAATATCTATTAATCTTCTACAACTATACCATAATATCCGTCTGTAAGTAAAGACGAATTAAATACAGTATTATCTTGTGAAATATTACTGCTCGTTATAACTTTTTTAACATCCCAGTCTTCTGGAACAACTAATTGACTGGAAAAATCTACTGCATCCATGCCAGGATTTTTTTCAACTACTAGACTATACTTGTGTTGCTTATCCTTTGAGAATAAAGAGGATATCCATTTCTTAAGATTATTTGATTTATCATCTACATCAAACTTGAATGGTAAAACATATTTTATCTCAGCAATTACTTCTTGCCCCGGAGCAACTTGTACCCAATTACCAAAGACTGTTCTATTAGATTCTTTTCCAACTCGTGTTTTAGAGCTCTCATCAATGTAGGTACTCTCCTCTGTTTCTGCAATTGTCTCATCTTTACTTAAGTTTTCATACTCAGTAGCTGCATATTTAAATAGATAACTTGGATTAAAATTAAAACCTTTAGCTGAAACAAATTTAGAACCTTCAGGAACATAGAATCTAACATAATCTACATTATTATCCGCCTGAAAAGTTTTTGTAATATCTCCATTATGTGTTCTTCTTAAAGTAACTGTTGCTAACAATGTTCCATCTTCCCCTACTTCAACCCTATGATCTATTTCATTTTCAATAACATCTTCTGTTTTACCACCAGATATATTTGTATGAATAACCATTAAATAGTCTTGGTCTTCATTAATTTCTTTCATCTTTCCAGACCAACCAAACTTTTCTACTTTTGATTGCATTTCTTCGTCATTGAAATAGAAAAGGACTTTTTCTTGTTCTAATGAGTTATTTAAAATTAAAAATGTTTTTAAGAAAGTTTTTTGATCTAGGTTAATAACTCTTTGTAAAAGTTCTGGTGCTAGATCTGCAATAATCTGTTTTGGTTTGTTTTCTTCTTTATCATACTCAAACTCTACTGCTGCCTGTACTTCGCCCACAAAATTATCTGCAGATAATGTTTTCTCATATTCCTCCATTTCAATAGGTCCTGTATGTTCTAATAGATTAACTACAACATCCTGACTTAAAGCAATTACACCATCTACACTAGATCCGCCTGTATTGTTTTCATAGAACCATGTTATCTTTTCTGCTGAAGTTGGCCAATCTGGGAACCAATTAGCATTCCATATCTGCCAAGCTGGTGACATTATCTGTAAAGGTTTTGGAGCTTCAACTAATACTTGATTTGATCCTTTAAGGTCATATAGCCCTCCGCCAGGGATATCCATCTTTTCAACATTACCATGTCTAACATCTACTACAGCAAATGAACCCATAAAACCCCCTGTAGCTCTAATTTCTCTTGTATTTTGAAATATAACTAGATATCTTTTTGGTTCTTCTGCACCTAAGAAGGATAATAGGAAATCCAATAAACCATTAAGTTCACTTGTCATATTCTCTAAACCAGCAATATTTTGTTTAACTTGTACTAAATTATCTTGATATTCTTCTGGTATAGATTTAACATCTATACTTGCCAAAATATCTACAAGCTCATCTATATTAGGTTGCTGTTGTTCTAAAATATTTTTTACATAAGCTAAACGGTCAGTTAAATCTAATTCTACAAAAGTAGAACATTTCTGTCCTTCACCTGGTAAAGACTGACAAATCTTATCTACTGTATTAGTAGTTTCTTTTCCATTAAATACGGCTAAAGCATTTGTTACTTCCCTACCAACAATAGAAGCAAGCTCTCCTGCTCTTAATATCTTTTGTCCATCATTAACTTTAGGAACTAATTTCATCATCCATGTATTAAAAGCACCTAAACTACTTACCTCATCCTGAGCTAAACGAAAAGAACTCTCAGCCATTTCAAACTTCTGCCAAGCATTTTCCAAATCATTTGATGCGATTGTATCTGCAGCATCTTTCAAATATCCTACACCATCTGCAGAAACACCCATTACATTACCTTTAACATTATTTGCTTTTTGGTATAGGTTGTAACCAGCAAAAGGTACAACTATTATGAAAGCTACTACCAAAAAGGACAATAATGGTTTAATAGAAACAGATACTGGTATCCTTTCTTTATTAGCTAAGCCACTAATTAGTCTCTTTAAGTATGTATAGTTAAGTTTAATAACTTTAACAGGAAGTTTAAATAACTGAACAATACTCCACCACATTCCTTTTAATGTTCTATCAACAACAAAATCAAGGAACTTAAACGGTGAAACTATTGCTTTCCATACAAAATATATCAGTTTACCAAACCCTGTTAGTGATTTATCTATAACTCTATTAGAAACTTTTTGTCTTCTTACTTTTTCTTGATTAACTACCACTGGTTTTTGAATTACTGGTTCTCTTCTAGATATTAGACTAACTTTACGTCTTGCTCTTTTATTCTTTTTTCTATCTACTTTAGTAAATTGCATTACATCTTCTTCTACATCATCAGGTGTAGTAAAGTTTAAAAGTGATAAATCTTTTTCACTTAAATCATCCATTGATACATATTTTCTTTTTTCCCATGCATAATCTTCTGTTGGAGCTTCATAAACAACCTCTTTTACTTCAGCCCCATTTCTCAAGTCTAAAACATATTTAGATGGAGCTTCTGATTGTTTCACTTTAACTCTACTAATATTCTTTTCATCCACAACTGACACAACTTCTTCTTCAATAGTTGGAAACACATAATCCTCTGACATGTCAGGTAATTTAATTTTCTGTTTAAATTCTTGCCAAGAAAGTTTAGGTAATATTTTTTCTTTAGCTTCGTGTTCAATAACAACTTCTTCTTTCTCTGAAAATATTATACTTGGTAAAGCAACTTCTAAAATCTCACCCTTTTTAGGTCTACCTTTTTCTCGTCTAGGAGAAAAGTTCATAAACCATTCTTCACGAGGGCTCAATTTCTTGGTTGGTCTTCCACGACCACGTTCTTTTTTTAACTGAATAGCTTGTATTTCTTCTTGAGTTAATTCTTTTTTAGGTCTTCCACGCCCTCTAATTGGCTTGCTTTTCAATACTAAAATCTCTTCTGGAGTCATAATTTTCTTAGGTCTACCACGACCCCTAACAGGCTTATTTGCCAAAGCTAAAATTTCCTCTGGAGTTAGTACCTTCTTAGGTCTTCCACGCCCTTTTTTTTCTTGAATATTTTCGTCTTGCACAGGGATTATTGTTTTTATTATTTATTTTAAATTAATTTAAATATATTTTTATTTGCCTAATATTACAGACTTATCCACAAATTAATTCTTTTTTATTATTTATTTAATTATACAATATTTTAGGATAAAATTCTAAATAAAAATTTAAAAAATATATTAAAAAAAAATAAAAAAACCGATTATACACAAAAGATAATCGGAAAAATATATTTTTTAATTCTTTTTGTCTCAATTAAAGCCTTTTTAACATCTCATTCTTATTCAACAACCCATCTTGAGCCCCTTGCTTAGTTATCACCGCTCCTGCGTTAATTGTGGCCACCTCAAGGGCTGCCTGTACGTCACTGTGTAAAAATTCCAATCCCCAAACAAAAGTAGCTCCAAAAGCATCTCCAACACCAGTTGTATCAAATTTTTCTACTTTTTTAACTGGTTCGTGATAGATCTTTTTGTTTGAATCTATAGCATAAGAACCTTTTTGCCCATCAGTTATTACTATCTTGTTCGGACAAAATTCTTTTAATTTACTAAGTATTACTCTTGGGTTAGTTATTTTTTCTTCATTAATGGATAATAGTAACTCCATAGCTTCATCTTTGTTTAAAATTAAAACTTCTGTGTTTTGTAAAAAACCTTTTAACTCATTCAAACCAGATTTAATTTGTAAGTTCCCCGGATTCCAAGCTATTTTAATATTATTCTTGGCAACTTGTGAAAATACTTTATTCAAAACACCCAACCACTTACTACCAGACAGAGAAGATAAATATATCCAATCTGGTTTAATCTTTTCTAATTCACTACCGTCTATTTTTAAATCTTCATTAGCTCCACGATAAGTGAATAGGATGTGGTCATGAGTTTGTCTTCCATAAACTATTACAGATGATAGTCCGCTTGGTTTTGAAGAGTATTGGACACTAGGTAAATCAATTTTTAAACTCTCTAGGTTATTAAAAATTGACTCCCCTGTCTTATCTTTACCTATACAAACAAATGAAGAAACTTTTGCTCCTAGTTTAGATAAAGCAACTGCACTATTAGTAGCTCCTCCGCCAAAAGAAAAATTAGCTTCCTTAATATTTATCTTAGCTCCATACTCAAAACCAACTAACTTTTGTTTAGTTATATCATGGCGATTGTCTACCATTACTCCTTCATCAGAATGAAAGAATATATCATGGGTTGCACCACCAATTGTTAATATTTTAAATTTTTTATTCTTAGGCATATCTATTTTTTAACTTTTTTTCTTATTAAGAAGATTAACTGTCCTAAAATCATACCAATTATCCCCGCTGCCAAATCAATTAAAAAAGCATTTCCATCTCCTGCGATCAAGGCTAGAATTGGAAAAATTAAGACAAATGGTAATGTAATTTTAAATCTGTTTTTATCAAATAGACTGAATAGTAATAGACCGGATAGAAATGTAAAAATTAGAGCGAAACCCTCAAAGCATTCGGGACATGCACCAATCCAGCTTCCAATTCCGTGCCCAATAATCTGCTCGTACCAACTTCCAGCATAAGGTGCTACAAAATATGACAAAATAACAATTACAATAAAGATTATTAAAAATTTTAATTTTTGATTCATAAAACCTCCTTCTTACTCTTGATAATTTAATTTCAAGAGATTTAAGTCATTTATTAGAATATTATATGATTCTTGATTAATTTTATTCCTTTTTGACCATCGTTTTAACTGTTTCTCAATTAAACCAATTTTTCTCAAAATTAATCTTTTATACATCTTCTTCTTCCATTCCTGTCTATTTTTGTATTCTTTATTAAATTTCTTGTCCCATTTCTTAATCACCTTTAACTGTGCTAACAAAAACCTACCGTGCCATTTACGTTTAAACCCTTTATCATCAATTATTTCCTTCGCATCTTTAATTATATCATCAATAGTGATTTCTTCAACAATTTCCTCTATAACCATTGGTTCAGTTAAATTTTGTTCATAGTTAAGAATATAGTTGTTTTCGTTATTTAAAGAAGTTTCACCAACAACAGAACTATCTTCAACACCATTATCATCAATATTACTAATTATTAATTCAAAATCTCCATTACCAGTACCTATTAAATTAACTACATATTCTCCATCTAATGGATCTGGGATTAAAGCAAATTCAGCTGTATTATCAAAACCTGAATAAAAAGCTCCTGGAATTTGGTTTACAAGACTTGAATTAGAAAAATCTTTTCCTAATATATTTCCATTAGGATCAATAATTTGAAAATCTACTGGTGAATGAACTTTAATTAATAACCATTTAGAAAAAATATTTTCTTTAACCATTTCTGTTGGTTCAATTCCAGACAATTCCTTAATTACAATCTTTTGTGCTTCAGTAACAATATCTGAGTGATCAAATTCTAATTCAACTGTTGGCCAATTTGAAAATTGATTATTACTTCTGTTAGAAACTGTTTTGTCACCTTCTGCATATTCCAAACCATGATCACCTGCAAACAGAATGTTATTAAACTTTTCAGGATATCCATGCTCCCATTCTCCATCAGATCCTAAATTTTCTTCTACTCTTAAAACATCTATTGTACTATCTACACCCTTTTTTCCAATAATATTTAATCCTCTGACCAAATTCATTTTATCTAGTTTTTCTGGAGATTCTAAATCTTCTAAGAAAGTATTCGCAGGATAGTTATTTGGGTATTGTCTCAAGATACCCGTGTCTTTGTCTTTTAAATAGTCAAAAATTGGTAAAAGTTCTTGAGCTGAGGTCATTGGCAGACCCTGAACATATTGAAAAACACTACCATAACCATTAAAATCTGCTTCTACAGAAAAAATTCTTTCCATTATCCAATCCGTTCTTTCTGGTCCAACCTGGCCAGCTTCCCATACTAAATAGCTTTTAGTGGCTCCTTGATGTGGTGCTCCTAGAAATATGACTTGATCTATGTCTACTTCATCAACCCCATCTGTATCCTGTAAAAACAATTCATTTTCAATATAGTAACGGGTTACTATTCCTCCCATTGAATGGGAGATTATATCCACCTTACTAGCTCCTGTAGATTGTTGAACTTCGTCTATCTTTCTCATTAAATCATATGCAGTCAATACATTACTCACACGCCATTGGTATGGGAAAGCAAATAGGTTTTGATCTACTGTATATACGCAACCTTCTGGTGTATCACATCCAACTTTTTGTAAAGCTTCCCATAAATTATCATATGTATGTAATAGTGGATCTATTTGCCAACCACTCAAAGGTACATTCCAACTACCCATTAAACCTGGTACCAATATTACTGGATTAATTTCTGGTGCATCTGGAACAAGAGATATATTAATAACTGCACCACCATTACAAGGAACATTAATTCCTGTAATTTCTTGTTCAATATATCCATCTAAATTAGTTATGATCTGTAAACCTGGCGGAAAATTACACATTGCAGTCCAGAAAAAATATTCTCCATTATCATCACTGACTGTCTCCCCAAAAATATCAAAACCATCAGTTAATTGTAACGTAACTCCTTCTAAAGAATTATTGGTTTGTAAATTTGTAACTTGACCAGATATTTCACCTCCCTGTATCATTATCATTGCATCACTTTGTGAAGCAAAAACAAAAAAACCTCCTAATAAAAGGAAGATCGCAAAAAAATATATTTTTTTAATTTTAAATAGTTTTTTGAGCATAGGTTTTGTGTTTTAATTTAATTAATTAATATATTTTAATTATATCACTAAACATCAAAACAAAAAAACCGCTGGGTAACGAGGGTTGACGATATTTTGATCGTTTTGCTGATGTCAGCAAAACGATCAGCAAATTATTTTTTCCCTTTTTCAAGATATTTTTTAATTTCGCGATCAAAATCGGAAATATAATTTTTATCTTTCTTGCACTCTCTTTTTCAACTTGTAAGAAATTCTTACAAGTTGCCTGCTCCTATATTTCTCTCCTACTTCCAGAACCCAAATCAACCATTTTCCCGACGCCAGCAAAATGGTCTGAAACCTCACTTTTTGCTTTAGATATAACCTGTATAAAATTATCCCATTTAGTATATCCGAGTAATTCTTGCAAATCTCTGGCAAACCAAAATTCTATGTCATTTTCCGTTTTATTAACATAGGATTCAAAATTTTTAGTAAGTGATTTTATTACTTCTTGTTTCATTTATTTTAAATACATTTATTTTTTATATTCTATTATATTTCATAGTTTAATTTTATATATTTAGTATGTGGATAATTCTTGATACATTTAATAAAAAAACAAAAAATTCTGTTTTTTAGGAAAACATTAACGCTCATCATAATCAGGATATTGTTCTGGACCAACTCCGCGCTGATCGATTATCTTCGGAAAATCATAATCGTTTTCTTTTTTCTTAATATTACGCACTCCTTTAAATTCAACATCAAACTCGTGCCCATCACCAAAATCAAACATAAAATGAAGTTTAAACAGTTTTTTATAATTAAAATCACAAATTCGAATTTCGTCTGTTTTAAACGTTGGGTGTGGATCATCCTCCCAATATGGGGCAAAAAACGAAATTGAAGATCCTGTAAAATATGGGTCAGGCTTTTTATTTTTTTCAGGAAGATCAAAACCATGCATATGATCATTTTCCCAATCCATAGAATCAATAATTTTTTCTGCCATATCTAAAAAGTCTTGCATGCCCAAAATCTCTATATCGCGCCAGACAGGCTTTTTTAAAAGATACACAAAACGAAATTTGTAAACCATGTCCTTTACATTTTTGTCTGTAAAATATTTTTCAAATTCCTGCTTATATTCTTCATATTTTTTGAGTACTTCTTGGCAATACTTCTCACGGCGACCTCCACCCGTAACACTGTTGATTATTTTATAAAAATCTTTATCTTGAATTTTTGGTTTAGATGTTGTGGTTTTAGTTTTAGACATAAACTTATATTTAAGATTGTATTTTGTATTCTGCAACGTACGTCAAACACAGAAACTACTATACACATAATCTAGTTTTTTAATAAAAGCCTGAGATTCTTTTTGCTTTTGTTTCGTATTATTTAAAATTTCGGCTAAATTTAGTTAAACAAACAGTAAACTTATCCACATCCTTGACTTTTAACAACAATGTGCTATAATTCATGCAGATATTATTATTCATAATATCACTTAAAAACAGGCGTCGCCCGTTGTGGGCCATGGCTTGTTTTTTATTTGTCTATTAATAATTTTTTAGCGGTTATTGATTTATTTTTATCAAATATAGTTGCCTTAATTTTGTTTTCAGATGAAACAAAATTAGGTATTCTAAAACCTAACCGGTGTTTAAAAAAAGATTCTCTAATTCTTAACTTTTGATAAACAAAATTTAAAAATTTTCTTTTATACGTATTTTGTTTACTAATTATCTTTTCTTGTTTTTTTAAATCATAAACAATTGCTCCTAAAAGTAAATCTGTTAATTGAAGCAAGTCTGAAGATTTTGAATCTATTTGGCAAACACCAGCCACAACAAAATTTTTATAATGATCATTTGTAAATTTTTTTATTGTGCATTCTAAATTAATACCATCTGGTGTGAAATAATCGTCAGCCAACAATGTTATAATCTCTTTTGGTTTTTTACCAATGATTAGTTTTAACAAGGCAACAGTAAAATTTCTATAAACTTTATATAAATCGTTATTAAAATATTTTTTAAAATTTAACTTTTCTTTATCTAAAATAATACAGTTAAACTCAATATCTTCTGTTAAAAAAATATTAAAAAATTCTCTAGCTATATCAAATCTTATTCTCCTATCCAAACTACTCCACTTTAATTCTTCTCTATAATTATATTTATCTCTAACTTTTCTAATTCTATTATAAATCTTTTCTGGTGAAGAGCATTTTATTATTCCTAAAGCAAAAAATTTATCTCGTGGACTATAAACTAACCCTGTTTCGTCTAAAAAACAAAAACAAGTTTTTATATCTCTAAAATTTTCTTTGTTAATTGGCATAATATTTTTATCTACAGTCAATAAATAACATTTAATACCTTAATTCTCCCATTTCCCATCCCAAAAGTCAAACCAAAAAACCGACCAAAAACGGTCAATTTGATATAAATTTAATACCTTCAATCAACATAAAAATCATCTACGGACAATTAATAGCTTTACGGAAACCAGCTGATTCTGCTTCTTGCTCTGAACAAAAATTTGGAAAAACATTTCGTATATTTTTAATAGAATAAATAAAATCACATTAAAAAATAATAATCTAACGGAATAGTAATAATGTTTGTTTCTTTATCAAAACTCAACTCTGTTTTTGAAAAAACTATTCCATAATCAGATTTTACTTTCTGCATTGTACTTATAACCTGTTTTTTGTCTTTACTCCCTAGACCCGCTTCAATTACCACTTTTTTCTTATCACCTATTTGTAATATAAAATCAGCTCCTCCTTGTGCACTATCATATCGAATAATACCGTTACTTCTTAATATAAACTCCCTATAAAGATGTCCCCCAACAGAATCCTCCAATAACTTACCTTGTCTTACTAAATAAGTACTCTCATTACCTGTAAAATAGAAAAAAGACATTCTAATGGCAGGGCTCATAAATAAATATTTATTTGGCTTATTGGCAATGGTCATATTAGATCCGTGTGGCGAAATTTTTATTAACAATTCTGCTTTTTCTAAAACATCAAAAATGTTAGCAATAGTTAAACGGTTAATATAAAACTTGTTTTCTAAAGTATTCAAACTTGTTGTGTCATTTTCAGCAATAGCAAACAAAATTCTTTTTACTGCTCCTAAGGTATCCCTATCAAAACTGCCCAAAGATGGCATGTCTTGTTGAATTATTTTCTCTACCAATAATGATATTGAATTATAAATCGATACTTCATCCGGCATTATAGAAGAAAATGGCAAACTTCCGTATGATAAATATTTTTTTATATCATTCCTATCTATTTTTGACCAGTATTTATTAACTTCGCTCTGTATTTTCAACAAACCTCTATAAACTGCGTCTGCACTACTGGAAAAATAAATTGTCTGTTTTATTTTTTCCTTTAAACCAGACATTGGATAAATATCTTTATTTATCATTTGATATTCACCAAAAGACATTGGCGTCATTGGTTCAAATTTTGCACGACGAGCGAGATTAGCTGTTGCTTGGTTTTGTAAATTAATAGCTGAAAAACCAGTACAACAAAAAAATATTTTTGTTGTTTTCTCATATAAAGATTTTAATGTAATTGTCCATTTTGGGTCTGTTTGGACTTCATCTAAAAAAATTAAAATGGGTTCCTTTAAACTTTCTAAATTTTCACCTAAAATCTCCTCATAAGCAGACATTAATTCATTTATCCCTATATCAAATAAGTTTTTAGCATCTTCGATCGATAGAAACAATACTTTAAAACCTCTTCTTTTGAACTCTACACAAGTCTGGGCAACAACAGTTGTTTTCCCAACACCTCGAAATCCAGGAATTATTACTAATTTATTTTCACTGACCTTGCTTAGAAAATCATTTATATATTTTTGCAATTTAATAAACAAAAAACGCTTTGGATACTTTTTGTTAGCCAAGCTATGGGTGAACTTTTTTAACCTATCGTCTGTGGTTAAAATTTGTTTTTGTAGATATTGTGTTAATTCGGGTTTGTTCATATTATTTTGTGATATATTTAATTAGACTACAAACATATATTTGTAGTATATTATACTATACTACAAATGTCAATAGTTAATATTTTACCTAACATTAGTCAAATATACACCACTTTTGTTGTTTATGTTTTTTAAAATAACCCACAGTGTGGATAAAACTAGACATTAAAAAGGGTGGTGGTAATTAGCCACCACCCTTTTTTAAACACATAATCCAATTCTACAACCCAAAAACATCTGCATGTAACTTTTTGGCTTCTTGATCTAACAACTCCTGGTATGTTGTCCGTATAGTATACCTCACCTTATTGTTATCTAAAGGAAATATATCATGGATAACAATACTCCATAACTTATCTTCATCAATTTTTTTCTTTAAGTCTTTTACATAATCTGTAATTGATTCTTTTTCAGATAATTCTACATTAGCATCTAAAATAACTAACTTTTTAGTTATTTCTACCACAGGATTATGTTTTGTTTTTTCTAATAAACCTAATAATTCAAATAGATTAATTTCAAAGAAATATGTATTTACATTATCATTCTGTGGTTTTAACTTATACACAATCCCAATAGACTTATCATCTACTAATATATCCCAACAAGATGAAGGATTAGCTATTTCAGGCTTTATTTTAGAAACAGAATAATATATATCATTTGAACCAAGAGAACGTAATAAGGTTTCTAAATTACTTTTAACATCATTAATTGTCTTATTACCTCTCATTAAAACACCTAAAGAATCATGTTCTGTATATTCATTGCCCTTTTTGCCAAATACTCTCCCTATTTCAAATATATCTACATATTCAACATTCTTTTTAATATATTCCTCTAATTGGATTAATAATCCAGAAGCTATAGATTGTCTTAAAAAAGGATATTCATCATTAATTGAATTCTGTGTAGTAATGGTTTCCCAATCTAAATGATTTAATTTTTCATTATCTCCTACCCTAACTAAAGGTAAAGATAAGATTTCATCTAACCCTAAATTAACTAATATATCTCTAGCCTTATCTGCTAAATATATATTCTTAGATGTGATATCCTTAACAACTGTTAAATCCGGTGTAATATCTGACGGAATGTTATCAAAACCAACAATCCTAACTACCTCTTCCACAACATCTTCCATTAAATTAACATCCATTCTATCTGTTGGTGGTGTAACTACTAATTTACTACCATTCTTTTCTACTTCAAATCTAAGAGATTCTAAAACTTCCACTACCCTCTTATCTGATATCTCAACGCCAGCATAAACAGTTGGTGCAGATATATCCATCTCAATCTTTGAAGATACTTTTTTATCTGGATAATATTCAAAAAGTTTTGTGTTTAAATTTCCACCACAGTTTTCTAAAATTAAAGAGATTAATAAATTTATTGCATAATCTAATCCATTTGGATCTAATTCTTTTTCTAACCTGGTACTTGCTTCTGTTACGACTTTCAAACTTCTAGAATTTTGACGAACAATTGTTCTGTCATAAACAGCCATCTCACAAACAATATTTTTTGTATTGATATCAATTGCTGCAGCTTGTCCACCAACCATACCAGCTAAAGCTAATACATTTTTTGAATCACAAATAACAAGCTCGTTATTTTTACTTAATTCAATTTCTGTACCATCTAAGGTAATAATCTTATCAAACTGATCATTTATCTTCCAAGTCAAACCTTCTGACATTTTATCTTTATCTAATAGATGAGATGTATAGCCTGTATACATCATTACATAATTAGATAAATCAACTAAAAAATTAATACTATTAATATCATAAAAAGCTAACCATTCTTTTAACCAATCTGGTGATTCTTTGTTTTCTAATCCTGATATCTCAACTGCAGATATTCTTTTAACAACATCTTTAGATTTGATATCTATATCAATCTCATCACTACCAAAACCAGACACTTTAGCTTCTGGTAATTTAATATCTATATTATATGAAGCAGCTAATTCTCTAGCCACACCAATAACTGATAAACAGTCAGCTCTATTCTGTCTAACTTCTAAACTAATAACATAATCCTTTCCTCCTTTATACTTAACCTCCTCTAACTCATCCATCATAAAACCAGTCATAGTTAAAGTCTCTCCTGCTTCTTGTGCAGTAGCTTTTAAATCTGGTAACAATTCTTGAATTTGACTATATAGTATTTTCATTTTCGTAATATTTATATCCTAAATTTCCTTCTAATAGTGTTCGTATATCATCAATCCCATATTTAGCCATTACCCATCTATCTAATCCTAAACCAAAAGCAAAGCCCATCCATTCTTTTGAATCAATCCCAGCCATCTTTAATACATTAGGATGAATAATACCTGCACCACCCATTTCAATCCAACCAGTACCTTTACATGTTGCACAGCCTTTACCTTTACAAACAAAACATTGCATATCTGGACCTACGCCAGGTTCAACTTCTGGATAATATTTATTCCTATACCTAACAATAACATCATCACCATACATCTTTTTAAACAATCTAGTAAAAGTTCCAAACAAATCTTTCAAACTTGTTTTTTTAACAACTACAACTCCTTGGTATTGATGAAACATAAAATGATTACTCTTATTAACTTTCTCATTCCTATATGATCTACCAGGACAAACAACTTTAAAAGGAGGTTTGTATTTCTCTAAAATCCTAGCTTCAATTGAAGATGTTTGAGTTCTTAATAGATATTTAGGTTCTTCAATATATATTGTATCTTGCATATCCCTAGCTGGATGATCAGCAGGAACATTTAATCTTTGAAAACAATATTCATCTGTTTCAATCTCAGGTCCATCCATAATACTGTAGCCCATACCAACAAACAACTTATTCATCTCACGAATAG
Organism: uncultured Gammaproteobacteria bacterium; assembly: GCA_964435065.1. Taxonomy (GTDB): domain Bacteria; phylum Patescibacteriota; class Patescibacteriia; order UBA2196; family UBA2196; genus CAYSXS01. The sequence goes on from CAYSXS010000006.1 coordinate 39,950, forward strand.
TATGTGTAAAAGGATGTAAATGACCAATTTTAGGAATATTAAAATCAAGCTTCTCAGCTTGAGTTCCTAAATCTTTTTCTAACTTACCTGTTTTTAATTCTTCCTCTTTGTTATTCAATAAATCTTTAGCCTTTTCTGCAATTTCTTGAATAGCTGGCCCTTTAACTTTTTTTTCTGCAGTTGATAACATCCCCAATTCTTTCATTGCTGATTTAATAATCCCCTCTTTTTTACCTAAATATTTACGCCATAAAATAGCTAAATCATCTGCTGATTTAACTTTTTCTAATTCTTTTTCTAGTTGTTGTATAACATCTTTATCCATGATGTATGAGTATATGATATATGTTTAATAATATGATATATATGGAATAATTGCAAATATTTATGTTTGATTTAATAAATTCAGAAAGGTATAATTGAGACATATAATATATGAAAATTAAATTAGATAAATTTGATAAAAGCTATTTAAAAACTCTTCAAGGAAAAGAAGAAATTGTTGTTTTTGAAAACGGAATTTATCACACAATTTTGTGTGATAATATAAAAGCAGGAATTGTTGGATATTTTCCAGCGAAATTCCCAAAAAACTCTGGTTTTGTACAAATAGTTATTTCTCCAGACTTTAGAGGTAAAGGAATTCTTGAAATTGCCGAAAACCTACTTGCAGAAAAATACGGTCTACAAACATTGTTTGCGACAATAAAGAAAGATAATATTACTTCAATTCGTGCTCATGAAAAAATTGGGTTTAAAATGATTGATGATAAAAAACTAAATGAATTAAAAAAAGCTGGTTTTCTAAAAGAAAATGAAATAAGACTAGAAAAAGAATTTATTGCCGATTAAATATATCCTCAAAAAATCAAATGCAAATAAATAAATTACATAAAGATTTCGATAATCTACAAAAATCCTATGGTCATAAAGATTTAGATGCTATTTATGGTTGCGGAAAAACAAAAAACCCAAACTTTTGTTTGGTTTTTATGAATCCTACAGCCAGAAATATTGCTTCTGACAAAAAATGGGATGGTCTTAAAGCTCCTTGGATCGGTACAAAAAATGTATGGAAAATGTTTTATCAACTTGGTTTTTTAAATAAAAACTTATTTGAAGAAATAAATTCAAAAAAACCAAAAGATTGGAATAATAACTTTGCAGAAAAAATATATAGAGAAGTTTGTAACCTTTCTATGTATATCACCAACTTATCAAAAGCTACTCAAATAGATGCTAGACCATTACCAAATAATGTATTTAAAAAATATTTAGATTTATTCAAACAAGAAATAGATACTATAAAACCAAAAGTAATAATAACTTTTGGAAATCAAGTTAGTTCTGTTTTACTTGAAAAAAATATAAAAGTATCAGAAAATAGAAAAAAACACGAAATATTAGAAATAAACAAAAAGCAATATAAAGTTTTTCCTGTATACTACCCTGTTGGGCAGGGCATGAGAAATATGAAAAAAGCAAAAGAAGATATTAAATGGATTTTCAAAAATATTAAATAAACCCCAACTATATGACCAAAAGCACTTCGTACGATCCATGTGGTCACACTAAAATAGCCGTTTCCGATTACAAAAAAAGTTATTCTTTGTATAATGATATTTTTAAAGAGCTTGGATACAAGCAAGTTTCAAACAAAAATGATCATGCTGGATGGGCTAGCCCAGAAGGTTATGGAATTTTAATTGCTCAAGCCAAAATTACAAACCATCAATACAAATTCAATGCACCAGGACTTCACCATCTTTGTTTAAAAACCCATTCAGTAAAAATGGTAGATCAAATATATAAAGTACTACTTAAAAACAATGTTCATATCTTTGACGCTCCCCAAAAATACCCTAACTATACCAATAAATATTATGCAGTCTTTTTTGCCGATCCTGATGGAATTAAGTTAGAAGTGGCATATTATTAAAATTTAAAATGAAACAACCAAAAATATATTACATCAAACGGATAATACCACCATATCGGGCCCATACCATACCGCCATTTGGTATATTTATTAAAAAAGAATACAAAGGTAACGAAAAAATATTAAACCACGATCTAATACACTGGAAACAATATAAAAGAATGGGGTTATTTAAATTTTACTTTACATACCTTAAACAGTTCCTAAAATATGGATACAACAAAATGCCAATGGAAATAGAAGCTAGATATGAAGAAGACGAGTATACAAAAACACATTATTCAGAAATTTATCATAATAAAAAACCTAGGAAATCCTAGGTCTTTTTAAAACACAAAATATTAATATTTTTACTCTTCTTTGATTCTCTTATATTCTAATAAATTTCCTCTAGCAAGATATATTAAAATTAAAGTATCTTCTGATAATTCTGCTATTTTATATTCTAACTTATCTTCACCTTCTCCTACAATTAAAAATTCTGTGGTATATACACTAAAGACATCTTCTGACATATATTGACCAGCATAGTAATCTATTTTCTTATCATCTTTAAATTCAATTACTGAATCTTCGTCGTAAACTGAAATCCACCTACCTTGTAGTTCTTGTACATAATGAGATTGAAGATCTTCTTCATCTAAAATTGCTTTAGCTCTACCACTATCATTAAATTCTTGTTCTTCAGCAGATATCTTTGGTTCTGTGTTTACATTACCATCTTTTGCACACCCAGAAACAAAAACAACAGCAAGTAATAATACTAACAATAACCCAGAATTATATATTTGTTTTTTAGACATATTAAATTAAAAATTAATTATTTAATTTTTCTTTAACCTTATTAACCACATTATCAACTTCCCAATCAGATTTAATTAGATAATCATAAACACCCTCTTGCAAAGCATCAATAACCTTCTTGTCTTCGTTCAAAACAGTAAGAATAATGGCATGAACATTTTTGCCCCACCTATCTTTTCTTAACTCTTTCAACATAGATAAACCATCCATTTTGGGCATTACAATGTCAGTTAAAATCAAATTAGGGTGTTCTTTTTTAGCAACATCTAAACCTTCCTCTCCATTCTCAGCTTCAAAAACTTCAAAGCCTTCCTTTTTTAATGCCTTACTAAGTGGTTCACGCAAAGATTTTTCATCTTCAACGATAAGAATTTTTTTAGACATATATATTAATTATTTTACCTTTTCTATATATTCACCATATACCCACCCAGTTAAATCCTCATTAATCTCTATTTCATACCAAGAATCATCTTCATTTAATATTACATATTCTGAACCTGGATTAACTTTAGTAACCAAATCATAATTAGTATCTGGCCCTTCACGAACATTTAAATATCCTGTTGGAGTATCTTTAACAACACCGATGTCCTTTTCAACAATCTCTTCTTGTACTTCTTCTTCAGCAGTCTCTTCAACTAACTCCTGTAGTTTTTCACTCACATCTATATTGTAGTTCTCAAAACTTTTCTTTTGATTTTCTTTTGTCTCTGTTTGTTTTATGTTTATATAACAAAATATTACCGCAATCAACATTAAACCTACTAATATTATTATAAAAAACATTATAACTTTCATTTTATTAATGCCTTTTTTTTCTACTATAGGCACAGGGCCTCCTATGGGTTCTAAATCTTGTTTTTGATTTTTAATTACAGGTTTTGTAGCTCGTTTCGTAATTGTCTTTTTGATTGGTTTTTTTATTGGCATGTTTTTGTTTTTTAATTTGATAATATTTATATAGAAATTATATCACACATACTCATTTATTTAAAACCATTCGTAATAAAGCTATACGAACATATAACCCATTTTCTGCCTGACGAAAATATGCTGCTCTTGGGTCATTATCAACCTCAGGTAAAATTTCATTTACTCTTGGTAATGGATGCATAATAATAGAGTTATCTTTCATTAAATTAAGGATCTCATTATTAATCACATACACACCACAGGCTTTTGCATAATCTTCTAATCTATCCCCAAAACGTTCTTTTTGAATACGTGTTTGATAAATAACATCAACTTTATCAGCTACAGCTTGTAAACTATCTTCTTCTCTAAACTCTATTTTATGTTTAGTTAAATATTGTTTAATATCATCCTTTATCCTAATAATCTCAGGTGAAACAAAATATATCTTAATATTCTCATATTTACCTAATAAATAGCATAAAGATCTCACAGTTCTACCATTTGCCAAGTCCCCTACCATAGCTATGGAGATATTGTCTATCCTACCTAATTCATCTTTAATTGTGTATAAATCAAGTAAAGCCTGAGTTGGATGCTGGCCTGGGCCATCACCAGCATTGATAATTGGAATTTTTGAAACAACAGATGCTTTTTGTGCTGATCCGCTTTCATAATGCCGTAAAACAATAACATCTGCATAAGCACTAATAATCTTGATTGTATCTTCTAAAGTTTCTCCTTTTGATGCTGATGAAAATTGCCTAGCATTTTCAGTACTAATAACTGAGCCACCTAAATGGCTCATAGCTGATTCAAAAGAAAGTCGTGTACGAGTACTTGGTTCATAAAACAAAGTAGCTAATATCTTATCTTTAAAAATATTAGTTCTTTTCCCTTGAGAGAAAAAAAGTTTAGCTTTATCAGCTGTCTTAAAAATACTTTCCAATAATTCTTTATTAAATTGCTGGGCATTAATGATGTGCTTTAAATTAGACATAGATTTTTTAAAAAACCGTCCCGAGTACTCGGGACGGTTAAGATATTTAATTTAGATACCAGATAAAGCAATTGAGCAAACTGGCAAAACTCACCCAAAACAGGTACGGGATTAATAAATAACTAGCTAATTTGGATATTTTATAGAATTTAAATATTAGGGTAATTATAAATATCAAAAGTATTATGATGTTTATAAAAGCCAAACCTGGATTTTGTAAACCGAAAAATATAATTGACCAGGTTGCATTGAAAAATAGATGAATATAAAATAAATAAAAAATATTTTTATTAATTTTATTTTTTTCTAAACTTTGCCAAATTAAATATATACTAATACCCATCAAGATATATAGCAAAATCCACATTGGACCAAATATCCAATTTGGTGGATTAAAGCTTGGTTTTATTAAACCAGAATACCATCCAGAGATAGATGAAGTAGTAAAAATTGATCCGATTATGCCTGCTAGTTGTGGCAAAGCAAGAGAAATTATTAATCTTTTGTAATTTAGTTGCATAATTTTTTTATTATTTTATTTTTTTAACTCTCTTTTTGAGTGGTAGAAAATTTTTCTTAGACACCACTGACCGACCTAATCGTTTTTCTAATTTTTTTCTAGCTCCTCCAGCAATATTGCCACCAGCTTTGGCATCTGACTTTAATTTTATCACACCTTGTGAATTTTCATTGCGATGAATTTCAGTTGTGGCTCGTTCGCCCAGCATATTAAAAATTAACTCAAAATCATCCATATGGTCTCGAAGATTTTCACGCTTTAATCCTTTAAATTTTTGATATTCACTTGGCGTAACACCAAATGTTGCTTTAGAAATTTCTGCTGTTAATATCTCGTAATCTCTTTGCTCTTGCACACCTCTTTTTTGCCATTCATCTGTTAGTTCTTCTCGAATAGCAATCCCGCGCATTCTTTTTTCAATCCAGTCATCTGGATAACCTTTGGCTTTATACAAAAATCTAGTTCTTTTGGTAGCTAACTCTGGATCTTCTATCTCTTGAATTCTTTCATAACCAACTCTTGCAAGCCAGCGTTTAAATGGTTCTGCTTTAGGAGATGGAACAGACTGAATGATACGCAAAAGTCCTTCAGCATTAGCGCAATTCATATTTTGTGGACCACCAACAGTGGGTACAGCAAGGGTATGTACAATTTGTACCCACCCTTTTGCGAGCTCGGAATCACGTTGTTTCATGCGCTGAATATACTGCTTAGGATCATTCGAATCAATTAAAGACAAAATAGCATCCTCTACCACAAACCACCATTCATTTTTATAAATAACTTTTCTAATTTCTTTTTGACGAAAAATCGCTATTTGAGTTATGGTTTCTGTTTTTTTCATAATTTACTTTTTCAACTTATTAATAATTATTTTATTTTTTTATGACTTCTCCTTCTACATCAACAAATTTAAAACTATTCATAATAAACCATTCCAAAGGATCCAATAATTCTTGACACAACGGACACATATAATCAACATTGCCTACTTGAATTGCATTTTTATAATCATGCATACATTTTTTTGATTTTTGTTTATTTTTAGTCATAAAATTTAATACTTAAATCCATTTGATGCGACTTAATTATATCAAAAAATCACCTTTATTTAAAATAAAAGTGATTTTTAGACATGTTTGTTATTTCTTACCTTTACAGATACCTCCACCTGCTCCTATAACGATCAGAGCTGCTAAAATAGTAATAGCAATATTTGCCCAATCTGGCGTCCAAGCCCATACAAATATAATGATTAATATTGCGAGAATGGCTGGACAGAAACCATGATGTTTATCTGTACAAATCTTTTTTTCCTCAACTTGAGGAGTTTTTTGTTCTTCCATAAATTTTATTTAGTTATTTAAATATTTTAAATTATATCTGTGCTAACCCTACTACATAGTTTTTACCCCATTTTTTAGCACATTTTGGACAGGTAGTATAGTAAAAATATATTTTCTTTACTTCTTTCCCTTTATTTTTTACTAATTCTTCCATTTCTTTATGCCACTTCCCTACATTTTTGTACGGCCCTTCAAAAACCTTGGCTAAAAAAGTACCAGATATTCTTACATTTTCAGAATCAGGAACTTCTTTAGTTACTGCTAAATAATGTTCACCTTTCCATGGAGATGGATCATAAGAAAGGATTATCCAATCTTTCATATCAAAACCTGCTCCTGCTTTCTCAATCTTATCACATGCCTTTTTCATCATAGAACCAAAATTTAAAGGTATATGAAAAAGACTAACCGTAGTTTCTTTAATAAACAACTTATTATCCCAGCTTATTTCCTTATCTTCCCAAGGAGTTGGATCAAACTCTGGGCAACATATTTTCTCATTTAGTGTAGACATATATCTTATTAATTAATTCTAAACTTTATTCACTTAAAAAATGATAGTTACTTGAGTATCTGCATCTTCTATACTTCCATATATTATACCACAACAAACTACAAAAACAAGCCTTATAAACACCCTAAAAGAAACCCTGTGCAGCCAGCATAGTAACCATTAAAGCAAAAGATATATCACCTAAAATTATTATTTTATTCATCTTTTTAGCAGGATATTCTATGGCTGCAAGAAAAAGGATTAAAATATCATTTGATAATGGTGTAAAACCGATATATAGATAAGCAATAAGTGGAATAGCTTTTTCTAACCATTTCCGTTTTTTAAATACATCAGCTACTTTATCTATTTTCTTACCCCATTTTCCTTTAATAAGTTCCCGTCCTTTAGAGCCGGCATAAAACATTATCATATCCCCTATTGCTAAACTCACTCCTGAAACTAGCCCTAGAGAAATAGGGTTCATTCCTCCTGTAGTTAGGACAATTAGAACACTGATAAAAGAGGCCGAACCAGCAGCAGAAAAACCACCAAAAAGCGAAACTACAAACGCAAGGATATATCCATTTTGAATACCAATTTTATTTACTATTTCTTCAGGATTTATGAAATGAAGAATAATAATTAAAAAAACTAAAAAGATAACTAAAATCAAAAACCCTATAATTTTTTTGCTACGTTTCTCCAACATATATTAAATTATATCAAAAAACCATCTAGAATAATAGACTAGATGGTTTTTTGATATAACTTGTATAAACTATTTCTTTTTTGTTGTTTTTTTAACTTTTTTCTTTTCTGGCTTTTTTTCTTTTTTTGCTTTACTTTCCTTCTTTTCCTTCTTTTCTTTCTTAACTTTAACTGGAGCTACTTTTTCTTCTTCTGTTTTATCCTGTGAACTTTGTTTCAAAATTTCTAAAATTTGATCTATTTTCACATTAATAGCATTAAGCTGTTCTTTATTTTGATCCTTACCAAAACTTCTAGTATTACTACGATCAGAACCCCTATCTTTATCTCTGTTCTTACCAAAACAACCATCACAATAAACTGGTTTACTTCCAGATGGCTTAAAAGGCACCTCACAGCCCTCTCCACAGGTATCGCAAACAGCCTGGTGCATTTGCCTATCATTATTGCCACCAAAATTTCGTCCGCCAGATCTTCTATTATCGCGGTCATTACTTGATCTATTATTGTTATATTGTCCCATATAGTTTTAAAATTTAATTATTAAATACTTGGCTAAAGTATGTTCCTTTATTGAATAAATGTCAAGTAGCAAACCAGCTAAAACTAGCTGGTTTGCTTAAACAATTTACTTTTTTAACTAGAGATTATTTTACTTTTCTTCTATAAAAATCAGCTATAAATATGTTTTTAGTAAAAGCTCCTGCAGGTAAACCTACTAGGACTATAATCATAACTAAAAATATTACTGCCAATAATACACTTTTTAACATCACTACAATATATTCCCACAAATTATTAAAAACAGATTTTAATATTTTAAATTCAAAATATGACTCTATTGTTTCTTTTTTCATGAAATTTATAGTTAACATTGGAACTATAAATATTGCAATTAATACATCAACTAACCTTGCTGCCCAAGAATCTGTTTGGTTTAATATAGCACTAATTGCTGCATATACTATTATAAAAGGTAAACCTTTTAAAAACATCCAGAAGCCCAATTTAAAATCATCCTCAAATTTAAAAACAGGTAATTCCTTAAATTGACCATTAACAAACTCTTGAATAATTCTTACGCTATACCCACCTAAAGCAAACCAACCAATAATAGGTACTAAAACCCACAAGATATTCCACATTCCTTTTGCTCTATTAAAAGGATATTTAAAAGCTGTTTCAAATTTTAATTTTTCCATAATTTTTATTTTATTTATTAATATATACTTGATTTAATTATATCAAAAAATACATTAATTAAAAAGTGTCTTTTGACTCTCTATTTGAGATCTTGTCCGAACTCTGATGAGTGATAGTTAACTACTCAAAATAGTTCTCAATTGCAAATTGATATTGGTCTATGAATAACTCTTTAAAATAATTAATATTATTTTGTTCGTAAAAAAGTAAAATTGATTTTTTGTATTCAATCTTATCTACACTTCTAAATGAAAGTGGGCACAAATTATATGCTAAAAGAATAGCATCACCGATTAACCGTCCTGTACGTTTATTGCCATCCTCAAATGGCTGGATATATGAAATTAAAACTATGACCATTAACGCTTTAGCCATTGAATCTTTTTCTTTATTAATTATCAAGCAAGTTTTCTCTAGAGCCTCTTTAATTTGAAATTGATTATCAAGTGGCTTATAGTTAGTGCCAGTAATCCGAACCATTCTTTTTCTTAAATTTCTTGAAACCCCTAAGTCTTTTGTTAAAAGATAATGAATGTTCTCTAATTTAGCAATATTAATTTTTTTAAAATCATTAATATTTTTGTAAATATAATCCAATGTTTGTTTGTGATTCAAAATCATTAAAGCTTCTTCTTTTGTTCGCCCAGAAGATTCTTTGTGCTCATTTATTAAATGTTCAGTCTCAAGTAAAGTATAAGTATTGCCCTCAATCTGAGATGATTTCCAACTCAAATCTATCGCTAATCTTTCAAATTCTTTCTTAATTAATGTTTTTGATAATTTTTTTAAATTACTTCTATACTTTTCAGTTAACTTTTCAAGTTCATCCTGCTCGTTTTTTGTAAAAATATTTTTAAAATTATCCAATAGATCAAAATTAAAATTCTTCAAAATTTGTCTATCATCAACTTCTGTCTTAAAATATTTTTCAACATCAATTGGTTTTATTAAATTAAAAAACAATGATAATTTGTATGTTACACCCCTACCTTTGCCATGTTTTATTATTAAATTTAATTTAAGCAATTCCTTTAAATCCCTACTAATAGTAATTCTAGTGGCTTTTATCGACTTTTTATCTATAAATTCAACTATTTGAGACATTGAAATCTCTTGTTCATCTTCTATTAAATTTAAGATTAAATCTTGCCTTTTGTTTAAATTATGTATTTTTTGGTTCATATAATTATGTCATTAATATGATTTAATTGTATCATAAATGATATAATTAGCCAAGTTTAATGATATAATTAATTTATAATCAAAAAATACGATTTACAACCGAAACACCTAATGACAAAAAACACTAGGGCTTTCTCTTAAAAGATTAATAATAACTTCTTTAGCTTTATTAATCCCGTTTTCTATAAAATCTTTAGAAGATCCCCTGGGACCTATAGCAGAAAGAACAATTGCTAATTGAAGCTTGTATCCTTTCGAGTCCATCCTAATTCCTCCTTTTTTTTTATTCTACTGACAATTTATAAAATTTAATAAAAAAAATCAAACCCAATTCAGTAATGGTAATTTAGGTATAAAAAAATCCAACTAAGGTTAGCTGATTTTCTTGGAACTCCGAGGAAGCACTAACATTAGAACCAAATTAGAGCAAATGACAAGAGATGTATTTCGATATTGGAGATAAATAAATGATCGTTTTTATATACCAAAACTTACTATTGATAAGGCAAAAATTATTTAATCAGAAGTTTTTTTCTTACTCTTTACTAAACCTACAACACCAATAATAGCCACTATTAGTCCTATTAATTGCCCACCCGGACTATCATCATATCCAGCATATATAAACATTAACGCACCGATCAATATTGCGAGAATGGAATATAGTATTCTAATTTTATTCATAGTAGATCTCTAAATTAATACAATTAACCTGAAACCCCTAGTTGAACCG
>CAYSXS010000007.1:0-50017 GCA_964435065.1 uncultured Gammaproteobacteria bacterium
AGGCTGTAATTTCTATATTTTGACTAGCTATATTACCAAGCACATTTTTAGTATTGTTAAATTTAAAACAAATTTGCTGTAATTTTTTAGAAATTTCCTCTGGTGATCTAATTCGCCATTCTTTGTGTTGTTCAACTTTTATTTGCTCAACTAACCCGCGTTGTTTTAATTTTTTTAATAAAAAACCCACTGTTGTACGTGGTAGTCCAGAAACCTCTGCTGCCTTTGTTACTAAAACACTTTTTTCAACTTCCAAAACATTTAAAACAGCCAATTCTTGTTTGGTTAAACCCAATAAATTTGATTCAAATTTGTTCAATTTCATATTTGTATTATAAATTATGACAATAATCTTGTCAAACAATTTGGCTATCTTTATCTAAAGTTAGACAAAAAACTAAATTTATTAAAAAATGTTGTTTTTAAAACATTATTAAGCCAAACTTAATATAATAAAGATAATTAAGAGTAAAAAAATATGAAAAAGTTAAAAAACATTACACCAATATCCTTCCAATGTGGTGTTGGTCTTTGCCCTGCTGTATATACATCTGAGGATGGTGATGAATTATTTATTGTTGGAAAAAAAGTTCAAAACCTTACAAAATTAGGTATTGAACACAAGGTGGGTGCCGATGAACAAGTAATCTCAGTTAAAAAAGAAATGCTGCGTCAGATTTTTTAAAAAAAAGTAACAAAAAATTTTAACATAAATAATATGAATATGAAAAAAAATAACTGCTGTCTAGTGGGTGCTTGCCCATCTGCCACCGTTATTGGCGACAAAGTAATAATAGTTGGCAAAAAAGTACCCGCACCAAAAGACGCAAAAGTTGCCGACAACGAGGAAGTTATTGAAGTGTCTCTAAAAATAATTAAAAAGGCATTGAAATAATCTGTCTAGATAGAAGGAATATAACACACTGAAAGGGGAACATTTTGAATGAAACACAACAAAAATACGATTATTTTGCAAAAGAATGTTCTTTTTGGTTATGGGTGGAAGACGTAGCTCAAAAGATTTTAGGAATTACTAAATGGCGCAAAAATCTGATAAAATCGTCAGAAGGCAATGTCTTAGATGTAGCAACTGGAACAGGAATAAATTTTAAATACTATTCTAAAAATTGCCATGTTTTTGCAATTGATATTAGTTGGGAAATGTTGAAAATCGCTCAAAAAACAAAACCGCCTTGGCTAAAAATAAATTTTTTATTAGCTGATGCTGAAAATCTACCTTTTATTTTTGATAGTTTTGATAGTACTGTTTCTGTTTTTTCTCTTTGCACAGTTGATAAACCCATTAAAGCAGTAAATGAGATAAAGAATGTATGCAAATTAGATGGTCAATTGCTTTTTTTAGAACACGGAAAAAGTAGTTGGAAAATTATTAGCAGTTGGCAAAATAAACGAGCAAAAAAACACAAGAAATATCTTAACTGCCATAATAATAGAAATATTATACAAATAATTAAAAAAGGGGGGCTAAATAATATTTCCATTACAAAAAAATGGTTTGGAATTTTTTACCTTATTACAAACAAAAAATAAAAAGAAAATTATGAAAAAACAAAATTACTGTGCTTTACTCAGCTGTCCCTCTGCCACTGTTGTGGATGACAAAATGGTAGTGGTTGGCAAAAAAGTACCCGCACCAAAAGACGCAAAAGTTGCCGACAACGAGGAAGTTATTGAAGTGTCTCTAAAAATAATTAAAAAGGCGTTAAAGTTAAAATAGTTCATTTAAACATATTGGAGAAAAAATGGGAAAAACAAATTACTGTGGTGTTGGCTTTTGTCCCTCTGCCACTGTTGTGGATGACAAAATGGTAGTGGTTGGCAAAAAGACATCACCACCTAAAAAAACTAAAGTGGCTGATGACGAAGCAGTAGTAGAAATATCATTAGAGATAGTAAAAAAGGCATTAAATTGACTTGCTTAACACAAGCAAATCAAAAACGCGACTTAAATAAGCCGCGTTTTTATATTTTTACTTTATTCATTTATTATTTCTTCTGTACTAGTTGCTTTGGTTGTTGGATCTATCCCTACTAAACAAACAGCCTGCCACGGGCGGTATTTAGAATAGAAATTGTCTTCTTTTGTTTCTCCATCTGAATAGAGAATTGTACGTTTTAAGTTTGCTTCTGCACCATTATGTGCAGATTCTATACATTTTGTTTCACCTGGCTCTAATTCTTCTGTTTCAACATATTTTGTTGGGCCTGGTGATGTTATGTTGTATATAGCAGGATATCCAACATTTACTTCTCTACCGTCATCTTGACCCCAAAATTCAAAAATAAGTGTCGTCCCTTCAACTTTTGTTTGTAATAATATATTGCCTGGAGTATCGTTTGTAAAGCGAAAATCTGGATGTGGGCTATAAATAGTGGCATCTGTACCTGCTGGCTCGTAATACCCCACCCTATAAGCATGTGGGTAGCGTTCAGTAACAGGTAGTCCTGTATCTAAAGCTAAACGAAACATAGTTGTTGCTATCTGACATAAACCTCCTCCATATTCTGGAATTGTTTTGTTTCCTTTAATTACTAACTCTGGTAAATAACCAGTAGCAGCATTAATTGCTCCTAAATATTTGTTTGTTGAAAATTCATCTCCTGGTTTTAAGATTAAACCGTTAAAAGAAGCTGCTCCTGTTCGGATATTGTGCATCCTGTTATATGGTGATCCTGCAAAGCTAGAAGTACCTATTCCAATTATTTTTGTAATACCCAATTCATTTACATCTTCTGTATTAATCATTGCTGGAACACTGGCTATTGAAATAAATATTGTATCTTCCTTTAAGTCAATAAGTTTGTTTTCAAAATCTTCTAATGTTTTTTCAAAATCAATTTCTATTCCATCTTGTGATGATTGAAATTCTTTTACACGTCCATTTTCTATTTGAAATTTTGCATTACGTGCTTCAATCTCAACTTCTTGTGTTGCTGGTTTAAGGAAGTTGTAAAAATTTTCTTCATTAAAACCAAGGTATGTTATGTTTTTTTCTTCATTCCATTTTAATTCTAATCCTTTTTTAATTTCTTCGTTATATATCATCCATTCTTTAATTATTGGTTTTTTAAACCAACTACGAGTAATGGTTGCTTTTACAAAAAACTCTTGTCTTTCCAAAACAGAATTAATAGTTGGTAGTAATTCTTCAGCTGTAGCTAAAGATATTTTAGGATCATAATTTTCTTTTTCTAAACCAATTGATTTGAATTCAAAATATTCTAACTGTTTAGAAAAAGCTTGAATATATTTATCATAATCTATTCTTTCACCTTGTTTCCCAATAATGAAGATTGGTTCGTTATTAAAATATTCAATACTTGTTTCTTTTGCTTTTGTTAAAAACTCATCAAAGTTAGTAGATAATGTATTCTTTATCTCTATCCTATTTACATCTGTTCTGATTGAAATCTTGTTTTGAATGAATAGTAATTTAATACGAGTAAAGAAATTACTAAAAACACCATATTCTCTTCCTAAACCAAAAGCATATGTAAGTTGATCATTAAAATCCACTTTATATAGCTCATACGAAAGATCTGGGTCAGAAGGTGAAACTTGTACAGGAAAAACATTAACTTCCTTATCTTCAAATTTAAAAACAAAACCATCTTCATTTAATATATCTGACTTTTCTTGCAACTTACTATTAGCCTCTACATAAGTCATTCCAGATAAATTAATTCCACCAACACTAATACCAGGATAAAACTTCCCGTTATATATCTCTTGTAAAACTATAGCTACAACACCCCATAGGATTATTAAAACCAAAAAAATGGTTAGTGTGACAACTAACCAATATGGGGGTTTTACTTTTTGTTTTAATACATCAAACTCCATTTAATTTTGTAAGATCTCATTTATTAATTCTTTAGCAAGTTTTTTTCTTTCTTCTTCTTTGCTAGTAGAAGAAGAAATTGCTATACGTACTTTTGAACCTTGTTTAACATCTTCTGGTAAATCTTTAATTGGCCAGTTAATTTTTTGGTCATCTTCTAAAACCAAAACAGCCAACTTATCTTCAAACTTTTCTATTACAGCTGACTGTTCGTATTTATCAATTTTAATATTTTCTTCTTGCATGTTTTATTCACTTGTAACCTTTACGGCTACTGATTTAGTTTTTTTAGATTTAGGTAATATTAAAGTTAAAACACCATTCTTTAAAGAAGCTTCTGTATCATCTGCCATAACTTCTGTTGGTAAGATAACTGAACGAGAAAACTCTCCCCAATAACATTCTTGATAGAAATAGTCTTCTTCTTTAATACTTTCATCTTGTCTTCTTGAACCACGGATTGTTACCATGTCATTATCTATTGCAACATCAATATCTTCTGGTTTAACCCCAGCTATTGTTGATTTAATGATAATATCATCTTTAGTTTGAAAAACATCAATAGATAGTTGACCTTCTGCTTCTTCTTTGTCCATCCAATCATTGTCCTGCATTGTTTCACCAGTATCTGGTAAAATTTCTTGTTCTTCAACCTCGTTATTTACTAGAACCTCTTCTTGTTCTA
Source organism: uncultured Gammaproteobacteria bacterium (assembly GCA_964435065.1). Classification (GTDB taxonomy): domain Bacteria; phylum Patescibacteriota; class Patescibacteriia; order UBA2196; family UBA2196; genus CAYSXS01. Next base: position 4,549 of record CAYSXS010000007.1, read on the forward strand.
ATTGGTCATTATCTTTTGATTTAGAAACTTTAGTAAAAAAAGCCATATTTTTAATATTTTTAAAAAGGTAGATTGTGCGCTTTCCTTTTTAAATTAATTTATATATTAGTTATATACATTATATCTATATGTATTATATATTCAAGAGGGTTTTAAAGCAAATATATTTGACAATTATGTTTTTTTTGCTTATAATCCAAATAAGCAATTCCAGCTTTTTTATTTTCTTAAAAATGGTCCCTTCGTCTAGTGGTTAGGACACTAGGTTTTCATCCTAGAAACAGGGGTTCAATTCCCCTAGGGACTACCAAAAGAGATTTCTCCTCGTGAGAGGTCTTTTTTGTTGGACAAACACAATGAAAAAGAATAAAATTAATTTATAAAGTTACTTTAATAGAAAAAGAAATTAAAAATTAAATAAAGTATATGAAAAAAATAATACCTATTTTGACATTACTAATATTACTAGCATTAACTGGTTGCAGTTATAAAATTATTAAAACTGACGACGAAAAAAACGAGGATATAAATATTGAAAGTTTAGAAAATATAAATTCAAATACGGAAGAGGTTGAAAATACAGAAAATATAAACTCAGACACAACTGAATCAACCGAAAAAAACAACAAACTAGCACCAAAAGTAATTGAAAAAATAATCATTAAAGAAGTCCCAGCACCAACTCCAGAACCAGCGGTTGATAATTCTGCCGAGGCAAAAGTTATATTGTCTTTTATTGAAGAAATTGTAAAGGCACAACAGTTTTATGATAATGCAAAGGGTTACTTTAGGCAGTCTACTGAATATGTTCTTATTAAAAATTTATCTGCTGCAAGGTCAGCCAACACTGTTTCCGTACCACTAACACAACAAGCTTATAATACAGCTATGAACATACCCGTTCCCATTTTATCGGGTAATTGTTGCTCTATGTCTTTGGTTGCAATTAAAAAATTCTATACTGATAAATATAGTTGCTGGTCTCAATGGATTAACACCATGGAACAAACTATTGTGGAAATGGAAGAACTTGACGCGGCACTTGATGTTGGAGATTTAGATAAAGCAGATGAACAATTAGAAAAATCACAGGCTTCTTTGAATATTGCAAATAATAAATATGCCGAATGTGATACTATTGATAATCAATATTCAGATGTATATAAAGCAATGGGTGAATTAGGTGACTATGCAGGAGGTTTAGCAAATTAGCTTAAAAAAGTTCTTTTATCTAATTTTTAATTACTGACTTCAGAAAAATCAGGTACGAAAAAGGTGTGTCCAATCTCCCGAATACTTTTTCTAACATCAATGATTAATCCGCCGTTAATCATAAATTATATTCCCCCACATTACCTCTTTCTAATTGATGTCAAACATTAAATAGTCAATTTTAATACTTTAACAATCTCACACCACCTTTTAATCTCTTCCACCAAAGGGTTTAAAAGATAAGTTGTTTGGTCTACCACCTAAAAAAACGCCGAATAGGCGATTTTTTGGTGTCGTTTTTATAAAAATTTAACCTTGAAATTTTAACAAAAAAATGGTAACCTAAAATTAGACACATAATCTAAAAAAGATGTTTAAAAATTCTATATTTAAAAAACAACCTATATTTATTCCTAAGCTTTGCCAAAATGAAGCTGGTTTTGTTGCCAATAAAAAATTACCTTCCATACTTATGGGCGCTCATATAGTACAAAATTTTCCAAAACCTGTTTTAAAAATTAAAAATTCAGCAGAAATTTTTATAATTGACCCATCAACGAATTATTTTACAGAACAACAATACACAAAAGAATCTTGTCTTTCGAAACTTTCCACATCACCTGAAAAGCCTTATAAAATTGAAGATTTACTAACCAATGAAAAATTAAGAAAATATGAAATGGTTGAAAAAAATATAGATTTTCAAATTGAAAATAATGCCAACCTAGTTATTGTTCCATATATTTATATGGACAGTACGGATGATTCAAGATTTGGAATTAACTTAAGTATGGTAAGTGATTCAATAAAACTAAAAAAAGATAAAAAGATTAATCTTCCCTTATATGCAATGATTAATATTGGCTCATCCATCTTAAATGATACATCAAAACTTGATTATTTAATCAAACGCTACGATGAAGATTTTGGTAATGAAATAGAAGGTTATTTTATTATGATCGACAAATTAAACTGTAAAAATTCTGATAAAGATCTTCTTCTGGGGTTAGCTTATTTAATTTTTAATTTATCTGAAAATAAGGATGTTTTTATTTTAAGTATTGATGATTTTGGAGAAATTCTATGTTCTATTGGTGCCTCAGGGTACAGTAGTGGACTTGGTGGAGGCGAAACATTTAACTCAGAAAAATTAATTAAAAAGCTATTTGGCAGAACAAGAAAGCACAAGGAAATAACTTACGTTCCTGATTTTTTTAATTATATAAATGATGAGGCATTAAAAAAGATAGGATATAAGTGTGATTGCTGTGCTTGTAATAAAAAAATACCAAACACTTTTAATGAAACAAGACAGCATTTTCTTAATATTAAAATAAGTGCTGCTGAAAAATTAGAAGCCCTAGACCAAGAAAATAAATTAAAATATATGATCTCAAGAGTTGAAGAGGCAAATAGTTCAATAAATAAATTTAAATCCGAATTAATGTTATTAATTAATGCTAATTTTTTAATTATTTGGAAAGAAATACTCGAGGAGGTTGTAAACTGGGATCACAAAATAAATAAAAAGGAAGAGGTTGATATTGATAAAATAATTGAAGAAGTAAATAAAAACGAATGAAAATAGTTCCTGATACAAATCTAATAATCCAAGGATTGATGTTTAGGGGCGATGGCAGAAAGATTATAAATTTGGCACATTCAAAAAAAATTGATTTTTATGGTAGTGAAAATTCTTTTAAGGAAGCCTTCAGGGTTTTTAAGTATACTAAATTTAAAAAAATTTTAGACGGTAATTTTTATACTCCAGAAAAAATATTAATATCATATAAATCAATAGTAAACCTAATAACCATTGATAAAAAATATAAGAACAAAAAATACGTTGATGCCGATGCTGATGATGATGAATTTATAAGGATTGCAAAAACAGTAAATGCTAAACTTATTATTTCAAATGATAAACATCTAAAAAATATAAAAAAAATCGACGATATAAGAATAGTCGACTCTAAAACATTTTTAAAAATATATCCCAAGCTTTTAGGAAAAACTTTTTAATAAAAGTTTTCTTTTTAAAACAAATTCTGTTGCTAAATTATATTTATTTTTATTTATTGGTTCTTCAAAAAGAACCTTTGTTTTTTTAATATTTTTATTTTTATAATCAAACAAGATTAAACCTATATTATTCTTTTTTAATATATCTTTATTAACATTTTTTTCTTGTTCCACAGGTATTGCTAAATATGTTTTATTTGCGAAGGTTTTATATCTATTAGCTTGTGCTATACCCCTTCTCCAATTTTTCAATTTTGCCTCTATAGCAATTATTTCTTTTGCCATTGGTATCCAACCATTAATTTTATAATAATATTTATCTTCTTCTTTCTTTATATAGCCATCTTTTTCCAACTGTTTTAGATATGTATATTTTAATGTCGATTTAGAGATTTTAAATATCGAAATCAAGTCTTCGATAATCACCTTTTTATTTTCACCGATTTCTGGTAAAAAATCAAAAATCTTAAAAGAGTCTATGTTGCCTATTCTTTTAAACTGTTTGTTTTTTGCTCTTATAGAACATTTTTCTGGATTTAATTTAAACAAAACTAAATCTGCTATACCATAACCAACACCAAGTTCTTTCTTGGTTAGATATCCTTTTTCAGAAAAATAGTCTTCCAAAAGACTTACAAAATGTTTTTCTGTCATGTATTTATTATAGCATATTTGGGGGTATTGAGTTATGCACCATCTATTTTTTACCAAAAAGCTTATTTTGACATTCAATTTGTTGTTTGCACCACAAACATAATCAATAGAAACCGTTTGTGATTCAGAAATTATTAAATTCCACTTATTTAATTCATTTACAATCTATTTTAAATTCTTTAAACAAAACACTCCCAAAGAATTCTCATTTTAACGAATGAGGATTTTTTGTTTGAGAGGGATAATAAAAAGGAGTATAATTAAAACATAATCTAATCATCTACGTAGATACATAGATTTACTTACTCGCAAAATCACTAAAATAGCTGGTGGTTCAAGTTATGCTATTACCTTGCCTATTGATGTAGTTAGACGCTGGAGATAGAAAGAAAAACAAAAGGTTGTATTAGATGTTGATGATAAAAATAAGGTTATTAAGGTTAAGGATTGGAAAAAGTGATTTTTAAAAGATAATTCAGAGTTTGTTGAGAGGTTAACTCAATAAAAAACCCGACTCTAGTGAGACGGGTTTATAGATGAGTATTAGATGCTATAATAATTTTATATTTTGACTGCCGATAGTCCAATTTTCTTATAGTGTGGCTGATCAGCGAATTCGATAGCTAATTTTTTTCCTTTAACATATAAAATTATATGAATTTTTTTGAGAACCTCTTTCTCTTCCTCGTTTTCAGATACTAAGGATAAACTAATATCCTCATTAGTTATTTTCTCAATTATTGCTTTCATTATATATTCCTCCTTGTTTAAAAGTTTTAATGTTTTTAGCTTTCCTATTAACTTAATATATATTAAAAAATTTGTCAATCCTGATATATTTATATATCCGACAAACTACACACAAACACTCCCCATCTCTTAATATCTTGAATTAAGGGTTTTAAATTCTTTAACCAACACCCTACCATCTAAAAAACAGAGCTTAATGACTCTGTTTTTGGTTTGTAAATTTTATATATTTTTTATATATTTTCCCACATCATTTCAAATGCTGCTTTTTGTAATTTATTGATTTCACTACTCTCCATAATCACTCCCATAAAGTTTTCCTTAAAAGACAAAAAAGCAACTTTGTTGCTATAAATTTTCATATCAGCTTGAAAATTAAATTTTTTATCAACAACTTTAATAATCCTCAATTCTTTTTTTGCACTTTCTTGCCAATCTTTAGATACTTGTGTATCGCTAGTTATTATTCTGTTAATTACTTTTTTTCTGATTCTACTATCAATATATCTTTTCCCAACTTCTTTTGGTACAAATTGATATATATTAATTGAACCAATAAAACTCAAAATTTCATCTCCTGGTTTCACGTTTTTAATTACATCCTCATATAAATCCTTCATTCCCCCTATTCCTTCCAAAAAGATAACTTTTGGACTATAAGGTAAAATGCTTTGTATTGATTGTAATTCGGGAACTATTTTCTCTATATTACTTAGTTTCTCTTCTGCTTCTGTTTTAAGCTGCCTAGGGTCTTCAACAAAAAAGTATTTCTTATTATCTTTTTTGGTGATTTTAACCAAACCTTCTTGAATTAGCTCTGGGAGGATATTATATACTGTTGTTCTCTTTAAATTAGCCTTTTTAGCCACATCAACCACCACAGCTTCGCCTAATTCTAGTAATGTTAGGTAAACTAAGGCTTTCTTGTCAGAAAAGCCTAAATTGTCAATTAAGATGTTTTTTATATCTTTCATGTTTAGTCTACTATTTTAGACAAATATATGTGTTGTAAAAACCTTATATATTAGCCTAATTATTCATATATATACTAACATATTATATATAAACAGACAAATATATTATAAGATGTATAATAAAATAAAAATTGAATATAATTAAATATAAATATATGTCCGCTTTAAAAACTCAAAAAATACAACCCTATGCCGGGACTAAGAATAAAGAAAAAAAGAAAATAAACAAAAAATAATATTGTTAAACTTTATTATTTAACCAGTAAAGCCGTCTATATGATGCTTTACCTCTCTTGTATTCAATATGAATTTATTAAATTTTAACCAAATACCTTTTGATGAATCTGTTTTCAGATTATTTAAAAAATATGCACAAAATAATTCAGATTTGGCAAAACAATCAAATTACGCCTTTAAAATAGCTGCTCCATTAAGAGAAAAGGCTTGTATTATTTTTAAAATAGGAAAAAGCCTTGGAATAACCCATAAAACACTAAAACAAATTGCTTTTGTGAGTGAATTGATGACCTCTACCTCATTAACAATTGACGATGTTTTTGATAAAAGCTTATTACGTGAAAATAAACCAAGTTTATATAATAAAATAGGAGAAGAAAGGACATACTACACTTCGGAATTCATGTATGGAATTATGTTTAAGGTTCTATTTAGTTTATCAGACGATATTAAGTGCAGATCAATTATAAACAATTTCATTGAATCATATTTAAATATCCAAAAAGGACAATATTTAACCTGTAGTTACAAAAATAAGTTAAAAACATTAACTCCCGAATTTATGGATGAATTGGCATATTTAAAAGTTGGCTCTCATACAGAAAGTAGTACTTCTGCTCCAGCGTATTTAACAAACAACAAACAATTAATCAATTCTTTTGGGTTATTTGGTAAATACTTAGGTATTGCTTTAATGCACAGAAATGATATATCTGATTTTTGTTGGACAAAAGACGAAATAGGCAGAGATGGTTTTGAAGATCTGTTTGATTCTAAGCCAAATTTAGTATTAGCTTATTTCTTAAAAAACCAAACAACCAATCCGGTTGAGAAAAAAATAATTATTAGTGTTTGGGAGGGTAATAATAAAAACAATATATCACGAATAAAAATAAAAAACATTATTAACAAAAGTGGTTCAATTGATCTTGCAAGAAAACATTTAGAAAAAATATGCAATAAAGCAAAAACATCATTAGACCAGATTAAAGACAATAAACTAAAAAAAGATTTGTTTAAAATTATTGCAATAGTACAAAATATTTAGTCTTAGGTTGTCAAAAATATACTTCCAATCTAAAAACAGAGCTTAATGGTTCTGTTTTTGGTTTTACAAAAAACCCCTTGAATGCGATAATTAAAATATGAAAGATAACGTAAAATTAATTAAACCAATGTATCCCTGCCAAAGTGTGCCTGTTGTGGTATTTAAAAACAGATGTCCAAAACCTTGTTTGTATTGTGATCTTCATAAAAGAAATTTTCCAGCAGAAAAAATAATAGCAGCTGGTTCAGAAAAAGTCTTAAATAAATTAAAAAATTTTAAGGGAGCATATTTTAGTGCGGTCTCTGATTGTTTTTTAACAAACAACAAAAAGCTTACTCATTATTTGATTGAAAATATTTGGAAAACTAAAAAGAATTTTGTGCCACTTATTGTTACAAAGCAAATTATCCCAAAAAAAACAATGGATTTGTTTATAAAAAACAAAGACAGAGCTGTTGTGCAAGTTTCAATTCCGAGCGTTGATGATAAATTAATCTCCATTTTAGAGCCTGGAGCAGCACCTATTTCAGAAAGGTTAAAGATGATAAAAGAATTTACAAAAAAAGGAGTTGCTGTAATTGCAGTTGTTATGCCTTGGTTTGATATTTATAAAACAAATAAGGAAATAGAAAGTTTATCAAAAAAACTTTCAGAAACAGGCATTGTAAGAGCCATAGTAGGCACAGGTGTTTTACCTGAACCACAAAGACAAAAAATGATTAACTCTAAAAATGAATTGGTTTTGAAGGCAATCACAGAAATGACTGCTAAAAGAAAAGTAACAACCAAGCTGGGCTATACTCTTCCTTTCAAAAAAAGAATTTTAGTTTTTGAAAAATTAATAAAAGCTTTTAATAAATATGGGATAAGGGCTAAAGTTTGTACTGCTGACAATCCTGACTTGGTAGATAAAACAAGTCTCCCACTTTGTACAAAATTTAAACACCCCAATTTTGGAATTGTTGAGTAATAAAAACCCAAAAATAATTTTTAAGTTAATTTAATTCCAATCTATCAAACACTTCATTCTAGGTCGATGATGTCTACTATATAAAAACAGAGCTTAATGGCTCTGTTTTTTCATTGTATTCTATACACTTTTATTCTTAATAGAAATTTGATATCATTATGGTGGTTTTAAAAGGTTAAATAAATAAACTTAATTAACACAGGAGATTAATTATGTCTATACAAATTTTAATTGGAGCCCAATGGGGAGATGAGGGTAAAGGAAAAATTATTGACCTACTAAGTGAAAAGATGGATATTGTAGCCCGCTGTCAGGGTGGAGCTAACGCTGGGCACACATTAGTAACAAATGACAAAAAGTTTGTCATGCATCTGGTACCGTCTGGAATATTATATCCACAGACTACTTGTATGATGGGTAATGGAATGGTGATTGACCCCATAGCCTTGATGGAAGAACTCACGATGTTGGACTCTGAGGGTATTAGTTTTGCCAACAGACTTTTTATCAGCGATCGTGCACATTTAATTATGCCTTATCATAAAGTATTGGACACAGCGAGTGAAAGTAAGAAGGCAAATTTAATTGGGACCACAGGGCGTGGTATTGGTCCAGCCTATATAGACAAAGCAAATCGTAATGGTCTACGTATGGGAGATTTATTAAACGAGGATACTTTCAAAGAAAAATTGAGTCAAAACATTAAAACAGTAAATAATGTTTTAGACAAAGTTTATGGTTTAGATAAATTAGATGAAAAAGAAATTATTGATGAATCTTTGGAAGTAAGTAAAAAAATTAAACAATATATCATAAATACCTCAGACTATATCAATCAAGCAATTAAAGAAAAAAAGAATATCTTGATTGAGGGGGCACAGGGCAATCTATTAGATCTAGATCATGGAACATACCCTTTTGTCACATCTTCAAACTCAACTGCTGGAGGTGCCTGTACAGGCCTTGGTGTTGGACCAACCCACATCAACAGTGTATTAGGTGTTATTAAAGCATATACAACCAGAGTTGGTGAAGGACCCTTTCCAACAGAACTTTTAGATGAAACTGGTGAAAAAATAAGGAAACTGGGTAGCGAATTTGGTGCAACCACTGGTAGACCAAGAAGGTGTGGATGGTTTGATTTGGTTCTTGCTAAATATGCTGTTCAAGTAAACGGAATATCTGAATTAGCTTTAACTAAGTTGGATGTTTTAGATAATTTTGAAGAAATTAAAATTTGTGTTGGGTATAAATACAATGGAAATACTATTACCAGTTTTCCTGCTGATATAGAAATCCTTAAAAAATGTGAACCAATATATAAAACTTTTGCTGGGTGGCAACAACCTACAAGCGATATTAGAAATTATAACGACCTACCTACTAATACCAAAATATACATAGAAGCCCTCAGTCAATTAGTTGATACGAGATTTTCCATTATTTCAGTTGGCCCTGATCGTAAGCAGACATTGTTTACAAGGGATTAACAAAAGTAGTCCACCAAAAAACACTCATTAATTAGTTATTATAGGTGTTTTTTGATTTTAAAAATATATAATGTATAATAACAACACCTTTTATATATAAATTAAACTAAAAATATGGCAAAAACAAACAAAATACTTTTCTTTTTAATAATTGCTTTAATTATAATCTTTTTTGCATCTAACCAATGGTTAAAACAAAAGGACCAACCAATAGAAGAGCTTAAATCAGAGACAATCAATATAACCCTATCTATTCAAGACTTTACAGATACAGCTTTACAACTAGAAATTACTCAAGGAATATCTGTTTTTAATGTTTTAGAGAATATGAATGATGATAACCCATCACTTAATCTAAAATCAAAATCTTACGAAGGGTTAGGTGTTATGGTGGAACAACTCGGAGACTTAACAAACGGAACTGATAATAGATATTGGCAATACAACGTAAACAGTGAACAACCAATGGTAAGTGCTGATAAATATATTTTACAAAATAATGATATAATTGAATGGCTTTTTGAAGAGTCTAAATTTTAAAAAAATATGAAAAAAACAAACCTATTTTTAATACTATTGTTTCCAGTTTTAATTATTGTTGCTCGTTTATCTCCACATTTACCAAATTTTATTCCAGTAGTTGCTGTCGCTCTTTCTGTGGGTGTCTATGTTGGTAAAAAATGGGCCATTATTCTACCCATAGCAGCTCTATTAATATCTGATTTTTTTGTTGGTTTTTATGAACTACCAGTAATGTTGGCTGTTTATGGTTCGTTTGTATTAATTGGTATCTTTAGTTGGTGGTTAAGAAAAAACAAAACAGTACTTAATGTATTTTCCATAGTACTCCTTAGTTCTATTTCTTTTTTCATTATCACCAACTTAGCAGTTTGGTTCTTTTCTGCCTGGTATACAAAAGATTTGTCTGGTTTGATTTATTGTTTCCAAATGGCAATTCCATTCTTTAGATATAGTTTGGCAGGCAACCTATTTTATGCAACAATACTATTTGGTAGTTTTGAACTTGCCAAAATGTTGATAAAAGAAAAACAATTAAAAACAATATGAAAATACTAGGAATTGAAACATCTTGTGACGAAACCGCTGCCGCAGTTCTAAAAGTTGAACGCGGTAAGTTTAATTTACTCTCAAATAATGTTTCTTCTCAAATTAAGACCCATGCAAAATATGGTGGGATTGTACCTGAGGTTGCTGCACGCATGCAGATTGAAATGATTCTCCCTGTTATCCAAGAATCTCTAAAAGAAGCTAAAACAAAATTAAAAGACATTGATTACATTTCAGTTACTAATGGCCCAGGTTTAGTTACCTCTCTTGTTGTTGGTGTAGAAACAGCAAAAACATTATCTTTTGTTTTAAATAAGCCACTAATTCCAGTTAATCATTTAATTGCTCACTTATTAGCTAACCATTTGGAAAACAAAAAAATATCATACCCTGCAGTTGGTTTAATTGTTTCTGGTGGACACACCATGTTGGTTTTAATTAAAAATGAAAGTAAATATAAGATAATCGGAGAAACTCAAGACGATGCTGTCGGTGAAGCTTTTGATAAGGTGGCAAAAATGTTAAACCTTGGATATCCTGGTGGACCAGCTATTTCTAAACTGGCTATAAATGGCGATAGAGATAAATTCAAATTGCCTCGTCCAATGATTCAACAACAAAATTATAACTTCTCATTCTCTGGTTTAAAAACAGCTGTCCTGTATCTCACCCAAAATAAAAAGTTTAAAAAAACAAAGCAACAAACAATAGACCTATGTGCCAGCTTTCAGCAAGCATGTGTTGATGTTTTAATTTCAAAAACATTAAGAGCCATAAAAGAATATAAACCAAAGTCTTTTTTGTTAGGTGGAGGAGTAGCTGCTAACCCAGAGTTAAGAAAACAACTAAAAGAAAAAATAAACAAAAAATTTCCAAAAGTTAAAATATTTATTCCAGAACTTAGGTTTACAGGAGATAATGCAGCCATGATAGCAACAGCAGCATATTTTAAAACAAAAGATAAAAAGAAAATAGATATCAAAAAACTTAAAGCAAACCCAAATCTAAGTTTATGAAACAATATGCATCTAAATCAGTTACAGAAACAAAAAAAATAGCTAAGAATATAGCTAAAACTTTTAAAGGTGGGGAAGTTTTGGGTTTAGTAGGAAACTTAGGAACAGGTAAAACCCATTTTACAAAAGGTTTAGCTGAATATTTTAAAATACAAAAAGCTATTACTTCTCCTACTTTTGTATTATTAAAACCTTATAAAATAAATAAAGATATAAATATTAAACAATTAGTACATATTGATTGTTATCGTTTAAATTCTCCAGAGGAACTCTTAGCAATTGGATTAAATGAGTTTATTAAAGACAAAAGAAATATTGTAGTTATTGAATGGGCTGAAAAAATTAAACTTGTTTTACCTAAAGATACAATATGGATAAACTTTAAACTGGGCAAAAAAGAAAACGAAAGAGAAATAAAGATAAAATAAAAAGAGAAGGTCTAAAAACCTTCTCTTTTTATTTATTAAAATTATTTTAAGTATTATTAATTTGTTCTAAAAAAGGATAGTCTTTTTTCATTTTTGTTAAAAAGAATTCTGCACTCTGCCTATTTCCTTCTATCTCTTTAATATATTTGATAAGTCGAATAAAAATACCTATAACGCTCTCTTTTTCTTTGCCACCCAGTCTCTCTTCAAACCCCTCTTCCATCTGCTGTAAATCTACTTTTATTTTATCCAACTCGCGCCCACCTATTGAACGATTAACTTGCTCTCTTTTATTTTTTCTATTTTCTTCAACACCCTTTACCGCTTTTGTCCATTCATCGCTTAATGTAATGTTTTCTCCTTTTTTGTTTTCAAAATTCATAAACTATTTGCTTAATTAATTATATATCTCAATTATATCACTAAACTATAAAAAATCAATTATCTTTTTTATTCTCTCTAAATTCTAAAAACAACAAAATCAAAACACCAACAAAAATATATATGTCAGCAAGGTTGTTATAGAAAAAATATAGATTGAGGTAGTCAACTATAAATCCAAATTTTAATCTATCTAAAAAATTACTTACCAAACCAACAATGACTAATAAATAAATAAAAAGAAACAGTAGGTTTCTTTTTTTAAATTCTTTAATTAAAAAATAAATTAAAAAAACAAATACACAAACATACAAAAGTAAAAGAATAATATTTGGTAAGTGCAAATTAATTGATAATGCTAAATTATAATTTTTAACTAATAGAATTTTCTCTTGCAATGCTAGATATTTTAGAACTCGATCTAAAATAAAAAAAACCAGCGCACAAACACTGATCAAAAATATTTTTTTGTCTTTTACAAAAGTCATCATTCTAAACTTCACCTTTAAACTTTTTCTTACACTCAACACAAGAAGAAGAAGCTGGTCTAATCTCTAAACGCTTTTCACCAACCTCCTTGTTACAATATTTACAAATACCGTAAGTTCCTTCATTGATTCCTTTTAGTGCGCCAAAAATGTCTCTTAGTTCTTTACCAAAAGTTCCTTCCATAGATAAACGATTAACATAGGCAGCAACTTCTCTAGCATTGTCTTCACTAGTATCACCAAAGTCAGGGAAGTTTGCTACAAACCCATCATCGGTGTGTTTATCTTTTTTAGCGAATTTAGATAGTTCTTTTTCTATTTCTGTTTTTCTATCTTCAAGAATCTTCTTAAATTTATTCAATTGTTCTTTTGTTAAAGACATAATGAATTTATATAATTTTGAATATACTAATATTATATACTTTTAAGTGAGAAAAATCAACCATTTCATAAGTGCTAATTTTAGCAAAAATAAAAGGCACGTATATACCGTATATATTATTTTTGGGCAATAGTGCCTTTTTGCTCTCATTCTCGAGCAAATGTAGGCACATTCCTATATCAAAGTAGTTTGATACACGAACGTGCCCACGTCTTGCATTTTCGAAATTGAAGGCTTTTTGTGATCCTTTTTTTCGGCTTGTAAAAGATCTCCCTTTTTTACCGTTCTTATGGTAGTATCTCTACCAGGATTCAGGTCTCTACTTTTGTAAAGCTCTAAATCCTGATAAGGACGTACCGTTTTGTTTTTGTTTTTACGTTTTTTTTGACAGCTAGGCCGATCTAACTATTACGAACAGTAATATGGGTACTTCTTTTGAAAGAAGTAAACGTTTACATCTTTTTAATAAAAGATTTTTGCAAAAGAACTATAAAGAACTATTTCTCATCACTTCTATTATAGCACGATTTTGAGGTGTAGTCAATGCTATTTTAAAGAAAATTTAAATATATTTTTTATATATTTTAACAATTTTTTAAAATATTTTTTTAAAAGCTAAGATTAGCTGTTCAATAAAAAAATAAAAATACCATTAAATAATTCAATGATATTTTCTTTCTTTTAATATATAAAAGTTATCCACAAATTATATACTCTTTGAATTGTTTTTCTTCCACTCTTTTATCTTTTTATGATCCCCAGAAAGGAGCACTTTAGGTACACTAATTTGTTTGCCCTGAATCTTAATTTCTTCAGGTCGTGTATATTGAGGATACTCCAACATCTCATCATTATGACTCTCGTCAATTAAAGATTCTGGATTATGCATATACCCTGGTAATAATCTTGAGATCGATTCAGACATTAACATTGCTGGTAATTCTCCGCCTGATAAAACATATGGACCAACAGAAATCTTTTCATCAATAATTTGTTCTACTCTAGCATCGATTCCTTCATATCTTCCACAGATCATTATGACTTGGTCTAACTTAGAAAAACTTTCAGCCATCTTTTGTTTGAATTGTTTGCCTGTTGGAGAAAATAAAATTACTTTTGTGTTTTTTCTTTTCTGTTTAACTTTATTTACTGCTTTAATAATTGGTTCAGCCATTAAAACCATACCTGGTCCACCACCAAAAGGTTTGTCATCAACACTTTTGTGTTTATCTTTTGTCCATTTACGTAAATCGTGAACATTAATTTTAATCAAACCCTTTTTTAGGGCTTTTTGAATTAAAGATTCCTTTAAAAAAGAATCAAACATGTTAGGAAAGATTGTAATAATATCAAATTGCATAGATGTATAAATTTTGTGTTCAGCTGTTTTGTGTATATTTTTTAAACATTATTCCACCAAGAATAATTGCAATGGCAATTAAAGTTACTATTAAATAGTCTGGCCAAGAGTTTTTCTTTTCATTTGTATTGTTCTGCTCACTCTCAACTCTTTCTTGGATTATAATATCATTTTTGAATCTTGGCAACAGCCTAAGTCCGGTAGATGTTACAGATAAAATTCCTGTTACCTTAACACTATCTCCTGGTTTTAAGTTTAACTCGTTTAAATCAATGTCTGTTGTTTGTTTAATATATACCTTTAACTCTCCAAACCCATCATCTATCCAAAAAGTTTGTGATTTAATTTCAACCACTTCCCCTTGAACTTCAATAAAAGATCCAATTAAATTTTCATCTAGTTTGTCTAATTCTAATCCGTGTGGTTCTAAAATATTCTCGCTAGATAAAATTTGTATATCTTCTTTTTTAGATATTTTTATTCTTCTCTCACCATATGCTTCACTTAATTCTCCATTAACTTTAATTTCATCTCCAATACCCAAAAGAGGAAAATCTTTACTGTACATATATATTTGTACACCACTCCCAGAGATGTAAAAAATATTTGCACCAAAGGTTCCGGGTTCTACTGCAACGATTCCTTGTGTAGAAATTTTATCACCAACCTTAAAGTTTTTAATTTCATCTAAAGATATTTTTCCAGAAGAAATATTTGTAACACCTTTTGTGTTTCCTATACTTTGTTTCTTTTGAAAAATATTTTTCTTACCAGGAGTAATAGCTGTTGTCCATAACCAATTTTGTTTTTCATCTAAAGAGTAACTTTGTTTTGACAATGTATCATCATAAAAAACTTCATCAACGATATTTTTTAATGGATCTAAAAACTTAACTGAATCATAATCATTATTCAAAGCAATGTTTGTTTCTGGTCTTTTTAAAACTAAATATTGTTTTGGTAATATTCTTAACTCTTGTTCGAAAACATATGGATAAGACTCACCTTCTCCATCGTCTAATAAGCAACCCATTAAATCTATTTCTTCCTCTCCCTTGTTATATATCTCAATAAATTCTTCTTCTGCATCATTTCCTTCAGGATTAGGTAAAATCTCTGAAATATTGATGTTTTTATACTTTTCAATGTCTAAAACACTAAATATTACAGATATATCTCTCTTGTATTCATCTTCACCATCTAAATTGTCAGTTACTTTTAACAAAACATCTTGCTTACCTTGGATTAAAAACTTAATTTTAATCTGTGTTTTGTTTGTTTCAAATATCAAATGTTCTGATTGTTGATCAACTAATTCTACAATTTTTTCAAAGATCCAAGTGTATTTAACAATATTTCCATCCAAATCATAGCTTTCCGAAGCGTCTAGTGTAACCTCTTGATTAACATATATATCAGATCCTGATATCTCATAATATGCAAAGGGATCTTCGTTTATAGGGGGACAAGTGTTTTCTTGCTCAGGACTTGCTTTTTCTAGCCATAACCAGCCTTGTTCACATAAATTGTAGCTTTTCCCCTCTTCTGTCTTTGTATAACTCTTTTTATCTACTTGTTTCCCTTCTATGTCTATCAATTCAACAAAATCCCCTCCTTCGTTGTTTAACAACAAACCTGTTTGTTGTCTTTTTAAAATTAAAAAGCTTTTTCCTTGTATCTTTATGTTTTTAAAAACATATTCACTTAAATTATCTTTTAATTTCCAATTATCCAAAACAATATCTTTTGTTGATGTGTTGTAAAGTTCAACCCACTCATTATCTTCATTATCCAAACCAAATGGGTTTGGTAAGATTTCTGTAATTAAAATTTCTTTTTCAACTTCTTTGTTATTACTCTCTACTTCTTCTTGCTCTACTTCTTCAATTGGTTCTGTAATTTCATTTACATACCCCTTAGTTAAACTTGTTGTCCAAGAAAAATTTCCTGAATTATCTCTAGCCCAAGAAAAATTTTCTTGTGCGGTTTCTGAATAACTTGTCTGACAAACAATTTCTCCATCCGGAGAATAAAGAAAAATACTTTCCGTACCAGAATTGTTTAAAGAAATTTGTGTATTTAATTTATCAAAAATTAAAAAACCTTGTGCATTAATTTTTGTTCCTTGTGGTATCACATATTTATTCTTTGTAGAATCAGATAACATCCAATTAGATAAATCCACTTCTTCACCCTCTTTGTTGTATATCTCAATCCATTCATAATCATCACTTCCACTTGGATTTGGCAAAAGTTCGTTAATATATATGTTATTTGAATAAGATATTGTTTCTGGAACAAGTTGTTCTTGTTCTATAACTTCTGGCTCACCCGTTACAGTAATTAAATCTTTAATATTATCAAAAGTGGTTTGCCCTATACCCGAAACATTCACAATTTCTTCTATAGAATTAAAATTACCATTATCTTGTCTGTAATTAATAATCGCTTGAGCTTTTGATTCCCCTATTCCTGGCAAAGAATCTAATTCTTCTAGACTGGCTGTATTAATATCTATTAAACTCCCAGCAAAAGAAAAACTGTAGGCAAACAAAAAAACCGCTACAAAAACGGCCCACCCAATCATATGAATATGTTTTTTAGATACCTTGAGCATGGATTTTAAATTTTACTTGCCGGAGAGAGGACTTGAACCTCCACAGGATTGCTCCCACCTGGTCCTAAGCCAGACGCGTCTACCAATTCCGCCACTCCGGCGTTTTTTCTTTTCTTATCTACATAATATATTAAATACTAAAAAAAATCAATCACAAACACAATAAAAAAAGAAAAATAGTTGACATGTTTAATAAACTATGCTATCCTACAAACAATTAATTTTATTAATCGTTCATACTCATAGTTAATTCATATCATCAACGGAGGAACTTTACGATGAAAAAAACTTTTACAATATTCGCCTGTATAGTTATTTCTTTAATCGCAAATGTGAGTTATGGCCAACTCTCTTTTTGTGTTATAGGAGAATCAGAAGACGAAATCACAATGCACCTTGCATTGGCAGACAAAATTCTTATCTCCAAACCAGGAAAACCATTTAGCACCTGGGCAAGCAACACAAATAAGCTCGAAACAACAAGCTTTGGTTATTATTCAGATTTCGAAATTAAGTCGAAGAACGAGGAAGGAATACTCATACACGCATACAGAAACGGAAAAAAGACAAGGAGTTATGAAACAAATTCTCTGCGCGCAGATTCAACTGGTGTATTATTGAGTCATAACAACATTGTGCTGAAATGGTGGGATAAAATGGAATTACAAATTTACCCTAAAATAAGAAAGGTAGACTGGGACGATATCTGTTATTATTACTCAGGAAATAAACCAATGATAAAATTCCAGCCAAAAGGTGTTGCTTTCGATCTTTTTGAAGGCGTATCTCGTCTATGTTACAAAGATTCTTCTGGAACCCAACTTTTTTCCAAAAAGACTAAGCTACAAAAAGAGACATACTACAACGAGAAAGGGGCTGTTTGGAGCGAATCTACAATTGAAATATGTAAAAACAAATTACCAATATCTAATCCTGACGAAAGGATTAATATAAAAGGATGTTGGTATCTAAGATTTGAATAAACTTCAAATAAAAATTACAGAATAAAGTCCTTGTAAGGTGCAGCAAGGACTTTTTTAATTGATTTCTATACACATAAATGTTAAAATAAAAATATATTTAAGAAAGGGAAACATATGTCAGGACACTCAAAATGGTCAAAAATCAAACACAAGAAAGGTGCAGCTGATCAAAAACGTGGTGCAAATTTTACTAAACTTGGAAATGCAATTACTGTAGCAGCAAAAAAGGGCGGGGATCCAGAAATGAACTTCTCATTACGTATAGCTATAGACAAAGCCAAGTCTGGAAATCTACCTAAAGATAATATTGAACGCGCAATTAAGCGTGGTACCGGTGAATTAGGCGGAGCCCAATTAGAAGAAAACACATATGAAGGTTTTGGGCCTGGAAAAATCGGAATAATCATTGAAACACTAACAGATAACAAAAATAGGACTGTGGCTGAGGTTAAACACACATTAGACAAAAGTGGCGGCTCTTTAAGTGGCCCAGGAGCTGTTATGTGGATGTTTAATAGGCTGGGTGTCCTAATAACCAACAAAGAAGGTGTAGATAAAGATGAATTAGAATTAAAGGCTATTGATGCTGGCGCTGAAGACATTGAAGATGACGAAGAAGAAATGACTATTTACACAAAACCTGAAGAGTTACAAAAAGTTAAAGAAAATCTAGAAAAAGAAAATATTAAAATCGAATCTGCAGAAATTGAATTTATTGCTAAAGAAAAAAAAGAAACTACTGATGAGCTAGATGAAAAATTAGAAAAATTCTTTGATATATTAGATGAAAATGGCGATATAACTAACTACTATACCAATATTTAAAAACCATGCCAGACAAAAAAACAAAAACAATATTGGGTATTGATCCTGGTTATGCAAGAGCTGGCTGGTCAATTCTAGAAAGTTCTGGTCAAAATTTAAAATTAATAGACTTTGGCTGTTTGGAAACAACCAAAGAAACCGAACACGCCACTCGATTAAAATTTTTACACACAGAGTTAGGTAAGATAATTAAAAAATACAAACCAGAAATTCTAGCAATTGAATCTTTATTCTTTTTTAAAAATTTAAAAACAGCAATTAAGGTTGCTGAAGCTCGTGGAGTAATTCTAATAACTGCAATTGATGGCAACTTAAAGATAGAAGAATTTACACCACTTCAAATTAAACAAGCTTTAGTTGGTTATGGACGTGCTGAAAAAAAGCAAATTCAACAAATGGTTAAAGTAATTTTAAACTTAGATAAAATACCAGAACCAGATGATGCAGCAGATGCAATTGCTGTAGCTATAACTTGTATAAATTCCACAAAACAATATGGATAAAAAAATACAAATACAAAAATTAATTGAAACAACAAAACAAGTTTTTAAAGACTGCTCCTTACCTAACGGAGCTATTATTGCTGCTAATGCTGATTTACCATATTATCCAAAACGTGCAGCAGATTATCGTTTTGTTTGGCCGCGCGACGCAGCTTTTGTTTGTGTGGCTGCAGAAAAAGTTGGTTTAAAAATTCAAGAACCATTTTTTACATGGTTAGAAGACAGACCAGAAAGATTTAAAAAAGAAAAACTACTTTTTCAAAACTATGTACCAAACGGAAAAACACGCTGGAGTGCTTTTCAGCCAGACCAAGCAGGTGCTTGTTTGTGGGCGATATATGAATATTACAAAAAAGATTTATCAAAAGCTTTAAAGTTTGAAAAATTAATTACCAGACTAGCAGATGGATTATCTAATGATTGGAACAATGATCATTTTTTTCATCACACAGTTGATTTATGGGAAGAAAGTGGACGTAGAACATCTACTGTTTATTCTAACAACCATACTTATTCACTAGCTTCTTGTGCTAAGGGATTAGAACTGGCAAATAAGATTATCCCAAACAAGGAGTGGGTCAAAAAATCAAAAGAAATGAAAGAAAGAATTAATTTTGCATATGATCAGAGAGCAGGAAGATTTTTACGCAACAAGGGTAATGAAACTGCAGACTGGAATGTTGATGCATCGCTCCTTGGTCTTGTTTATCCATTTGAAATTGTTCCTAAAGATGACCCGCGGTTTATAAATACAGTTAAAAAAATTGAAGAGGAAATTGTTATCTTGGGTGGAGTACATAGATTTGAAAATGACATGTATGATGGAGAAGGAAGTGGCAACGAGGGTGGTGGAGCATGGCCTTTACTAAACTTCTGGTTTAGTGTATACTGGAGCGTTACTGGAGATAAAGAAAAAGCTGAAGAATACTTTGATTGGGTGCTATGTAAGCTAGAAGAAGACGAATACAACAACTTTATTCCTGAACAAATATTTGAAGACAATCTTCGTCGCGGGGTTTACCCGTTAGCCTGGAGCCATGCTATGTTCATCCTGGCCGTAGACAAACTCTATCCAGAGTTATTAAAAAAATAAATATTTAATGTGTAAATAGTTCCCGTTACAAAGCATTATTCACGGTATTTTTTTATGCCCAAAACAAAATTCAAAATTGCCTCTGTTTCTGCTGAACTTAATCCGTTTTCTCAAACAGGCGGGTTAGCAGATATTGCTAATTCCCTTCCTAAAGCAATGAAGGATAGAGGTCATAACGTAATCGCAATCACCCCCCTTTACCGGGGCGCTGTTGATATTAAAAAACACAATTTAAAAAAGATTTTTGAAAACATTACAGTCATTATAGATAATGATAATAAGGAAAAAGTAAACATATGGCAGGGTTTTCTTGAAAAAGACCTGCCTGTATATTTTATAGACAACAAAAAATTCTTTTCAGACTGTGCTACCAGAAAAGATATCTATAAATCAAAGTGGGAAAATGCAAAATTTTTACTTTTTGATTTAGCAGCTATCAAGCTTTTAATAAAATTAGAATTTAAAGCAGACATTATTCATTGTCATGACTGGCATACTGGATTAATCCCATACTTCTTAAAACGAGATTTTAAAAATTCAGAAACCTTAAAGAAAGCAGCCAGTGTTTTTACTATTCATAACCTAACTTTTCAGTTTGGTAAAAACTGGTGGGAAACAGCTGAAGAAAAAAGAGATAAATGCAAAAATGGACTCCCGGATTTCAAAAGCGAAGACATTGAATATATTAATTTTGCAAAAAGAGCAATATTAAATGCTGATGTTATTAACGCAGTTTCAGAACAATATGCAAAAGAAATAATGACAAAGGACTTTGGAGAAGACTTACATCTTGTTTTAAAAAATCGTAAGAAAAAAATATTTGGAATTGTTAATGGTATTGACTATAAAGACTATAACCCGGAAAATGACCCTGGTCTTCATACAAACTTTAATTACAATTCTTTTAACCTTAAACAAAAAAATAAACAACATATACAAAAACTTTTTGGTTTACCACAAAAAAAAGATATCCCTTTAATTTGTACGGCATCACGTATCGCAGAACAAAAAGGTTTTAATCTAATTAAAGATATTTCTGATATTATCTTTCGTTTTGATTTACAATTAATTATGATGGGTGATGGTGATGAAAAATTAATTAAACACTTAAAAGAACTACAGAAGAAATATCCAGAGAAACTTGTATATATTCCTTTTGAAAAATATAAAGATCAGGAAACCTCTCTATTTGCAGCCAGTGATTTAATTTTAATCCCTTCTCGTTTTGAACCATGTGGTTTAACTCAAATGAAAAGCATGAGATATGGTTGTGTACCAATCACCAGACATGTGGGTGGCTATGTAGATACAATTATCAATTATGATCCTAAAAAACAAAAAGGTAATGGTTTTTCTTTTGAACTTTATGATTCACGTTCAATGGCTATAGCCATTTCACGTGCGCTCGAAACATATAAAAGAGATAATGAATGGATTAAATTGGTTGAAAAGGTTATGAAACAAAGTTTTTCTTGGGAATACCCAGCCAGAAAATATATTAAGTTATATAAAACAGCTTTAAAGAATAAAAAAGAAGATAAATAGTATGACTTGGATCAATTTTTTACATTTCTATCAACCACCAACAAGCTCTAAGGAGGATATAGACAAGGTAGTTAAAGAATCATACCAACCTTTGGTTGATTTTTTAAATCAACATAAAAATACCAAGATAACAATAAATGTCTCTGCGTGCTTAACAGAAAATCTTTTTAACCTTGGTTATAAAAAACTTTTAAAAGAATTTTCTAAATTAGCGACCAAAGGACAAATTGAATTTGTGGGCTCAGCTGCTTTTCATCCTATACTACCTCTTTTGCCCGAGAAAGAAATTCAAAAACAAATCCAGACCAATAAAGATATTAATTCAAATAGGTTTGGAAAGATATATAACCCAAAAGGTTTCTATTTACCAGAAATGGCATACTCTTTAAAAGTAGCTAATGTAATCAAAAAAATGGGATATAAATATATAATCCTCGATGAGATAGCTATTAACAAAAACTTAAAAAAAGAAATAGATAACAATATTAAATATATACTAAAAAATGGTTTACAAGTTGTTTTTCGTAACAGAAAGGTTTCCCAAACCTTTGTTCCCAAAACAGTAAACAAATCAAAAGAAGAAACATATATTATCACCGCAACAGACGCTGAACTCTATGGACATCATTATTGGAATTGGTGGAAAACATATTCTTCTTTGGTAAACAGGATTAAAACAATTACAATCTCAGAATATTTAAAGACTTTAAAAAAGAAACAAACAGTTAAACCAATTAAATCATCCTGGGAATCTACCCCACAAGAACTTAAAAAAGATATTCCTTTTGCTTTATGGAGCAACCCAAAAAACAAAATTCACACAAAACTTTGGCAATTTGCTGATTTTGTTTTAAAATTAAACAATAAAAACCAAAAAGATAAAAACCACTTTGCCTCAAGGTTACATCTAGAAAACGGTTTAGCAAGTTGTACTTTTTGGTGGGCATCAAAAAAAGATTTCAAACTATTCTCTCCTGTTGCTTGGGATCCACACATGGTAGAAAAAGGAGCACATGAACTTCTCTACTCCGTAAGGTCTCTAGAAAACATAGACTCTAAATTAAAAATTAAAGCTGAAAAAATGTTTAGCCAAATCCGAAACTTGGTTTGGAATAAACATTGGAAATAACAAAAATGAAAAAATTCTTCTCAGACAAACAAATTTTTAAAACAAAAGATAAGGTTTTAGAAAACAAAAAAATCCAAATTCTAAGTAAGATGGGCTTAAGTGGTGATTTCTATACTGCTCTTTGTAAAGACTCTAAAGAAAGCCTTTATGTATTAAAAATTAGAAGAGAAAAATCAAGAAAAACAAGACAGGGTTTTTTAACAGAGATACATGCCCTTAAAAAACTTAGCAAACAAACAGGCTCTAATTTACATACGCCAAAATATCTAGACTCATACACAGTACTGGCCCCCGAATGGTTGCTATACAAATTCTCAGAAGGTCATTCTATCGGTTGGTGGTCAGGGTTTGAAGAATGGTTTATAGATAAATATATCAAAAGACTGCCAAAAATTGTATCAGCTATTTCAGAAGCTAAAATTGACTCTAATAAAATCAAAAAAACATCATACAACAAAACAATTAGAACCTTTAATAAAAGAATAAATATCCTTAAAGAATATTTATCAAACGAACAGATTAAAAAAGGCTCTACTTTTTTAAAACAAAACAAACAAACACTTAGTAAGGCCAAGTTGGTATTAACTCATGGAGACCTTCATCCAGGAAATATTGTTTTAGACGAAAAAAATAAACTGGTGATAATCGACTGGTTTAACGCACATTTAAACAATATTGCTTTTGATTCTTGTTTTGTTTGGTTTTCTTTGTGGGGCTATGAGGAAGAACAAAAGGAATTTTTAGAAAAAATTATACAAGAAAACTCTAAACACAAACAATTCAAAAAACTTTTTGCGTTAAATCAAATCATTCTAACTCCAAAATTTTTAGAAATAATGAACAACATTAAAAAGGAAACTGATCCGGACTCAGAAGAATACGAAGAAATTATTGAAGCAGAAGAATTTTTTGTAAAAACATACAAGGAAGTATTACAAAAATATGAAAAATAAGAAACATCACATAATTTTTGAAGGTACCGAACTAGTAGGCAAAAGTTTTTTAATTTCCCAGATATATAATTATTTAGAAAAAAAATATAATACCAACCCCAAGGTACTGAATGGCTGCCATTGGTTTAATTCGGATGTTGGAATCTTTGGAACAACAGAAGGTAAAGAAATTGTTAAAAAATATATAGAAATATTAGAAGTTTTAAAAAACAAAAATGTAATTTTTGAAAAATTACATATTACAGATAAAATATATAACAGTAAAAAAATAGATTATTCCCAAGAAGAAATAAGACTTAAAAAGTTAGATACTAAATTAATTCTAATCACTGTTAAGGACGAAGCAACATACAAAGAACGTATTGCAGATAGATTAAACAACACACCACATTATAAAAAAATATTACAAAAGCCCTCTCAATACTTTAAACAACAACAACAATATATAAAAGAAGTAGAAAAGAGTAAACTTGATTCTCTTGTTATAGACATGTCTACCCCGTTAGATAAAAAGTTTGTACAAAAACAAGTTAAAACAATTCTTCGATTCATTAACAAAATAAAATGAAAATAGCTATCATACCAAGACCAAGCAGGATAAAGAAAGAATCCCACGCTTATTGCAAAAGACACTACCATTTAGTAGAAGGTCTTTTAGGTTTGGGACATCAAGTAAAAATATTTGCACGGGATGATTCTGAATTACCAAAAGGTACAAAAATAATTAAATGGTCTTTGCCTAGAAAAACCGATTATCCAGCACAGATTGAATATATGTCACGTGCCATAAAAGAATCTCAAGATTGTGACATAATAAACTGCCAAACAGATCATTTGGCTTTGACTTTTGATAAGTGGTCTAAGGTGCCCATTATACATACAATAATATATGGTAGGCTTCCGCAATATATTCAAGAATATCTAGAAGAAAACAAAAAAAGTAATTTCTCAACAATTTCTAGGTTTTTACAAAAACAATATAATTTTATTAAATTCAAAGGTGTAATACATAATGGAATAAATATAGAAGATTTTCCTTTATCAGAAAAGAAAAAAGATTTTTTTCTTTATCTTTCGAGAATTTCTCCAGACAAACAAACCCATATTTTAATGGGTTGGGCAAAGAAATATAATTTTAAATTAATTCTTGCTGGAGATATTAATGACCAAGAATATTTTAAAAAAGAAATAAAACCAAAACTGTCTAGTAAAATTAAATATATTGGTAAACTAGATTTTGAAAAAATAAAATATTTACAAAAAGCTAAGGCAACTTTCATGCTTGACGACCAAGAGGGTTTTGGAAACTCTACAATTGAATCTATGGCTTGTGGTACTCCTGTTATCGGTTTTAACAACGGAGCTTTACCGGAAATCATTACCCACCAAAAAGATGGATATATTTTAAAATCTTCACGAGATATTAAGAATGCTTTAAAAGCAATAGAAAATATAAACCCATTAGATTGTAGGAAAAAGGTTGAAAACAAATTCGGAATAGAAAAAATGGTAAAAGAATATGAAAAACTATATAAAAAAGTCATCCAACAAAATAATCGTAGGGGTTGATAAAAAACATAAAAAGATATTATCTTCTCTAAAAGAACAATCTATCAAAACCATTTCTGTTGATTTAAGAAACAAGGATTGGGTTGAGCAAATTAGAAGAAAACAATGTGATATATTTGTTTGGTTTCCAAGCTTACATCATAAATGGTTCAAACTACTCGACCGTTCAGCTTTCATAGAACTATTCACAAATAAAAGAATCTTTCCATCTTTAAAAGATAGTTACTTATTCCAAGACAAAATACATCAAAAATATATTTTTGATTTACATAAATTACCTTACCCAAAAACAACCATAATTACTTCTTCAGAAGAACTACAAAATTTTATTAAAAAAACAAAATATCCGTTTTTAATAAAAGATGTTTGGGGTTTTGGTGGCGATGCACCTAAACTCAAAAACCCTGGCATACAAATAATTAAAAACAAAAAAGAAGCTCTGGAATTTAGCAAAAGCAAGCAATGGCCTAAATATGAAAATTGGACAAACCTTGAAGACTACATATATGCCCAAGAATTATTAGATATTAAACAAGAATTTAGAGTAATAACAATTGGACAAAAAATAATTTTATCTTATGAAAAAAAATCAGACGATGTATTAAAACATGTTTGGCGTGGTGCAGAAATATTATTTACAAAAAACAAAAAAATTGAAAACTTTGTCAAACAAGCAAATAAAAAGTTACAATTAGATTGGTGTGGCTGGGATTTAGTAATAGATAAAAATAATAAAATAAAAATACTGGAACTTAATACAATATTTGGAACAAAAGTTCTAGAACAAAAAGGTTTAGATATAGAAAAGTTAATTACAGAATATATAATTAAACAAATTAAGAAATAAAATTATGAAAAACAAAGTTGGAATTCTGGTATTTTATAAAGAAGGGGGGAAAAATGAATACACAGATAGATTTGTAGAAGAAATTAAAAAATCAGGTCTAATTCCTGAAATTTTTTATTACTACAAATTTTCAATATATTTTAAACAAAATACTCTTGAGATCTTTTATAATAATAAAAAAATAAATCTTAAAAATTTCGTTTTTTTTATTTCTCGTTATTCTCTTTGTGGAGAAAATATCCACGGTAGTTATTCTTTAGTTAATTTTTTATCAAAAAAACAAATTCCTTTCTTTAATAATTTAGAAAGTTCTATTCTTGGAAAAAATAAACGAGACAGTTTAATAGAACTTGCACAAGCCGGCATGCCAATTACTCCAACAGGCATAAATTACTCACACTTCTTTCTAGACCAACATATAAAGAAAAATAAAACAGATAAGTTTGTTGTTAAATTAAATTCAAGCTCGTTAGGAAATCACGTTGCCTTAGTTGAATCAAAAATATCTTTCATTTCGTTTATGGAGTTCTTTGGTTCTAGTAGGCCACACGCAGCCGACTTATTAATCCAACCATACATAGAATCAAATTCAACAGACTATAGAATATTTGTAGTAGGCAATAAGGTTGCAGCTGCAATGAAAAGAAAGGGTTCTGGAATAGAATTTCGTTCAAATGTAGCAAAAGGTGGAAATGGTGAAAAAATAGAACCAACAAAAGAAATGAAGCAAATGGCAATAAAAGCAACCAAAATCTTAGGATTAGACTATGCGGGAGTAGACATCATAAAAGACAAAAATGGTAAAAACATGATTGTTGAGGTTAATTCCAATCCTGGACTAGAAATAGAAAAAATAACAGACACAAATATAGTAAAAGAAATAATCAAACACTGCATTAAAAAATCTAAATAAAAAATATTTAGCTAATATAAACAAAAAACTGGTCAAAAGCCAGTTTTTTGTTATATAATAAACTCGTAATTAACAACAATATTATGCCTAAATACTCAATTGCCCTAGATATAGGAGCCACAAAGATTTTAGCAGGACTTGTTTCTGGTAATAAAATAATTAAAACAATAAAAAAACCCAGTAAATCAAGGTCAACCAACAACGAAATAGTAAAAAACATTAAGTTTGTTATTGATCAATTGTGGGACAAAAATGTAAAAAAGATAGGAATTGCTATTGCTGCCCAGGTTGATGTAAAAAACAAAACGATAATATCTACTACAAACTTTAATCCTAAATTCAAGAATATTAAATTAGCAGATATATTAAAAAAAGAATTTAAAGTTCCTGTTTTAATAGACAACGATGTTAAGTGTTTTGTTAAAGCAGAAAATATATACGGTTATGGCAAAGTATACAAAAACTTCGTTGCTTTAACTTTTGGCACAGGTATTGGTGGAGGAATTATTTCTAACGGAGAACTTTTAAGAGGGGAAAACAATTTAGCAGGAGAAGCTGGGCACATGAAAATATCTGGTAGTTGGGTTGGAGCTGTTCCAACCTGCGGCTGTGGTAATAAATATTGTTGGGAAACCATTGCATCAGGAAGAGCTTGGCAAAGAATAGCAAACAAATATGGGGAGAAAAAAGCTAACAAAATAATTATTCCAAACATTGCTACTGGTTTAAGTAATTTAGCAACAATTTTAAATCCAGAAGCTTTTGTTTTGGGTGGTGGCTTAATGGAACACCCACACATCCTTAAAGAAATACGAAAAGAATTCTATAAACAAAACACAAAACCACTTTTAAGAAAAACTCAAATTGTTAAATCTAAATTAGGTGATCAAATAATCTTACTTGGATCATTAATGTAAATAATATATGCAATATAGAAAATCTCCACAAACGTGGAAAAAAAATACAGCTAAGAGAAAAAAACAAGTCATTAAGAAGTATGAAAAAAAAGCTTCTTCTTTTCATGTTCGCCATAAAAACAAAGACAGTAATGGTTTCTTTAAAAAATTACTCAAAAAAGTTGTAAAAATAATCATAATCCTAATAATTCTAGGGTCAATTACTTTGGCGGGAACAGTTGCTTGGTTTTCTAAAGAACTTCCAGAAACCACAGACCTATTAACAAAGCATCAAACAGGTGCAGCTAAGTTCTACGACCGAACAGGTGAAACTTTACTATATGATTCAGGTAGCGGTGACTTTACAAGAACAAAATTGGAGTTAAAAGATATTCCAGACAATGTTAAGTGGGCCACCTTGGTAGCAGAAGACAGAAAGTTCTATTCTCATGGAGGAATAGACTTTAAGGGAATATTAAGATCTATATTTCTTAACATATTTAGTTCAAACTCTAGGGTCGGTGGATCTTCGATTTCTCAGCAGTTTATCAAAAACGCCCTACTTTCACCAGAAAAAACATACACTCGTAAAATTAAAGAACTTATTCTAACCTGGCAGCTTGAAAGAAAGTTTACTAAAGATGAAATATTTGAAATGTATTTAAATGAAATTCCATACGGTGGAACAGCTTATGGAGTAGAAGCAGCAGCTAAAAAATATTTCAATAAACCAACAGCTGAATTAAATTTAGCAGAAGCAGCAGCTTTAGCTGCCTTACCTCAGGCGCCTTCGTTTTTATCACCCTATGGATCCAATAAAGATAAGCTTTTGTGGCGCAAAGATTGGATTCTAGATTCGTTGGTAGAAGAAGGATATGTTCCAGAGGCAAAAGCAGAAGCTGCAAAACAAATTGAATTAGAATTTTCTCAAATATCAAGCTCAATTGTTGCCCCTCATTTTATCTTTTATGTTAAAGAATTGGCTGCTGAAAAATATGGAGAAAAAGCAATCAGCGAAGACGGGCTAGAGATAATAACAACATTAGATTTAGAAAAACAAAAAATTGCAGAACAAATAATTACAGAACAGGTTGAAAAAAATCTAGAAAACTATAATGCAAACAATGCGGCCTTGGTTTCGATGCAAGCAAATACAGGAGAGATTTTAACAATGGTTGGTTCTGCAAACTATTTTGACGAAGACATTGATGGAGCAGTCAATGTTGCTATCCGACCAAGACAGCCTGGATCTTCTTTTAAACCAATTGTATACACGGCGTCTTTTATTAAGGGTTTTTCACCAGACACAATTTTGTTTGATTTAATTACTAACTTTAAATCAGATCCAGATGATTATGAACCACACAACTATAACGATACAAATTTTGGACCAGTTTCAATAAGAAAAGCTTTTGCTGGTTCATTAAATACTCCCGCTGTTAAAACAATGTATTTAACAGGTGCAGACAATGTAATAGATTTAGCAGAAAGCCTTGGTTATACAACCTTTGAAGATAGATCACGTTTTGGACTGTCCTTAGTTTTGGGTGGCGGTGAAGTAAAACTTCTAGAGCACGTATCTGCTTTTACTGCTTTGGCTCAGGACGGAAAATATTATCCACCACAAGCTATTCTAAAAATTACAAACAGTAAAGGTAAAACATTAGAAGAATTTAAACCAAAAAAAGCTAAAGGAAATAAGGTTATAGACAAAGAAATAGCAAGACAAATAGCAGATGTCATGTCAGACAACAGTGCCAGGGCATATGTATTTGGAGAACAAAACCTTCTTACATTGCCGGGCAGACCCGTTGCAGCCAAAACAGGAACAACCAACGATTACAAGGACGGTTGGACTATGGGCTTTACGCCGTCAATTGTAACTGGTGTCTGGGTTGGAAACACTAGAGGTGAAGCAATGAGGGGGGCTGCTGCTGGAGGAAATGTTGCAGCACCAATCTGGAACAGGTATATGAGAGAAGTTACTAAAGATACCGAAGTAGAAAGTTTTACTAAACCCAAAGAATATGAACTTCCAGAAAAACCAATGTTAAACGGAGATCTTGCAGGAGAAATAAAGATAAGGATTGATAAAACTACAGGAAAATTAGCAACCGAACATACCCCAGAATCTCAAGTTGAAGAAAAGATATATCGTGAAGTTCATTCTATGTTACACTATGTAAACAAAAACAATCCTTTAGGTCCAACCCCAGGAGATCCTTATCAGGATGAAAATTATGAACGTTGGGAAGAAGCTGTTGTAAAGTGGGCAGAAGAAAATGGTTATGAAACAAATACAAATCTACCAACAGAAAAAGATACCGTTCATATACCAGAAAACATTCCACAACTTGAAATTAATTCACCAAACAACAACACAACACTTACCTCCCCTGGCTTAACTGTCAATATTTCAACCTCGTCAAAAAGAGGCGTAACTAAAGTAGAGTATTGGTTAGACGATACCTTATTAGAATCAATTGAATCAAAACCTTTTAATTTAGAAAACTATCAAGTGATTGGTTTTCAAAACGGTTCATATACCTTAAGGGTTGTTTCTAAGGATGATGTTGAAAATTCAAAAATACAATCTATTGCTTTGAATTTAAATTTACCAAGTCAATATTCTCAACCAGTAACTTTTATTCAACCAAAAGATAATGACACTTTAATTGAAGAAAGTTTTCCTTATCCTGTTATTGTTAATATATCTAACCCAGATCATTACAAAAAGGTTGATTTTTATTTGATTAACCCTTCTAATAATTCTTCATGGTTAGGGTATAAAGAAATAAATAACTCACAAATCACATTTACATGGAACGATATTCCACAAGAACCAGGTAGTTATAAAATTTATACTTTAACAACAAACAATAACAACAAAACAATAAAGAGTGATGAAATAAATTTTAATATTTAGTGATTTTTCATGAAATATACAAAAAAGAAAAACATTATCATAATATCTATTATCTTTCTGGTTGGTATTTTGGCTGGAAGCCTTAGTAAGCCAGGAAAAGAAGTAATAAAATATTTTTCAGCTGACTCACCCTTATATTTAGTTGAGTCTGTAATTGATGGCGATACTTTTAAAATTGAAGGTGGGGAACGGGTTCGGTTTATAAATATCAACGCCCCAGAAAAAGGAGCTTGTTATTATAAAGAATCAACACAGGCATTAATAGATTTGATCAATAATAAACATGTTAGATTACTTAAAGATGTTTCAGAAAAAGATAGATATGAAAGATTGCTTCGTTATGTTGTTTTGCCAAATGAATCAGGTGGCGACGACCTGTTAGTTGAACAGTATTTAGCAAAAAATGGTTTTGTAAGATACATGCCTAGCCCTCCTGATAACCGTTATCAAAAAATTATTTCTTCAGCTCAATGGTATGCTTACAATAACAAACTTGGGATGTGGGGTGTGTGCGACTATGTTCCAGACAACATAAACAAGCGTCAAGAAAATTCTGAACCAGAAAATAAAAATTGTATTATTAAAGGCAACATTTCAGAAAAAGGCTTTGGTAAAACATATCTAATACCAGGGTGTGATAATTATAACTCCGTTAAAATAGATACACGTAAGGGTGAGCAATATTTCTGCACAGAGCAAGAAGCTATGAGTGCTGGTTTCAGAAAAGCTACTAATTGTCCTTGAAAAAATAACAAAAAACAAACTTATTTTAAAGTTTGTTTTTATTTACCTAATTTTAGCCCAAACATACACCTTGTGGATAAAATACTTGACTATTCCAGACTTATATGATATGGTATAGATAACAAAAAAAGAACATTTAAACAAATAAACTTTTAATTTTTTTAGGAGATTTAAAAATGAAAAAGAATTTAATTTTAATCGTTTCGTGTATTGTTTCTATTTTCTTGGTTGTTTATTTAAATAACAAAAAACAACCAGAAACAGAAACAAGGCGAGGGGTGGTCGTGACTGCTCTAGAAAAACCCGCCAAAGTTACCACCAAAAAAGAAGTGGTTTCTAAGACACCTAAAGTTGCCATCAGAAAACCAATTATTGAAGAAAAAAAAGAAACAAAACAGGTAAAGGTTGTAGTCGCAAAAAAAGACACGACGGAAACTGTTACTACCACTATCCTCAAAACAACCGTTGACACTCCCGCAAAAGCTAAATTGACCAAAAAAACTACTCCGACTCCATTTTACGGAAAAATCAAATGGGGGAAAGTAACAAAAAATCAAAAAGGTGATAAAATATGGTTAGTAAGTAATGGTGAATTCTGGATGAAAACAAAAGGAGAACCAACCGTTTTGTATGAAGTACAGGCGAGCCTTCCGTATGTTCACGATACAAAATCAAAAGACCGCCATGTAACCGCCGAGGGGGCTGTTAATGATCTGGTCGGCGCAATAATGAAAGAAATCGAAAATTTTGCAAAAATCCCTCTTGATTCAATTTTAAATCAACCTATTTCTTTTTTTGATGGGATTGATGACTATAATTCCCGGAGGGCTTACGAGAAAGGTAAGCATAATTTTTATACCTTGGACAAGGTGTACGCTGGTAGGGAATTACTTAAAAAAATCAAAAAAGTATCCCCCTTACCGACAATTGGAAACATAAAGATATTTCCTAAAATTGGTCGGGTGACATTCGAGGCCCACGGAAGATACTAGGTAATATTTTAAGAATACAGGACACAAAATCCACCGATCCAAAAACGGTGGATTTTTTTAATCTTTGTTTTTTATTGTTTAATCGGCATTATTAAATATGTATACTTCTCATTATTTGAAGGCTTGAAAACTACAGGCGTGTTTGAAGAATTAATAAATATCTTTGTTTTTTCTGAATTCATATTATTCAATCCATCTAAAAGATATTTATAATTAAAGACAACTTCAATTGGAGTTTCTTGTCCACCTTGAGTTTTAATTTTAATTACATTCTCGCCCACCTGACTATTTACAGATTTGATTGTTAATTCGTCTTTGACAAAACTTAAAGTAATATCAAAGATTCCTGTTTTGGCAAATAAGCTAGAAGCCTTAACTGCCTTGATTACTTCGTTGGTATTAAACTCTACATTTGTTGTAAAATTTACAGGAACAATTTGTTTGTAATCTGGATATTCAGATTCAATTAATCTGGACATTAAAGAGGTTTCTTGAAAACTAAATTTAACTTGATTCTCTTCAATAAATATTTGCATTTCACTATCTTCATCGCCCAAAATTCTTGATAGCTCTTGCATTGTTCTAACAGGAATAACTATCTTATCTTCCTGTGCTGGGCCGTTTTCTAAACCTGTCTTTTTTTCCGCCAATCTGTAACTATCTGTGGTTGTTAAAATTAATTCATTATTTTTAAACCAAACCAGTACACCTGTTAATTCTGGCCTTGTTTCATCAAAAGAAGCAGCAAACAAAACCTGGTCTAACATATTCTTAAATTCGTGTACTTTCATTTTTATATCCTTCTTGTTTTCCACTTCTGGGATAAGGGGGTAGTCTTCAGCTGGGTTGGTTTTAATCTTAGTTTGCCAACCATGACTCGATATTTTTAATTTGTCTTCTTGGGTTTCTAAAGTTATGTTTTCGCTTCCATTAATTAAACCAACATATTCTGTTAATATTTTGGCTGGTACAGTTATTCTTCCCTCCTCCTCTACTTTACCTCTAACAATTGTTTTAACGCCCACCTCTAAATTTGTTGCAGCTAATTCAATGTTTCCGTTTTCCACTTTTATTAATATATTATTTAATATTGGAAGATTAAAATTTTTCCCAGTTAAATGAGAAACCTTAAAAAGTCCTGCTATTAAATTTTCTTGTTTGCAAATTATTTTCATATGCTTATTATTTATTAGTTATTTATTTAAAAGAATATAATAATATTAATAAGGGTGGTGGAAAAGTTGATAAGTCTTTTAAACACTCTAGTCTTTAGTTTTAATTAATAATTAAGAAAATTAAAGTGTGTAAAAGAAATGGGAAAAATATTTTGAAATGTGGATTAAATTTGGTGGGTGTTGAAAAATGGTTTTTTCTGTTAATAACTATTCACTTAATCCACAACTTTTTATCTACTTATTAACAACCAATTATTGTCCTGAGTATAGTTTTTGTTTAATTAAAACAATATCTTGTTTGATTTTTTCATTCTTTTCAACCTCATCTTTAATTTTTTCATATGCATGCATTGCTGTTGTGTGATCTCTGTCACCAAGCTCATGACCAATGTTTGGGAAAGACGCCTTAATCTCTTCTCTCATAATATACATACATATTTGTCTTGGAACAACCAATTCTTTCTTTCTTGAAGATCCTGTTAATTGATCTAAGGTAATATCATAGAACCTAGACACCTCACCTAAGATGTTTTTAGCTGTTAATGAACTTCTTGGTGTAATTGTGTTTATAGACTGTAAAATTGTTTTAACCTCGTCTACATCGGGTTTCTCGTTTTTAAGCTGGTAATACGCATATATTCGATTTAAAGCACCTTCCAGTTCCCTAATATTGTTCTGAATGTTTTCGGCCATGTATTCAATAACTTTTTTATCTAAAGAAAACTTTTTATCAATTAGCTTTTGTTCAAGAATAGCCAATCTTACCTCATAATCTGGTTCTGATATGTCTGCTATCATCCCCCATTCAAACCTAGACTGCAATCTTTGTTCAATATTAATAGCTTTAGGTGGTCTGTCTGATGATAATATGATTTGCTTGTCTTTTTGGTGTAAATCGTTAAAGGTGTGAAAAAACTGCTCTTGAGTTTGTTCTTTATTGGCCAAAAACTGTACATCGTCAATAAGTAAAACATCTACGTTTCTGTATTTTTTTTGAAAGTCATTAGTTTTATTGTTTCTAATGGAATAAATGAACTCATTGGTAAATTTTTCACAAGAAACAAAAATTAGTTTAGTATCTGGATTTTTCTTTAATAATTCGTGACCTATTGCTTGGATTAAGTGAGTTTTACCCAATCCAGCTCCTCCATATACAAATAACGGGTTATATGACGTTCCAGGAGACTTTACAACGGCCTTAGCTGCTGCATGAGCCAATTCGTTGTTTTTACCTACAACAAACTTATCGAATGTGTATTTAGTATTTAATCCATATTGATTGCCTTTTGTCTCTATTTTTTCTTCAATTTCTGGTTCAGACTGGATATTTTGTATTTTTTCTTTTAAATTAACAACATCAGAGTTTTTGGGTTTTAGTTGGACTTGATAAAACACTTGTTTTAGCTCATTCCCCGAAATATGCTTTAATGCGTCTAATATACCTTCTTGGTATTTGTTTTCTAACCAAGCTTTTGTAAAAGCATTAGGAACACCAACAACAATTCCATTGTTTTCTTGTTTAATAATGAAAGTATTTTTAAACCAAGTAGTAAAATTAGCCTTACTTAAGGTTAATTCAAGTTCTCCTAAAATAGCTTGCCAAAGTTGTTCATTTGTCATGTTTTTGTTTTTTAATTTTTGATATTTAATTTTAGCTAATTTTAGCTTAAAAAATATGTTTTAAAATCTCTTTTTATTACTTTAATAATTGTAACACTTAAAGATGTATAAAAGAATACGTTAAAAGTGAATAAGGTGTGGACTAAGGGTGTGTAAGTTTTAGTGTAAAAATATTTATTGACAACTGCATATTTTTAGTATATTATTTGTATAGATAATAAATAAAAGATAAATAGCTAAGACTAGGTAATAATATGCCAAAAAGAACATATCAACCATCAAACTTAAAAAGAAAAAGAAGACATGGATTCCGTTCTAGAATGAGTACTCCTGCAGGAAGAAATGTGATTAAATCTAGGCGCGCTAAGGGTAGAACCAAGTTATCTGCCTAATATTATGTATTCAACATTGAAATATAAAAAAGATTTTGAGAAGCTGGCAAAACAAGGCCAATCTTTTTTTTCTCAAGAATTTGGTTTTAAAATACTTAAAAACAATCTAAAACACAACAGATATGGAATTGTGGTTAATTTAAAAGTAGATAAGAGGGCTGTTGTTAGAAACAAGATACGGAGAAGATTTAGAGATATTATTAAAAATCATGAAAAAGACTTAAAACAAGGTTTTGATGTAATGATATTAACCAGAGAACAAACAAAAAACCTTGATTTTCAAGAAATCAAGGAAAAAATGGAACTTTTGCTAAAAAAAGCCAAAATTTTGTAAAAAAATACCCTCACTGTACCACATCAGTAAAAGCCTGTGTGTTTGTGAGGGCCTCCTACATTAACCGAGTTTGAGGTCAATAAGAGCATAAATTTAGATGCTAAGTGTTTTAATGTCTTAACATCCTAAATTCAAAGTACTTTAATATAAAATATTTGTCAAATATTGAAATTTAGGTAAAAAATAACCCCAGACAAACCACTTGGTCCGTCTGGGATAAAAGTAACTAACAACCACCAGTTTGGTGGGTGTATGTAATATATATTAAAACAAGATTTTTGTCAAGATGAGATATATAATATTAAAAATAATTAAGTTTTACCAGAAATATATTTCCCCAGACCATGGTGGATTTTTAAAATTTTTCAAACCTTTAGGTGTTTGTAAATTTAGACCAACATGTTCAGATTATACCTACCAAGCAATTGATAAATATGGTATTCTAAAAGGGAGTTTTTTGGGAATAAAAAGAATTTTAAGATGCAACCCGTTTAACCAGGGTGGATGGGAACCACTAGAATAGAAAATTATGATCGCAGATTTATATAACACAATACTTTATGAACCAATATTTAATTTATTGGTTTGGTTATACAACATTGTTCCAGGACATGATATTGGTTTAGCAATTATTGTTTTAACTATAATTATTAAATTAATTTTACATCCATTATCTGTAAAAAGCATTAAAGGACAAAAAGCTTTACAAGATTTACAACCAAAGATGGAAGAGATTAAAAAGAAGTATAAGAATAATCAGCAAGAGACGACTAAGGCAACAATGGCTTTATATAAAAAAGAAAAGATTTCTCCTTTTTCTTCTTGCCTTCCTTTGTTAATTCAATTTCCATTTTTAATTGCTGTGTATCAGGTTTTTAGAAAAGGATTAACTAATAATCAAAGTTTAGAAATTCTATATTCATTTGTTCAAAATCCAGGAACCATTAATTCAATGTCTTTTGGGCTGCTCGATTTAGCAAAAGCAAATTTTATTTTAGCAATTTTGGCAGGAGCAGCACAGTTTTGGGTTTCAAAAATGTTGATCTCTAAAAAACAACCTAGTGTTCCAGGAGCAAAAGATGAAGCCATAACATCTATTATGAATAAACAGATGATGTATTTTATGCCTTTGATAACTGTATTTATTGGTTTATCTTTACCAAGTGGTTTAACCCTTTATTGGTTTATTACAACCATTTTAACGGGCGTACAGCAAATGTATATATTCAGTAGACAAGAAAAGAAAAAACAAACCCAAGAAGTTAAAATTAATGAAAATACAACAGTTATTAAACAACCAGAAAGTAAAGAATTAACTAAAGACAATGAAGATATCAAATAAACAAATAGACGGAATGATTGTAGAAACACAATCAGGAGACCAACTTGGTAAGGTTGAGAGTTTTAATATTGATATTGATTCTCAGAGTGTTTTAGAATATGTTGTTAAGCCCTCGAGCTTAACTGCGGGTTTAATCAAAGGTGATTTAATAATCTCTAGAGGACAAGTTATTGAAATTACAGAAAAGAAAATGGTTGTAGAAGACTTGGGTATTAAAAAAAATGTATTGGTTAAAAAAGAAAACAAACAAAAAATCGCACAGGGTGCGATGATGAAAGAAAAATAAATTTTTTATTTAATTTAGGTCATTGATAAAGCCGACGATTAGTCGGTTTTTATTAATCCTTTTTCTATTAGTTTTTGTGTTGGTTTTCCTTGTAAGAAGATTTCTCGACACTGACTTTCTAAGATTCCATTAGTTAAGTCTACACACAAATGGTCTTGTTTAAATAGTTCGGGCAAGTTTTTTTTTAAAAACATTGCTCCACTTCTGTCTATGTTTGCGCCAGCAACAACTCTTTTTATTTTACTTAAAATTATAGCTCCGAAACACATTGGACAGGGTTCGTATGTGGAATATAGTGTGGCCATTCTTTTGTTTTTACGTAAAGTGCCTTGAACTTTTTTTAGAGCTAACATTTCTGCGTGGGCCGTTTTGTCTTGATTTGTATAAACTTGGTTGTGTGTACGTGCAATAATTTTTCCACCTAATTCAATCACGCAACCAATAGGCCAATTCCCCTCTTTCAGGGACAGCTTGGCTTCCTTTAACGCTTCGTTCATAAAGAATTCATCATTCATAAAAATAAATTAAAACTTCCTTCCCTTCCCTACTACAACTTTTAGTTTCTTTAAAGATACAGAAACCTCAACAGGTGTTTTAATAATTTTTCCTCCGTCAATAATAACAGAACTTGTTTTTGAGGAAGATAGTATTTTAGCTTTTTTAATTTTAATTAAAGATTTTTTAAGGTTTTGTTTTTTTAATCCAAATATACCTTTGCTTTTCTTGGGGAAGGATATTAGTTCTAACTCTTCATCTTGAGGATTAAATATGTTTATATTCGGTCCTTCAAGGCACAGGTTGTATATCCCAATTTTTTCTGTTTTAGGTAATCCTTTTATTTCATATTTGTCATTACACAATATTGAAACACCCTCACCAAAGACTTCTACTGAAGATAAGAAAAATTGACCAGAGACTTTTCCTAAATCAATTTCTTCTATCTTCCTTGCAGCCAATGTTTCACAAGCTTTTCCCCCCTTAGGAATACCAAAGAAGTTTGCAATAATGTTTCTGTCTCCTATAGGAATAATACCCAGAACAACATCTTTTTCTGCCAAAGTGTTTAATACCTTAGCAACAGTTCTATCGTCTCCAACAACAACTAAACAGCCAGTTTTTTTGTCTGCAATACCTTTTATGTATGATTCAAAGTTTTTTAATACATTTAGCTTGTGGATCTTGCCTTTTATTCCTAAATCAATCAATTTAGCCTCAATTTGCATTAATTCTTTGTCATACTTCTTATTAGACAGGAAGCTGTCATATATATATTGGTACATATTATATTAACTCCTGTCTACTTCTCTTCTTCTGTTTGTTTTTCCTCAATTTCTTTTGTTTTAAACTCTTCCATTTTAATATTTCCATTAATTGAAGCTCCAGTGGCAACAGTTAATGTTTTAACCTCAATATCACCCGTAACTCTGGCCTTTGAGGTCAATTCTAGGCTTTCTTTTACTTTTAGGTCTCCAACTACCTCTCCGGCTATAATCGCGTTAGCAGCAGCCACAGAAGCGTTAATTTTAGCGTTTTCTCCTACACTAAGGTTGCCTTTTGTTGAAAGTTTACCGCTTACTTCTCCTTCTACAACAACATCTCCATTTCCTTTAAAATCACCTTCAACTTTTACAGTTGAACCAATAATTGTTTCTACTTCTTTTTCTCTAGACATATATTTATATATATTTAATAATATTTATGTTTTAAGCTTAACTTGATTTATCCACATTGTAAAGATTTTAATTTTAGTTAAGGAGTGGTATAATATAGGTGTCTTCAGTATTTTGTTTATATTGAAGATCGACTTCATAACCAAGTACTTTCACAATTTATTGAGGTATTCTTAGTTGTAAAGTTGCGCGCAACACAATTTAATATTATACCAAGAAGCAGATGAGCAATCTGTTTGTTTGTGTTTTCTAAGTTATTAATTTATTGCTCATTTTTGCACATACTTCATTATTAAACATTTACTTAAACCTTCTTTAGATGTATTCTCAAAGAAGGTTTAATTATTTATATAAGTCCCTGTAGTTCAACGGATAGAATAAGAACCTCCTAAGTTTTAGATGCAGGTTCAATTCCTGCCAGGGACAATAGGGCCATTAGCTCAGTTGGCTAGAGCGCTTGCATGGCATGCAAGAGGTCGCTGGTTCAAATCCAGTATGGTCCACCATAAAAACCTCCTACTAAGGAGGTTTTTATGTTATCTAAAATATATTATACCACATTTCCAATATTTGACGTAGACTGTCTTTTGTGGCTAAAAGGGCTATTTTGGCTAATGTAAGGCAAAAACACCAAAAAAAGCGTGTTTTTGAAAAAAGACAGGTTTTTTTGGGAAAAACAGCTCTTTTGGCTAATGTAAGGCAAAAACACTAAAAAAAGCGTGTTTTTGAAAAAAGACAGGTTTTTTTGGGAACACTAAGAACATATAAAATAGATAACTAGATCAAAAAGGAAGATTGTTCCATCTGGAACAATGGATATTTAACTAATATTAGCTTAGAGTTTAATGTTCCATGTGGAACAATCCAAGTTATCAGTTTGGGGTCTAAAATATATTGTCTAGACTAGTGTAGACAAATTGTAGATAACTTAAAGAATGTATGTGTTTTGGTGGAAAACTAATTAACAATTTGTGTTAGAATGTTCCATATGGAACAGGGGTGTTAGTATGGGCTAAGGTTAGGTTAAATTTAATGTTCCATATGGAACATTAAAGGATATGTCTAGGATGGTCTAGACATATTATGTTTTGGGCTAATATTAGCTGAAAAAAGCATTGTTCCATATGGAACAATAGAATATGTCAAGACCAGTGTAGACAAATTGTGAATAAGTCTTAAAAAAGCAGGGTTTTGGTGGAAAAGAAAAACCCAATGTTCCATATGGAACATTGGGGTGAATAAAATAACTATAAAACTTTAACAAGACACAGCCCGAACACTGGTTGTTTTTTAATTTCTTTAGGCACATATGGCCCAACATTGAAATTAATACCAACCAGCCCAAGAAGCAACCAATTACCGGAACTGTGAAGTTCTGGAGTATATAGAACAGAGACGAAATCAAAACCTTTGTCTCTATTTTTAAGCGCAATCCTGCCACCAAGGCTGATCATTAATTGCAAGGAATTGATAGTTAAATCAACAGATGCAATGTCGTGACCAAAGTAAGACGCAGTAACTCCTATCGTAGAGCCACTTAAACCACCAAACACAGCGGCTCCAACAGGGGGGATTGTCCCGAAACCACCAATAACGAGGTTTTGGGCCTTAACTGAACTTACTAGAATTACAAGACAGATTACTACTAACTTGGCTGTTTTCATTTTTCTTTCCTTTCGGTTAGGTTTTAATGAACTGTTTTTTGTTAACAATTAGAGTATACAACATAAAACGTAGAGTGTCAACAATTATGACAAGTACGGAAGCTAATATTAGCTTAAATACATACTATGTTGTCAGAAATGTTGACACATTGTAGTATATAATATATACTAAATGTATGGTTGAACAAAAAGTGCTACAAGACATGGGTTTAACTCAAACTGAAGCTAAAATATATTTAGCTGTGTTAGAATTAGGAAACTCTGGTGTTTCAGATATATCTAAAAAAGCAGAAGTTAAACGCCCTACTTGTTATTTATCTCTAGATGGCCTTTTTAATAAAGGGTTTGTAACAAAAGTAGGTAAAAAGAGCACAACCTTGTATTCTGCTGAGAAACCTGAATTATTGTTGAATAAATTTAAAGAAAAGATGGATAATTTTAAAGACCTGTTACCTTTTTTTGAAGCTAAATTTAATAAAGGACCAAAACCTAAGATAAGATACTATGAGGGCAAAGAAGAAATTCAGAATATATATACAAAAATTCTATTTCCAATTAAGGATGCCTGCTATTTTGGCACAGATTCTGAAAAGTTACTTGATATATTTCCTGATATTCTTGGGTATTGGAAAAGAAATTGTGTTACTGGGTATAAAAGCTCAAAGGAGATTGTTTCGTACAGCAAAGAGGGGTTAGAATATGCTAAAAAAGAAGGCAAACAGAGAGAAGTTAAGATGATGCCTAAAGATTTACCTGTATTTGCTGATTCTGTAATAACTAACAATAAGCTTTTTATTGTTTCCTTAGATAACCTTTTTGGAGTTTTGATAGAATCAGAAGATTTAGCTAAAACTTACAAGAACTTTTTCT
Source organism: uncultured Gammaproteobacteria bacterium (assembly GCA_964435065.1). GTDB lineage: Bacteria > Patescibacteriota > Patescibacteriia > UBA2196 > UBA2196 > CAYSXS01. The sequence goes on from CAYSXS010000007.1 coordinate 46,917, forward strand.
TATTAGCTTGGCGAGCAGCCGAGGAAGTAAAATAGTTTTCTTTTCGTGTTAAAATGTTGTAAGATAAATTAATAAATAAAATAAAAAATATGATCTACGATACAATAATAATTGGCGGAGGCCCTGCTGGGTGTGCAGCTGCTATTTATGCAGCAAGAAAAAAAATGAAAGCTGTATTAATTACAGAAAGTTTTGGTGGGCAGTCTGCTGTTTCTGCAACAATTGAAAACTGGATTGGTGAAAAAGAAATTTCAGGTTTTGATTTTGCTAAAAAAATTGAGGAGCACGTAAGAGCACAAGAAGATTTAGAAATTAAAGACAATGAAAAAGTCAGTAAGGTTGAAAAAAAAGAAGACATCTTTACTGTTGAAACAGAACAAGGAGAAAGCTTTCAAGCTAAAACCTTAATAGTTACTGCTGGTGGACATCATCGTAAACTTGGTGTACCAGGAGAAGAAGAATTTGATGGAAAAGGCGTAGCATATTGTTCAACCTGTGATGCTCCTATGTTTAAAAATAAAGAGGTAGTGGTTGTTGGTTCGGGTAATGCTGGGCTAGAAGCTGTTATTGATTTATTAAACTATTCAAGTAAAATATATCTAATTGATGTATTGCCAGAAATACAAGGAGATAAGGTTTTGCAAGAAGAAATATTAAAATCTGACAAGGTAGAGTTTGTACCAGAAGTTAAGATAAAAGAAATTTATGGAGATAAGTTTGTTGAAAGAATTAAATATACAGAGAAAGAAGGCCAAGAAAAAGAATTAAAAGTACAAGGTGTTTTTGTTGAAATAGGATCAGTGCCTAATAGTGATTTTTTAGGTAATCTGGTTGAGAAAGATAAATACAATCAAATTAAAATAGATGAAAAACAAAGTACTAGCCAGCAAGGGATCTTTGCTGCTGGTGATGTAACAAATAAGGTATTCAAACAAAACAACATTGCAGCGGGGGATGGCACAGTAGCCACCTTGGCTGCATATGAGTATCTGATTAAACAATCAAAATAAAGGAGAAAAATTGGAAGAAGATTTTCTACAAATAAAGAAAGAATATATTAGAGAAGACATACGCTCTTATATAGATTTTCTTTTAACATTTATGAGGTTTGGAAGTTCTTCTTGGTCTTTTAAAACCTTTATAAAAATCCACGATACGTACCGGGAGAATATAGATTTATTTGAAAACGAACCGCTGAATCTTTTTTGTGGTGCTGTGGATAAGGAAAGTTTTTTAAAAGTATTGGTCCGTAATTTGAATTAAAATCAAATGCGGACCTTTCTGTTTTTAAAGAATCTATAAAAATGATATAATATATGTATGAATTTAAGATACGAAAATAAACTATGGAAGCAGGGCTATGACAACATAGCTGGTTTAGACGAAGCTGGTAGGGGGTCTTGGGCTGGACCAGTGGTTGCGGGTGTTGTGGTGCTACCAAGAAAGTTTAAAATCAAAGGGATTAAAGATTCTAAACAATTGAGTGCTTTAAAAAGAGAAAAACTATTTTTACAAATTATTAAAAATAGTTTAGCATGGGCAGCTGGAGTTGTTCCTCATACTGTTGTTGATGAAGAGGGTATTTTGCAAGCAAACAAACAAGCTTTTTTAAAAGCTATTGATAAAATAAATGTTGACCCAGACTATTTAATATTTGATGGAATAAAGTTTTTTGAACCAGAACACGAACACGAGTTTGTTATTAAAGGTGATGATAAAATTATGTCTGTGGCTGCGGCTTCAATTGTTGCTAAGGTTGTACGTGATAATCTATTAAACCATTATCATAAATTCTATCCAGAATATAACTTCCATAAACATAAAGGTTATGGAACACAAGGACACAGAGATGCTTTAGATAGTCATGGATTAAGTGAAATACACAGAGTGACATATAAACCAATAGAAGAAATATTAAATAAAGAAATATAATATAAAACATATGATGCATCAAAAAGTACCAGGAGGAAATGAACTCCTGAACCCACAACAAATTTTAAAAGAAAATTTAAATATCACTTCTGGTTCATATGTAGGAGATTTTGGTTGCGGTGGTGCCGGATATTTTGTTTTACAAACAGCTAAGATTGTTGGAGAAAATGGAATGGTTTATGCAGTAGATATTTTAAAGTCTGTTTTATCAAATATTGAGAGTCAAGCTAAAGAGTTAAAGTTAAACAATATTAAGATTATATGGTCCAACCTGGAAAAGTATGGGGCATGTAGAGTTAACAACGAAAGTTTGGATTATGGATTAATTATTAATGTTCTTTTTCAAAATAAAGATGGACTGGCTGTTCTTAAAGAAGCAGCACGTATGGTAAAAAGTGGTGGAAAAGTTTTAGTAATTGACTGGAAAGAAGGAAGGTTTCCATTGGGCCCAGAACCAGATAAAAAAATATCACCAAAAGAGTTAACAGATATGGGACAAGAAGTTGGTTTAAGTTTTGATAAACAGTTTGAAGCAGGTCAATATCATTATGGAATGATTTTTATTAAATAATAAAAAAATATTAAAATATTTAACCATCCTTTTAAAGGATGGTTTTTGTTTTGACAAAAAAGTATAAAATAGATTAAAATATAATCGTATGCAACTATTTATCGAAAACATAGGAAATCTATTCACTTTAAGTTATTGGTTTGATTTAAGTCCGGAACCTTTGTTTCAAGGTGTTTTAAGTGTTTTGTATATATTCTTTGCTTTAATGTTGATATTAGGGTTTGCTTGCAAAGCAATGGTTAAGAAAAACCAAAAGAACACACCTTTACGTAATATCTGGTCTAAATTCTATTTCTTTCTATCAACTATGGGTTTTCTTGGTTTAGTGGTTACTTTTTTCAGAGCAAAACAAATTAATTTCTTTGGATCACCTTTTTGGATATTGTTGTGGTTAATAGGATTAATTGTGTGGCTCATATTTATTATAAGTTACATTAAAGTTAAAATACCCAAGATTAAAGAAGAGATAGAACTCAAACAAGAGATGGATAAATATATGCCGAAAAGATAAAAAGCTGAAAAAACCAGCTTTTTTTGATATAATAAATATATGAGAAGCGCCAAGCTAAGCTCTAATTATCCAGTGGGTTAAAGTCCC